>JADIMM010000020.1 GCA_017694795.1 Candidatus Gallitreponema excrementavium
GCCTTCTTCTTTGTTTCCTCAGCCTCCTCCCTTTCATTCAAAACCAGGTGGATACGCCTGAGGGCAAGCAAAAACTGGATAGCCATTCTGAAATCATCAATACGCTTTGTGGAAAGCTCGTATTTTTCCCTGTATCTGTCAGCCCCTTGCTGCAAAAGATGTTTAACAAGCCTGAGATGGTACACGGAAATTTCGTAATCCGGAGAATGGGGATCCAGCCCGTCCTTGGCAATGGCCCGTAAATCCATAATATTTTTTGCCACAATGGCAAAACGCCCCTCCAGCTCTACAAAAGTCCATTTCCACTTTGTATTTTCCCCGTAGGCATCCATTACAAGGCGGATTGCAAGCCCCAGCTTTTTTATCAACTGATACCTTTTTGCCTCCGGAACAGAAGCAATTGCCTCCAGATTTTTTTCATAATCCGTAAAAGGAACATCAACATAATTGGTAACAATTTCTTCAAGGTAAATAATACTTTTGTAAAGGGTTTTACGGGCCTCGTTCAGGGAATCATCGCTTTTTGTTCCCAAAATAGAGACGGAAAGATTGTGGACCAGCAAATAAAGGGAGGACAAATTCAGCATATCTTCTGCCAAGGCAAGTCTTTTGTACTCTATACCGGAACTGTCCTTTTCCATGAGCTGCAAGAGGTTTTTCTCCCGTTGTAAAATGACATCGATCTGGGTTTTATAGTTATTGTATCTTTCCGTATATTTCTGCCTTGCCTTTTCAGTATCAATTGCCATCAGCTAGCTCCTTTTCCGTACTTTTCCATCATTTCACGGCTGTGAACCAGGGCAGCCTCGTCATAAGCATCGCCGGAAAGCATCCGGGCAATTTCTTTTACCCGTTCTTCACCGCCTAATGTGACAGCAGAGGTTCTTGTATTACCTGATTCAGTTTTTTTCTCGATTCTAATATGATTATCGGCTCTAACTGCAATGGAAGCAAGATGTGTTATACATAAAATCTGCTTGAATTCAGAAAGGGAACTTATATGGGAGCCAACTTCCAGTGCAACCTCCCCTCCGATACCGGTATCAATTTCATCAAATACAAGGGTGTCAACGGAGTCTTTTCCTGCCAGCACACTCTTAATCGCCAGCATAACGCGGGAAATTTCCCCTCCCGATGCAATCTTTGACAGTGGCTTTGAAGGTTCCCCCTCGTTGGAAGATATCAAAAATTCAACAGAATCAAAGCCTGTAGGTGTACAAGTCCGGGTAGTTTCTGTACCGGGGCGGCTGGAAAGTGAAACAGAAAAAACAGCATTTTTCATGCCTAAAGAATTAATTATGGCTGTGACTGCTTCCGAAAACGGGCCGGAGGCTTCTTCCCGTTTATCATGGAGAAAGGTTCCCAATTTGTAAATACTCTTCTCCAATTCTCTAATTTCTTCCTGAAGAACCTGTCTGTTTTCTTCGGTCATTGTCAAATCTTTCATCTCTTCCAAAGCTGAATCCCGGAATGCAAGAATACCCTTTACTGACAAATCACTGCTACCGGCGTATTTTTTCTTCAGTTTGAAAATCAGGGAAAGCCTTTCCTGAACCTGTTCCAGCCTGCCGGGTTCAAAGCTCAAAGACTCCTGATACTGCCGTAAGCCCTCGTAAATATCCTGAACCTCGTAAAAAGAATTTTCACTCCGTGATAAAAAAGACTCAAGAGTAGAGTCCAGTGGAACAGCCGTTTCCAAAAGATTTTTGTTTTTTTTCAGGAGGGAAATAATTCCGGATTCATCCCCTAAAAGTGTGTTAACCTGTTCCAAAACCCCGTACAATTTTTCAAAATTTACAAGTTTGGACTCTTCCTGCTCCAGGATTTCTTCTTCCCCTTCTGTCAATTTAGCCTCTTCAATCTCCGAAACAGCAAATTCCAGATACTCCAATTTTTCTTTCTTTTCCCTTTCCGAAAGCTGTAATTCATCAAGCTGTTTTTTCTTTTCCGACAACCGGTAATAAAGAGAAGAAAACTCCTCAACCTTGGAAGAAATTCCGCAGTACAAATCCAGATAAGGACCATGGGAAGCTGCCTTAAGAAGATTCTGGTGTTCGTGCTGGCCGTGGATATCAAAAAGGTATGATGTAAATTCGTCAAGTTCATTCCGGGTTACTGCCAGTTCGTTTATCCATGCCAAGGATCTTCCGTTATCCTTGAGAATTCTGCGGAGCAATACCCGGTTTTCTTCCGGAACAACCCCCCGTTCCTCCAGCCAGTTTAAGGCCGCCTTGTTTACTGCAGGAATAAGAACAGTCCCGGAAACAACAGCCTCCTTGCAGCCGGTTCTTATTTGGTCTGCAGAGGATTTTCCTCCCAATAGAAAGGTAAGGGCTCCGATTAAAATTGACTTTCCGGCCCCGGTTTCACCGGTGAGGACATTAAAACCCCGGCCGAATTCAAGGGAAACATTATCTATGAGAATAAAATCCTTGATATTGATATCTTCCAACATCTGCCTCTCCTCTTAAAACCACAGAATAAAAACCGCCGGCAAAACATTGTATCCCCATAATAAAGGAATAAAGCCTTTAAAACGGAAAACAGTTTTCTTCCGGTCTGGTCAATTTTTCAACCCTTTTTCCGTGAACCTTCCGTAATTTCCCAGGAACCGGACCAGGACAATTTATTTTTTAAGGCATCGTAAAAAACTTCTTTAGTGTAGGAAATTATCTGAGCCTTAAATCCATACTGTTTAACCAAAACACGGTCATCAGCCTGCAAAGTAAGGGCCTCCTGCCCGTCCACGGTAAGCACCAATTCTGAAGCCTGACCGGAAGGAATCCTTATCCTGATATCTTCACAGGAAGGAATAACCAGAGGCCGTGAAGAAAGTGAAAAAGCACAAACCGGATTTACAACAAAAGCATCAAGCCCGGGATCCACAATTGGGCCACCGGCAGCAGCTGAATAGGCGGTAGAACCGGTAGGGGTTGCTATTATAATGCCGTCAGCCCGGTATTCACCCAAAGAAATTTTACCCATGGAAACCTCCAGGGCCACAATTTTAGAAATACCGGCACAACCGATAACACAGTCATTAAGTCCGGAAGAAGAGAAAATCTCCACTCCATCCCTGACAACTTTAACTTCCAGCATCAGCCTTTTGGAAATATCAGCCCTTCCTTCCAGATAATCCGACAAAAGCCTTTCCCAATCATTTCTGGGAATTCCGGCTATGAACCCGAATTTTCCAAAATTCACAGGGAAAACCGGGATTCCCATGGAAGCACACCGTCTTGCAGCAAAGAGAACCGTTCCGTCCCCACCAAGGGTTACCACAAGGGAAAATCCGGAAAAGTCAATGTCAAAATTCTTTTCAGTCAGGGACAGCAAAAGACAGGGACGCCCCCTTTTTTCGAGAAAATCCTTAACTTTAAGTGCCGTCTCCCGGGTTTCCGGTTTTTCAACAAACGCTACGGCAGATTTCTTTACGGAAGTTTCTCCCATTCTTTCCCTCTTCCGGATAATTTGTTATGGTAAAGTCGCCAGTACCTTAATAACCTTGGAAACATTAGTTTTTCCCAAACGGGGATACAGAGGAAACAACAAAGTCCTTAAAAAAAGAGATTTTGCATTTATATAATTTTCCATCTCTTCCTGCCGCTTGGAATAAACAGAATTTTCAAAGGCGAAGGCGGTTTCTACTTCTTTTTTGTGGGCATAAGCCCTTACTTCTTTAACCCCTCCGGATAAAACCACCGGAAAGGAGTAGACAGCCGGAACTACATTTTCTGCGGTAAGCAACATTTTGTGCTTTCCGGCATTTCTAAAAAACGACTTGATATAAAGATCGTGGATTTCTTTTGAAACCTGACTGTTTCTTTCCAGCTCTTTTAACTGTACAAAACCTAATGCCGAATTAACATCAGGAAGAAGTTCTTCGGAAGGAACATCCTCCAAAAGGTGTTTTAAAACCACCCCCTCCCTCCGGCTGCCTGCAATCAGCACTGCACCACCGGCACAAGTAAGAAGGTCTTTTTCTTCCAAACCTAGAATACAATATGAACCGAAAGTACCAGCCTTTTGTTCTCCTGAAACAGCACCAAAACTCTGGGAAATATCTTCTATTACGGGTATACCCAGGGATTCATACTCCCTGAACTCAGGAAGAAGTCCCAAGGGCTCATGAAGAACAACTGCCCTTCCACCTTCTTTGACGGCATTTTCAAGAACCAAAGCCGTAGGGAAACCGGTATCAGAACTAACATCCACAACCAGAGGCTCATATCCGGCTGCAACAACCCCGGAATAATGCCAGAAAGGTGCCAGGGCAGAAACAATAATTTTGCTGCCTTTTTCCACCCCCAAAGCCTTTAAAGAAAGGGCAAGGGCATAGGTAGGACTCCTTAAGGCCACGGAAAAATCCAAAGGCAGTTTTTCTTTTAAAAGCTGCCCGAACTTTGTATTCATCTCTCCGGGACCGATTTTTTCCGAGACAAGGCAGGTTAACACCGCATCCATTTCCCTGCGCCTTATTGTGGGAGAATATGCTTCGATTTTCATAAAATGTCCTGTTTTAATTCCTTAATTCTGCAATTCTTTGCAGCTCTTTGGTATTAAAAAGCCTTTCAGTATTCAAGATAATCAAATAACCGTCTTTCATGTTACAAACACCTTGAATGTACTCAGCCCCGATTCCGGTAATCATCTGGGGTGGGGGCTGGATATCCTTTACATTTATCTCAACAACTCTGGCTATTCTATCGATTATTATGCCGATTTTTGAATCTTTTATCTGAAGTATGATAAATCCACCTAAAAGGGCATCCTCTTCGCTCTTTATACTTTCTTTTATGTCAAACCGTTTGTGCAGATTGATTATGGGTATAATCTCCTTCCTCAAATTCAATATACCCTCAATATAGTCAGGTGAATTAGGAATCGTACGTATACTCTGTAACTTGACAATTTCCTTTACTTTCATGATATCAACTGAATACAATTCTTCCCCCAACTGAAAGGTTACAAGTTGAAGGCTTCCATCTTCTAAAGCCATAAATCCCCCGAAAAAAAGTAACAGGCATAATGCCGTCTGCATCTCATAGTATAATATAATATTTTAAATAAGAAAAGGCTGTTAAAAAAAAATCCCGGAACAGAAAACCTGTCCGGGGATAAAATACAGGGGACTTACCTTGCTGAACAAGCCCCGGATATTCCACTAAAGCGGCATAAAAATTGAGTTATCCACTACTTCCTGGGGAACAACAATTTCCTCCGGTACATTTCCGCTTAAATTCACCAAAACAAATCCTGAAATATCAAAAAACGGGCCAATTTCATTGAATTCTTCTATATTGCCTACAACAGTCGTAAACAGGCTTTCCAAATCCATGTAATATCCCACCAGAGAATCACCCTTATTTATATATGCTTCATAGGAAACTCCGTCCAGCATGGAAGAAAATTCTTCCAAATCTTCTTCGGTCAAACCGGAATTTCCGTCATTTCCGGCCAAATCCAAATCTCCGGTGCCATAGATTTCCAGAACCTTTCCAATATAGTCCTCAAGATATGTCACCTGTATTCTTCTGACTTTTTCATCGTTAAAGTCAGTTTTTCCTAGACTTTTACAGGAAACAAGTTCCGGAAGCCTCTCATAAAAACTATCCATTACACCGGCAGAAAAATACTCCTCATAAACCCCGGCAAAACCTTCCAGTGGTACATAATACCATTGATTGTATATACTTGCATAAACAAGCAGATCTTCACCCTCTGTAACCATGTAAATTTCCGCCGGTAAAGTCACACCAATACCATCCGGTGATTCCATGTTTACATCCATAATACCGTGAAGACCAAACCGGGAATTTCTTTGATAATCACAATCCATAGATACAGTAATCTGATATTCCTTACCTTGATAGGCACAATCACCCTGCATGCTCAAAGTAACCGAATCTCCGGCCCGCTGTCCATAGTCTTTAATTGCCCTGGTGTAAACCTCCATGGCATCTTCTTCAGATTCCTTACAGGACACAAACAAAACCATTGTAAATGCAACCAATAAAAAAAACAGTTTCTTCATCCCTTACATCTCCCCATAAATAATTAAAATTTTAAAAAAAACCGGAAATTCTGTTTCCCGCCAGGACTTATCTTTTTTAAGAACAAATATCCTGCCCTACAACTTTAACATTTTACAAATAATATTGTAAAGCACTAAAATGGAATAAAATGTTTTACCGGAAATTATGGATAAGAAAATACTGCTGAATGTAAAAAGCCTCTGTTTATCCGGAAAATTATACCTTTTCCGGCTATTGCAAGAATAACTGTAAAACTTTACTATATTAATATGGCCACTAATAAAAAGAAAAAACAACCTCATTTGGGAATGATGTTTTGGATAGCAGCCATTCTGCTGGTCCTTGTGTTTTTTTTAACCCAAAAAGATGTGATTATCCCTCTATTTGGAAAATTCCGGACAGAGTTATCCGAAAATTCTGAAAAAGAGAGGCAGGAAAAGGAAGTACAAAAACAGAAAGAATTGGAAGAACTTCTCAAAACTCCGGAACTTCCTGCCGGTGAAGACGGAAGCCTGGAAAAGGAAATCCAGCCGGAAAAAAAAGACACACTTACAATTATTGAGCCTGTAAAAGAAATTAAACCGGAAAATTCCCAGCCGGAAAAAACCACTGAAAAAAAAGATGAACCTGCAAAACAGGAAAAAGACTCCTCCGGAACAGAAAAAACAGAAACCGTGAAAGAACCGGAAAAAACTACAGAAAAAAAAGATGAACCTGCAAAACAGGAAAAAAACGAAGATACTAAGCCCCAGGTACAGGCACAGGAAACAAGGGATGCCGTACTTTATTTTATTTCGGTGGATAATTCAGGAACCCTTGTCCGGGAAAAAATAATCCGGCAGGTAAAAAAAACAGATTCCCCCCTGACCATTGCAATAAATTCCCTGCTTACAGGACCGACTTCCGTGGAAAATCAAAAGGGGATTATTTCCCTCATTCCCTCCGGGACAAAACTTCTTTCCGCAACAGTAAAAAACGGGACAGCCGTCCTGAACTTTAACGAAAGCTTCCAGTTTAACACAAAGGGTATCGAAGGCTGCAGGGGACAGCTTATGCAGATTGTTTATACCGCAACAGAGTTTTCCACGGTAGACAATGTCCAGTTCTTAATCGAAGGACAGAGGAAAGAATTCTTGGGAACAGAGGGAATCCGGATTGGTTATCCATTATCCAGATCCAGCTTTAACTAAAATTATCCGGGCAAGGAGAAAGGAATGGAAACTAAAAAGACAACAAGAGAAAATGAAAAAAGGGGATTTTTTGAGGAATCCCGGAAAAAATCCTTTTGCACTCCCTGTTGTTTAATCTTTTTTTTAATCTTGTTTTTTTTGATGGGTACGGGCTGCTCAAAAACCCACACATACAAAATTGCAGTTCCCGGGGAAGAAGAATACATAAACTTTTACGGGAAAGCCCTGCCGGTGATAAAAGAAAAACTGGAATCCTCAGGATTTGGAGAAAAATCCGGGAAAGACCTTGTTAAAAACTTTGATTTGGAAGTCATATTTTTTAACGACGGAAAGACATTGGAAAAAATTCTTAAAAAAGCGGATAAGCAAAGACTTATTGCCGCAGAGGTTCCCCTTTCATACCAGTATGACATTAACAGTTTATTGAGACAAAACCTTTCAGCACCTGTAAACAAGGAAAAGGTTCCGGGAACGCTTTTACCGGCAGCCCTTGCCAACGCCTCAAGGCAGGAACAGCTTTTCAGGGGAAAAACAGAAACAACGGGCAGTACCCTGCTGTATCTTCCTTTTACATTTGACCCTTATTTTATTTTCACCAACACAGAAAAACCGGGAAAGGACACTGTTATTTTTATTCCTTCAAAAACAACTAAAGAAAGCCTGATTGCCCTTGGGGCTGTTGGGTTTTTAACAGGGGAACAGGGAGGGACTGAAACCCTTTCCAGACTGCAAAAAGAACACAAACTCCAAACCAATGCCTCTACATACAATCTTTATGACTCAATGGAAACCTTTTTATCTACCGAAAAAGGGAGCCACATTCTTTTGTCCCTTTCCCAAAAATACAGGATTGAAAACAACAGCATAAAAATTGCAGGCATACCGGATTTGGGAGGACTTCCTGTAAACAAAAACCTCACCCTGATGATGGAAGAAACAGCCCTTATTATTCCTTCCAAAGCCGGGTGGCAGGAAGAAGAAATACAGAAAATAACAGACTGTTTTTACTCAAAAGAAATCAACAGCCTGATTTTGCAGGAAAGAAAAAACCTTTCCTGCATTAAAGAAATGCCTTTTATTGATTTTCACGGAAACCTTGCAAAAACCCTTGCCTTTTCTGCGGAGGATTTTATACTTCCCTTATTAAAACCTGCAACCCAAAAAGAAGCAGAAGAATTACAAGCCGAAGTACAAAAGGCCCTTTCCGGAGTTTTTGAAGTTTCGCGGTAAAAAAAAGGCAAAAACAGATACTGTTTTGTATATTATTAAATGTATTTTTTATATTTTTACCGCAATGTTTTTTTAAAAAGTTCCTCCGGTAGAAATTTAGCTGCAATACAGGAGCATAACTTACGTAATTTGATGCCGGTAAGATTCACATTTCAACTATAATGATGGATAAAACAGAACATTCTGACATTTAAATACCAAAACCTTTGCCACGTAAAATAACAAATATTGTAAAAAAACCTGCGGCTCCAAACTGAAACCGCAGGTTTAAAAAGATTCAGAGGTGATACAAACCTAAATTACTCGCTGTACCATTTACCAAACTCAAGATTAGTTCCAAGATAAGCAATTACAGGATTTCCGGAACTATCAAAGTCCAGGCACACATTCTGGAACTTGACGTCGCCTCCCTGGGGCGGAGTCAAAGCCGGAACTGTCATAAACTCCCAGTCTCCTGTTACATACCCGTCTCCGTCAACTCCCTGTTTTACATCAGAGATGCTGTTTACAGGATTATTTGCATAGGCAAGCTTTATGGAATCCCTGCCTCCTGTTTCTGTGGCATTGTAATATGCAATGTAAGGTACATTATCCTTTACCTTAATCTGCGTCCAGTTACCGACAGAGAAAGCCTGATCCACCCTGGATAAAGTCATATCAGTACTGTTATAGGACGGAATGTACATATAGACCATGTCGGAATCCCCGGCATCAAAAGCCGAAATATGTATTCCATTATTATCATCAAGAGCCATAGAAACATAATTTCCTACATAGTCCGGGAAAACAATACTGGATTTAGTCCAGGATATGCTGGCAGTAGGAGCATTACACAAAACCGGATCCTCACTGTAATACATCTCCAATCTTGAAAGATCTTCATTATAGGAAACTATAATAACCCGGTAATCATTTGTAACTCCCATTGCAAAATAACGGGATGCTGTGTTTGTTACCTGTAGGCGCCCCGTAGACCAGTAAGAACTGTTACTTCTGTTTTCAGACAAGTTTGTATAGTAATATTTATCTAATAAAGATCCTAAAGAATAGGAAGTTCCAGATACACTTGTACCAACCTGTAGATTCCGGAATATCAGTTCTCCAGTAGATTCATCATAATACGAAAGGAAAATACGTGCATACCCATTATCAGAATTTCCTTTGGCAATCATCTTAGGACTCTTAAACCTACCCAACTGAAGGGTTCCTTCGAAGTTCACAAGTTCTAAGTTTATCGCAGTATTTCTGTCATCGTATGCCCAATTTCCTGTATAACCTGAATAACCGGTTCCTGCCCCCCAGCCCATACCGTTAGTATAAAGCTCGGCGTACCGTTCGTAAATCAGGGACATTGCACCTCCATCCCTGTTATAAATCGATAAATTGAAATAGTTACCACCATCGTCTTTTGCCATTGCCATCTGATCCCAAGAAGAAGCTTTAATAAGATACTCCGTATCCATCTCCTCAGCCGTAGAACCGTTAAACTTGGCTCTCTGGGGCATAGCATGAGAAGGCTGATAACTACCGGCCCCTTTACCAGCACCAATTCCTACATTAGAAGATGGTCCACCACTTTCGTCTATATAAGCAAAGACAGGGTCATTTCCGTCCATAATCATGGTCGGATAATAGGCATTTTTTATGCCGGTACTCTTCATATCAAACATCCGGATATACCTGTCGTCATTTAATAGTGCGTTCTTGGTATAAATGTTCTCTTCATTGTTATACTCAAGAGAATTATCATTTATATTGTTAATCGAACGGACTCCATTAACAAAGACCTCAAGGTAACCGGATACAGTAATATTATTACTCATACTAAACCCTGTATAACCGGAAAGAACGCTGTTGTAACTGACTGCTGTCCCGCTTGTCGGTGAAGCCGTTTCCAGCAAACTTGTCTTGACCAATCTTACTGCACCCGGGTTCAGGTTAAACCCACTTACAGTAATGAAGGTATCGTTTGTTCCCCTGATAATCGAATACTTACCGCTGGAAGATCGTATATTGTCGTTTTTGAGACCACCCTGATTTCTTACAGGAGTTGTTATTGAGACAATATACGGTACAACATCCACGGTCATGGCATTATAACCGGGTTCTGTTGCCGGATCTGCCGGAATAACAAAACTATCGGAATAGGACAGCGTATCACTGGTGTTGCTTCCTGCATCGCCTGCTGAAACACTGACATTTACATTCTTTTTTGCCACTCCGTTAATAGTTGCGGTATCCCATTTGTAAATCCACTCTACGGTATGACCGGAAAGTCCCAACTCCTCGTTTACCAAGGTAACACCGGTTTTTGGAGCCATGGAAGAGCCGTTCCACTCAAGAATAGTAGTTTCTGTTCCGTCCAGACTTACTGTTACAGAGGAAAGCCTCTGGTCATCAGTGGTTTTTCCCCTCAACAGGATTGTACCGCTTACATCCGGGTCTTTTACGCTGTCATTATCAAAGAGAGAATCATCCCTAAGCTCTATATGTCCTCCGTCACTGTGTATGGAACCGGTTCCGGTGCTGCGTCCGTCCCATTCTTCGGTATCAAATTCATAGAACCAGGTTTTTGGTTTTTCGGAATCCTTGTTTTTGTAAAGAACCTTTACCTCAAGATCTTTGGAAACCAAATCAATATTATCCGTAACCTTTATTGTAAAGACCTTCTTATCAGTATTGGAACTTGAATCCGTACCAAATGCCGTCACATTCCAGGTTTTAGTTGTTCCTGAAAGAGTACCCGCATCTAATGTGGTTCCGCCAGGAGCCGTAACATTAAATTCCTTGATTCCGTTTTCGACCTTGGAAGTAACAGCCATTCTGAATTTACTGTTCCTTACTACAAAGCCGTCATCCACAGCCTCATAACTCTTTACAATGGTAGCCCCACTGACAGGGTCAGTCTCAATTACCGGCCGGGCAGTAATTTCAATCTTTTCGTCATCCTCGATTGTTCCGTTAATATCGATATCAGTATACAAAACCAAGGACTCAATGGTTGGGGCATTATTTGCAACACGGACATTATCCCGTTTGTAATTTATGTTTCCTGCCTTGTCCACAGCAACATAGTGTATGTGGTACTCCCCGTCCCTGACATTATTTGAATTAAGTTTTACATACCAGGAACCGTCAACTGCAAGATGTTCATTATATCCGTCCCGGTCCCCCACATCGGTGTTATCGTCACCGCCTTCAAGTTTGTCTACAACGATGTAGTTTTGTGGTATACCGTTGGTTTTTCCAGTGAGAATATCATCAAGAGAAGCCACAGGGAAGGGAATAACACCGGTACTTGTGTTTATCGTGGTGCTGAAACTTGTTCCGGAAATATCCACTTCTTCCCCGGAGGCACCTCCTCCCAAACTGTACAGCACAGTGTCATCAGTATTGGTAAGGTAGAGAATCACTTTCCCGATACCGCTTCCGGAATCCGATGCCTGTCCGTTAATCTGGGAACGGGTTCCCATCATATCGAGGAATTCAGAAGAAGTCTTCCTGCCGTCTCCGTCCATAAGGTAGAATCCTGTTCCCATCTCCTTAATGTCTGGAGGTGTATTGTCCACAAAAAGGGTTCTTGTATTGGTAGAGGTTTTCTGTCCTGAAACACTGTAGTCAGTAGCCTCAATCGTAAAGACAACAGAGCCTGAATACTTTGTGGAATCAAAGGAACCTGTAACCCTCCATTCACGGTAATATCCCTGGGCTGTTTCGTCCCCGACCGGGGTAAAGGTAAAGCTTCCGGAGGTAACACCTGCTCCGATTGTTGAGTCTGTAACAGTAACAGGAGTACTTCCTACCGTAACTGTAACTGAGTCTATTGCCTCGTCATCCTTTATTGTAAAGTCTACCGGAACAGAACCGGATACATAAGTATTTGCATCAGGAACCTTGTTTTCAATTATGGCAGGGGCTCCGGACTGCAATGTGAGCCTTATTTCGTCATACAAGCCCAAAACATCACCGCTTGAACCATGGTCTTTGCTGTCCTGGGCCTTAACCCGGACAATAAGCTTTGTTGTAGTATCACTGTTTTCCCTGTTTTGTTCTTCTGAGGTAAAGGTGACACCGGCTTTTACCAGTTCTTCCTTGTTGAATTCGTTAAGACTGTTCAGGGCAAAACTCCAGGAAGCCGTTCCGTCTATGGCATACCAGGCATCCTTTGAATCCCCGATTTTGGTAAAGTATTTTTCAGAAGATTCGCCGTTGGCATCCATTCCACCGGATTTAGTTACCCCGGCAAAACCAGTGAGCTCATTACCGTTATACACTGCACCTTCCACTTCTACCTGCATAAATACCCTGTAAACGGCTTCGTTATCCGTAGCCTCACCGGTTACCCTGAACTGTCCTCCAACAATGGAGTTGTCACTGGGATAGGTAATGTCAACAATAGGTTTATCCATGTCAGTATCAATCTTTATGTTCAATGTCTCGTAAGCAATGTTACCAGACAAATCCACGGCCTTTATGTGGACGGGAATTGTCCAAACAGATCCTGAATCATTGTAGGCACGTTCGCTGTTATCGCAATTTGTCGTATCAAATTCAAACCGCCAGTTGTACGTTCCTCCGTCCAAGGTTGTCCAAGGAATCAGAGTGCCTGAATTTATTTCTGTTACAGTGTCGCCCTGGAGTTTTCCCCCGATGGCATAGGCTGTATAAGCCATTGCATCATCACTGGAAGAACCTGCCACAACAACATTACCTATGAGATAATTTACCTGTACAAAGTCCTTGGCAAAGGGGCTTGTAAATGTGATAGCAGGAGCAGCCGTATCAGAAAGAAGATTGAGTTTTTCTTCCCTTGTTCTGCCTGCCAAATCCACTGCTGTAACAACCAGATTGTAAACCCCGGACTCCGTAAATGGGGCACCTATTTCGCAGGTCCAGTTTCCTCCTGCATCCAGAGTGCCAAGCTTGTAATCAGAGCCGTCCAGTTGCACGGTTTTGTTATCCTTTAAGAGCTGGATTCTTACCTCTTTAAGTCCTCCGTTGTCCCGGGCTGTTCCTTCTGCCCTGTAGGAAACTCCTTTGGAAACGTATTGGTCTACAACACTTCCGTCTGTCATGTCCAGGACATTGGAAATTGTTACAGTAGGATTATTTCTATCCACCATGAACGCAGCAGATTCCGAAGTGCCGGAATTTCCTGCCCCGTCGGAAAGGGTAAAGCGTATCTTCCACTGTCCGTCGGAAAGGGTATCAGAGCCAACAAGACTTACCAGATCCATGGTAAAGTTATAAGAAGTCTTACCTGACAATTCAGATGCCGGGAAGGTATAATTTTTCTTTTCTGTAAAGGTTCCGCTTTCATTCTTTAGGAATACCGCAGATGCGAGGGCAAGTCCGGCATGGGCGTCAGAAAGGGTACCGTAAACTTTCGGTGTTGTCTCAATCAAATTTGTTGTTCCGTCAGAACTGATATTGGAAAGAGTTACAGCAGGCAGTGCAGTATCTTTGACAAATACAAAACTGGACTTAACGTTTTTACCACTCAAATCAGAAGCTGTAACATCTACAGTATACTGTCCGTCGCTTATACCGCTGAATGAGATTGACTGGGTCCAGGTTGTTCCGGAAACCGAGGGGGTAAAACTCTTACCATTAAACATTACCGAAACATTTCCCGGGTTTGTATCTGTAACCGACCCTGTTAATGTAAACGAGTCTTTAAAAGCTTTATTCTGCTCCGGGGAGGTTAATGCCAAAACAGGCTGATCCGTATCAACCGTAATGGTTTTTCCGGTGGAAGTAGCCTGGTTTCCTGCATTATCCCTTGCCCTTATGTAGAGGGTATACTCCCCTGCTGTAAGCCCGGTAAAGTCCACAGAGGCTTTCCAACTGGTAAGCCCGTCGGCAGTCCTCCAATACCCCAATCCTTGGGCATCGGCCACAGCATCGTCATCCGGGGCAGGCCCGTTTCCGCTTACCAAGGCATACCTTATGTCCTTAAGGCCGCTACCGCTGTTTTCCTCGGATGCTGCCCCTGAAACAGTGTACAAGGGTACATCAGGCAGGTTTATGTAAGTGGAGGAAGGATATGAAATATTTTTAATCTGAGGTGCTGTTACGTCAACCTTATACTTAAATACAACCTCTGTAGACCGGCCGTATTTATCAACAGCCTTTACAGTACGGCTCTGTTCCCCGGTCTCTGTTCCCGCATCAAAATTGTATGTCCAGTTTATGTTCTGCTGGCTGAATCCACCGCCGTCCACAACAGTTACCGGAACATCTCCCACGGTCACGGAAGTAAAACCGTTCTCATCATACGCTGTTCCCTCTATTACTATAACTCCGCTCTTAAACTCATTTTGAGGGGTACTTATTGTAAGTGCAGGTACATTTTTATCCACCGCAAATTTTGTCGTGTTTGTGGTAACTTTCAGACCATTTTTGTCTGTAATGACGAAATATACCGAATGTTCACCCTCGTCCAAATCCGAAACATCGTAGTTAAACTGATAAGTTGTAAGACTTCCCAAATCAGTAAAGTCATATTTCTTTTGGCTGTCTATCCAGACCTCAGAGGCCAGCAACCCGTCATCATCGTAAAAGAATCCTAAAATATTATTATTTCCCAATCCAAAGAGATTTTGGGTTCCACCGTCAGTAGACATATTGCTGTAGCTCACTACAGGTCTGTCAGTAGACTGATCTACATAAACAGTATAGGTTTCGGTTGTTCTGGAATTAGTGGCATCGACAGCATTTATCTCTACGGTACATTCTGCCTTATCCTGTAGTTTTGTGGTATCAACAGTAAAAGACCAGCTTACCGGCATGGAGCCAAGTGAAACATCTTCAAATCCGGAAACCGGAACCCCGTTCTGCCTTAATGTATAGGTTGCAGTAATTGAAGTATCGTCTACTATGGTACCTTTTACGGTAATTGTTCCGTTTACATTATCCTTTCTGTTATTTGCGTCAACTAAGGGTGTAATGGATGTGAATTCCACCACCGGAGCCCCGGAGTCCACAACCACGGAAGCATTCTTTACTGTCTCGCGGCCGGCCTTGTCCCGGGCTGTAAAAACCAGTGTATAATTACCATCAGGCCAATCCCCCAACCCAAGTTTCCAGGTATTGCCGCTTATTTCCGGCACAGAGCCAGAATTACCACCAGTCACTGTAAAAGACTCAAGGTAGGTATCTTCTACAGTTCCAGAAAGGAAGGAATCTTCACCACCGTCACTATAGAAAGGAAGACCTTGGTTTATAACCAGCTCCGGAGAATTTTTATCTCCGTAGATTTTATACATTTTAGGTTCCGTTATGTTATGGGCTGAATCTACAGCCGAAATAAACAGGTAATAAACCCCTTCATTACCGGAACTCAAATCCAGAGAAGCCTGCCAGTTGCGGCCCTGAAGGGCGGCCTTTGTCCAGGTATCATCTGGTGCACCCGGAGTTGAGGAATTATCCTTGAGGATATAATAAACACCATCAATACTCTGGGCGTCAGAAGCTGTTCCCGTAATCCTAAAAGAATTTTCTGTTTTTATGTAAGTTTCCCCGGAAGATGGTGTAGTTACATCCAAAGTCGGGCCTACAGTGTCTACGCTGTATTTTGCAATAATATCCTGGGTTCTGCCATACTTATCCTCGGCACGGTATTTTCTTTCAAAGTTGCCGCTGGCAGTACCAACATTGTAGGTGTCAGACCACTGGCCGGAAGAACTGTCAAAATTTACAGCTGTTACGGTTTCGGTTCCACCTTCCCCTGCAACTACGGAATAAACACCCTTTATTCCGGAGTTGTCACTTGCTGTCCCTGCAAAAATCCACTCTCCGGATACAAAGCCACCCTCCACAGGGGATTCCACCGTAATTGTAGGTGTATCAGAGTCCACTGCAAGATAAAACTCCCCGGAAGAAGCCTTTACACCGTATTTATCAGTGGCAACGACTTCTACAGCGTAAATTCCGTCTGTATCCGGCAGGGTATAGGTTACGGACTGGGTAGTGGGCTGCCCAGATTTTGTAAAGGTTTCGTCATCGGTTCCATTCAGCTTTATTAATACGGAGCCTACTCCATCATCGTCGGTTACCGTAAAATTCAGTTTGTTGTTTGAAACACTAAAAAGGTTTCTATTCAGTGCAATAGAATCCTTATCCTGGATTTCAAAAGAAGCATTGGAAGAGGTTATCACAGGCAAATCTGTAGACTGGTCGATTTTTACCCGGTAAGAGGAAGAAGTCTCATTACCTGCCCGGTCCCGGGCTGTTACAACTATATCGATAAAGGACTTGTCTTTGTCTTTATATATATCCGAGGTTGTATCCAGCTCAAAGGAAAAACGCTGGGTATTTACAGAATTTCCGGATTCCAAAACCTGGGAATTTGATAACACCTCGTATTTGACGGATTCAACCTTGTCATCATCAATTACAGTACCGGAAACTGTAACCTTTCCGTTTATGCTGTATGGTGCAGTTTCCCCTACGTAGGGATAGGGGTCCTGGATTTCGATTTCAGGACTGCTTACATCATAGTAATAGGATATATCTTTTGTAACTGCCAGCCCGTTTTCGGCTTTTGCCACAAAGCTTATTACACCGGAAACCGAGTTACCTGTTTCCACATCAAAATTCTCCCCGGAAAGTACTATTGTCCAGTTTTGTGTTCCGGTGGCATTGACCTTGGAAGTATTATTGTCAATAAGTGCATAGACAGAAGGCTCCCCTATTTCAGCAGAAGCTGTACCTTTAAATGTAACGGAGCCGTCCTTTTTAATGTAAACAATATTTTCCTTGGGTTCCGTAATGTTAATTACCGGAGGCTGGGATTCTGTGGCAATCAAGATTGCAAACACCTGATCACCGTTGTCAAATTCATTAGAATCCTGGTCTTCTCCCAAAAGTTCAATCACATAATGATTTCCGTTGGTCAAAGGTTCCAGCGGGACATTTATATTATAGTTGTCCCCGGAAGGCTCAAGCAAGCCTGCCCGTTCCGAAATCTCGGCATCGGTGGTACACTGGGCTGCTGTTTTAACAAGGACTACCGGAGTCTGGGAAGTTATTTTTCCTGTATCATCGCAGGGATAAGCCACAACACCAAAGGAATCTTCAAGCAGGGGTGTTTCGTTAAGCCCGATCAAGGCAGAAATAGTAATCAAAGTGTTTTTTGATCTTGTCCGGGAGGTATCAAAAACCGGAGCGGTAAGGTTTAGGGACGAAATACCCAGAATACTCCAGGTAGGATTGTTCTTTGGATTAAGGGCAAAGGAACCGGGCTTTGTTTCGTCTCCTGAAACAGGAATAAAATATTTTTCAAGTTCCTTATCCAATTCTTCCAAATTAACCGTGTTCCCGGTATAAGAACCGGATTTTATCGCATACAAATCCTTTGTACTTAATTCCATTCCTTTGAGAACAGGACTGTATATTTCGTTTCTCAGATAATATCCCTCTGATATATTTCCCCTTTCTTCGGGATCCTGCTGGACAGATTCCCCCTTGTATGTTCTTGCCTCGTCGGAAACAGAAACAGAAAAGAGGTACTTTTTTTCACCCTCATCGATATTGCCGTATATTTCTTCGTAGAAACCACTCTCCTGGAATGTTCCCAGCACTATATCCATATTTTGTGCTATATTTGTAGCCTTTGTGGTTTTTTTATTTCCAGCACCGTCCCAGTCCCAGGAGGTAAAATAAAGCAAATCTATCTCGTTCTGATCAGAAACCTGACCAACAACCTTGATATCCGTCCCGAATACATTGGGATTGGCAGCATCCGCCTTTGTAGAGGGATTCTGTATAACCAAAACCGGAGCCGTATTGTCAATTATGTAGGAACGGTTTACAGAGTTTGTCCGGCCTGCCGTGTCTGTGGCAGTAACAGTAACTTCATAAGAACCGTCTTTTATGGGATATGTGATTTTGTCATCAAGAGTTTCTGGAGTATTCACTGTAATTTTCCAGTTTTTTTTCGTGTTGTCTACCGAGGCACTGTAAGGCCCGTAACTCACACCGGTATTGGTTTCTTTAAGGGTGACTTTTACAGAAGATACAGAAGTTTCGTCACTTGCAAGGCCGGAAAGCTCAAAAGATTCCCTTATAACCGAATCAACCGGCGGATACTGGATTGTTATCTTTGGCGGCTGGGTATCAACGGCAGAACCTAATCCAACCTCACATGAAAAGAAAAAAAGCGAAAGAAAAACAAATCCGACTGACAAAAAAAGAGAAACAACGTTAAACCTTTTATTCATCCAAAATCCCCCGAAAATATAAAAACTCCATTCTTAATAATCGGTATAATTCCATAATTATTATAGTACCATTTTGGGAAATTTTGCAAATATTGTTATTTTCTCTAAAATTTTTGTAACTTTGAAATAAAGGTAGGTTTTTAAGGACCTTTCCTTCCGTCTATAACGGAGGTTCCCGGGAAAAAGGCATCAAAAATAATTCCATTATCCGTCTTTTCCTCACTTAGAATGTGTCCGGTTCTATAAACCAAGGAAATTAAGGCTCCTTCTCCGTATGGTATCAAAACTTTTAGTCTGGCACCGCCACAAATAATCCCGGCCTGTCTTACAAGCTCTTCCAGCCCTTCCCCAGTCCTTGTACTTGTAAAAATTCCGTTAGGGAAAACAGCCTTTAACTCATTCCGTCTTAAACCGTCTATAAGGTCGGCCTTGTTCAAAACAATAAGTCTCTGCCGGGAATCGGCACCGATTTCCTTTAATACCGAGCAGGTTGTTTCATAGGAGCGTTTTATCTTTTCCATGTCCTTTGATGAAGAATCCACTACGATTACCAGCAAGTCCCCCTCCAGGGCTTCTTCCATGGTAGAGCGGAAGGCTTCTACCAGTGTATGGGGAAGGTTTTCAATAAAACCCACTGTATCTGTAAACAAAAGAGAATAGGAACTTTCCTTTTTCAATCTACGGGTAGAAGGATCCAATGTTGCAAAAAGTTCGTCTTTTTCGTAAACCATGGAGCCAGTAAGGGCATTTAAAAGACTTGATTTTCCTGCATTTGTATAACCAATCAGGGTACAAAGAGGTAGTGGGACACGGTCCCTTTTTTTCCTCTGGGTTGCCCTGTTCTGCCTGACCTTTTCCAGTTCTTTTTTTATTTTGAAAATTTCATTTTGAACAGCCCGTCTGTCCATTTCCAGTTTTGTCTCACCAGACCCCTTGCTGCCGTAATTACCGCCCCTTTGTCTTGAAAGATTTCCGTAAGAATGGGCAAGCCTTGGAAGAGAATAATTCAATTTTGCCAATTGCACCTGAAGAACAGCCTCTCTGGTAGCTGCCCTGGACTCAAAAATCCGCAAGATTAATTCCTGCCGGTCAAAAACCGGAATTCCCGCCAGTTTTTCCCAGTTACGCTGATGTGTCGGAGAAATTTCAAAATCAAAGATTATACAATCACAGGAAAGATTTTTTGCAGCCCCTGCAATTTCCTCTGCCTTGCCCTTTCCAACCAGATAAACAGGCCCGGGAACAAAATCCCCTACAACAAGTTCCCCGGCAACAACCATTCCGAGAGTTCCGGCGAGCCCCCTTAATTCATCCAAATCCGGTCCGTCTTTTTCCCCGGGGTATTCTTCACGCCGGCAATTTTTCCTTTTACCTACCAGAAAAACCCTTACAGCCTCATTTTCTTCTTGCAAAACTTCAATCATAATTTTATTCTAGTGTATAATACAAAAAATATATTTTAAACCGTCGGAAAGCAGAAAAAGGATATTTTCTCTTTTCACACAAAACACCTGTTTACGGAAACAATTTTTGCGGGGGAATTCTTTGACTACAGGAAAAAAAACGGCTTTGAGCCTGCTCATTTCAGTAATAATTTTTTCTTTATCCGCAATTTTTTTATATTCCGGGGTTTTTGAAAAAATAGAGACAAGATTCTACCAGCCTGCCGTAATCAATGGTATCGTGGAAAGTCTCAATACGGTGGAAAAATCCTTAGACGAATACCACAGGATGAATTTTCTGCGTTTCGGAGACTTTTTAAGCAAGGAATCCGTGAAAGTAAGTTTTCTCCCAAATCCAGGGCAAAAGGCGATTACAGAAAGAAACGGATTTACGGGAAAGCTCTTTGAACAGAATCCGGGGCTAAAAGGAATCCGCTTTATTGATTTTCAGGGCCGGGGAGTCCACTACAGCACATATAAAAACGACGTACTGGCAACAAATAAAAATGTTACAGCATTCAAAAATTACGACCAACTTGATACAAATGTAAGGTATCAGGAAATCAGCCAGGAAGAAAATTCCACCGGAGAGCTTTTTCTGGATGAAAGTAAAGAAGAAATTTTGTATCTGTTACCATTTATCGACAATTATAACGCATATCAGGGAACTGCAGTTTTCTATGTTTCAGTCAGGGATTTGGAAAATTTTCTTGTAACAAGAAACCTTATCAAACAGGGTGAAAGCCTTATCCTGTTTAATTCCAAGGAAAATAATCTTAAAGGTCTCGTAAAAAGCCTGTCAGTAATCGGGAAAAAACTTGTTCTTGAAATACAGAATCTTGAGGGCATCGGAATTCCCGGAAACACTTCATTTGCAGACGAAAACGGCAACAGCTATATGCTCCTTACGGTAAAAAACAGCCCCTATGAAATTTTTACCGGGGAAATTGCAAATGACGAATTGTTTTTGTTCCCGGATTCTGCCAAGAACCTTCTTTTGGTAACAATAGTGATAACCGTATTTCTGGCTTTTTTCCTGCTTTTCAATATAAGGCAGGATTCTTACTCCATAATCCATCAAAGAGTTATTGAACTGGAAAAAGAAATAATCCGGGAGTATATCAATCATAGAGACAATTTAACCTGGGACAAACTTTTAGACGAAATGGAAATGAAAAAGGGGGCTGTATCCAGGGAAATAAAAAAAGCCCTGGGAACTGGGTGGAAAAAACACGGAGCCTTGATTGACGACTATTTTAATGAATCCTGGGAAGAACTTATAAGTGTCTTATGGGAGAAGAAAGAGAATTCAGGAAATCAGGAAAGCATAAATGAAATAAAAAAAATGCTGGAAGAAATGTTATCAAAGGGGGCGGTTTTCAAGGCACAGGAGCCCTCTTTCCGGGAAAAACCTGAAAATCTGGTTTCCCTGCCGGCAGAACAGGATAAAACCGGGGAAGAAGTTCTGGAAGAGCTTCCGGAGGCCGGGGAACAGGAACCGGTAACCCTTTCCGAACAGGCAGAACAGGAGAAAAACGGGGTAGAACCCCTAGAAGAACCCCTGGAAGAAACCCTGGAAGAACTTCCGGAGGCCGGGGAA
>JADIMM010000021.1 GCA_017694795.1 Candidatus Gallitreponema excrementavium
ATAATAATTTATTAAAAAAAACCGCACTACTTATTATCAGTGCGGTTTTTGCCACCGGGCAGGCTCGAACTGCCGACACACGGATTTTCAGTCCGATGCTCTACCAACTGAGCTACAGCGGCTTGGTATGCTTTTTTTATACAGTAAAACTAAAATAATGTCAATACAGTATGTTTTTTTTTGAAAAAAAAGCCCTGGCATAAGTACCAGGGGCTTTATGCAATAAATTATCCTTCCTTTACTGAGATCACATCAAAACCAAGGGATTCAATTTCCGATTTTACAGTCTGGATATCTACATCCCCTTCTGTTTCAATTCTGCAATTTTTTTCTTCCAGACTTACGGTACCGGAAACTCCGGGAATTGAATTTACGGCATTTTCAACATTTTTCTTGCAATTATTGCACCTCATTCCTTCTATTCCTAAAATAAGTGTTTTCATAAATCCCTCCTATGTTAGTTCAATATAACCATTTATTATAAAAAAAACAATAAAATTCTAAATAAAAACATTAAACTTCTTTTTTTGCATAAAAAAGTATGGTAGAATTGAATATAACTTTTTTTAGGGGGATTTGAAAGAATGGATAAATTCTTCAATCTGAGTGCACGGGGGACAACCGTAAAAAGAGAAATCATTGCAGGTATTACTACATTTCTTGCAATGGCCTATATTCTCTCTGTAAACCCCGGTATGTTGGGTTCCATTCCGGGAATGTCAGCAGGTGGCGTTTTTACAGCTACAGCACTGGCTTCCGCACTGGCAACTTTGGTTATGGCATTGGCCGCAAACCTGCCTATAGCTCTTGCACCGGGAATGGGATTAAATGCCTTTTTTACCTATACTGTAGTTGGCAGTATGGGGTACAGCTGGCAGATTGCCCTGACTGCTGTTTTTCTCGAAGGTGTTCTTTTTATTATTCTATCTCTTTTTAATGTCAGGGAAGCAATTATTAAAGCCATTCCTGCCAATTTAAAAAAGGCCGTGGCAGTAGGTATCGGACTGTTTATTGCCTTAATCGGATTAAGCAACGCCGGTATCGTTTCCAGCGAAATGGGAACAATAATCGGTTTTGCACCATTGGAAGGCAGTGCCCTTGTTGCAGTAATAGGATTGCTGATTACAGTCATTCTTTATACTTTAAGGGTTCCGGGGGCCATTCTTATCGGAATCATCCTCACAACTATTGTCGGGATTCCTTTCGGTGTAACAAAGATTCCCGAAGGTTTTCAGGCTGTTTCCCTCCCTGAGGCTCCCTTATTCTGGAAGTTTGATTTTTCACAGGTTCTGACTTTAAAATTCTTTACAGTATTCTTTACATTCCTCTTTGTTGATATTTTTGACACAATCGGAACACTGGTAGGTGTAACGACAGAAGCAGGATTAACAGATAAGGACGGAAACATTCCAAAGGTAAAGCAGGCTCTTCTTGCTGATGCAATAGGTACTGTTGCCGGTGCTGCATTGGGAACATCAACAGTAACCAGCTTTGTAGAGAGTTCCTCGGGAGTAGCTGCAGGAGGAAGGACAGGTCTTTCATCCATTGTCACAGCGGTTCTGTTTATTCTGGCTCTTTTCCTGAGTCCCCTTTTCCTTTTGGTTCCAAGTGCAGCAACTGCTCCAGCCTTGATTTTTGTAGGCTTTTTGATGATGAAGGCTGTTGCAGGAATCGATTTTGAAGACCTTACAGAAGGAATTCCCTGTTTTATAACCATTATTGTAATGCCGTTTGCTTACAGCATTGCAGAAGGTATTGTTTGGGGGATTATTGCTTATGTAATCCTTAATCTGGTAAAACCGGGAAATTACAAAAAGATTTCAATTGTAACATGGGTTCTTTTTGTTATATTTATTTTGAGATTCTTTATATAATATAAATTAACCCTGTTAAAATATACTTAAAAAAGACCTGGTTCTGTTTTGCAGAACCAGGTCTTTTTTTACGGATTTATTACTTGTTTTTGGATGAAAGTAAAAAAATAAAGGAGCCTGGAAAACATACCACTGCCCCTTTATTTTTAAATGGAATGTACAAGTTATTCCTGCCCGTCCGGTTTTAAAATTCTGTTTCCCCTGTCCATTGCAGTTAAACCAGTCCTAACCAGTTCCTTGATACCAAAAGGTTCCAGGAGTCGGATCAAACTGGCAATCTTATCTTCGCTTCCTGTAACTTCTATAACTACAGAATCCTTTGATACGTCAACAATATGAGCCCTGTAAATATTGGCAGTTTCAATAACCCCCACCCTTGTGGAAACATCAACTCCAACTTTTATAAGTGCAAGTTCCCTCAAAACCGTATCGGCAGGATTACATCTGTGAATAGAAACCACTTCAACAAGTTTTGCCAGCTGTTTTTCTATCTGTTCAAGAATGTACAAGTCTCCACGCAAAACAATGGTCATACGGGAAAAAGAAGGATTATCAGTCACACCCACAGAAAGGCTGTCAATATTGTATCCCCTCCTACTGAATAACCCGGAAACCCGGCTTAAAACACCGGAATGATTTTCAACCAAAACAGTTAATACATATCTTTCCATAATTAATTCCTCTCTGAATATAATCCCAAAATTCTAGCCTCCTCTGCTATTACAGTCAGTTCTTCAAAGGCTTTTTTTAAAACTACGCCGCCGTTCGGCAGGGTAACATCAATATAAAATCTGTATTTCCATGGCTGTCCTTGGATTGGCCTTGATTCCAGTTTAGTAAGATTCAAAGAATACTTATGGAAAACTTCAAGGGATTTGTAAAGAGCACCTGGATCATTAGGTGTGGAAAAAACTAATGTGGCTTTTTGAGGATTTTCAACGGTGAATTCCCCTGTTCTTCCGATTACCACAAACCGCGTATAATTTCTGGGGTCGGTTTCGATACCTGTACACAGGGCTTTAAGCTTATAAATCCCTGAATTGATTTCAGATGCAATTGCCGCACAGGTTATATCATTTTTTTCTTTAACTATTCTTGCTGCATCTGATGTAGAAGGGGTATCAATTAAGGTCCATTGCGGATGTTCTTTTAAGAATTCCCTGCACTGGGCAAATCCCTGGGGATGGGAATATACTGATTTAATTTTAGAAATATCAGAACCTTCCGGTGCCAGCAAAGAATGCTCTATCCGGAGTTTTATTTCTCCGGCAATTGATATATCCTGATAGCGGTACAGATTGTCATAATTTTCGTAAACAGAACCTGCAAGGCTGTTTTCCAGTGGAATCATACCGTAATCGCATTTTCCGTCAGCCACAGCCCTGAAAACATGGTCAAATGACGGCAGTGCTTCTTCTTTGATTTTTCCGTCAAAGTAGTGGAGTAATGCCTGTTCAGCGTAGGCACCCTGGCCTCCTGAATAGGAAACAATCGTTTCTGTTTCAGGCAATCCCCTTTCCCTGTGAGAAACGGGATTTTCATAAACCCTGTCCTGTTTAAGATGGGACACTTCCCTTCCGACTACCGGGGAAAGAACCTGGACATCCCTCATCATTTTTTCAAACTGCTCAGGGTACAGGGACTGGGCTCCGTCAGAAAGTGCCTTTTCAGGATTACAATGAACTTCTACAATCAGACCGTCAGCTCCAGCGGCTATGGCAGCAAGTGCCATAGGCGGAACCTTGTCCCTGATTCCCACAGCATGGCTTGGATCTACAATTATGGGTAAATGTGTAAGACTGCGGAGAACCGGAATTGCGGACAAATCCAAAGTATTTCTCGTAGCCGTTTCATATGTTCTTATACCCCTTTCGCAAAGAATAACCTTGTCTGTTCCGGAGGAAAGAAGATACTCAGCTGCCATCAACCACTCTTGTATTGTTGCCGACAAACCTCTTTTTAATATAACAGGCTTACCTAATGCTCCGACACTTTTCAATAGCTCAAAATTCTGCATATTTCTGGCTCCAATCTGGAACACATCCACATAATCTTTCATAACCGGAATATGAGAAGCAGAAACTATTTCAGTAACAACAGGCAATCCATAAGCATCACCAGCTTCCTTTAAAAGTTTTACACCTTCTTCCCCTAATCCCTGGAAGGCATAAGGACTTGTCCTTGGCTTATAAGCACCTCCTCGCAGTAGGACTGCACCGGATTCAGCAACTTTTTTTGCGATTGTGAACATCTGCTCCCGGTTTTCTACAGCACAGGGACCTGCAATAACACAGACTCTCAAACCACCAATTCTTATCACCTGCCCCCGGATATTGGTAATTTCAACAACAGTGTCATCTTTTTTAAATTCCCGGCTTGCCATTTTATAAGGTTTTGAAATCGGAATAACACGGTCAACACCGGGTAAAATCTCAACTTCTCTGGGATCAATGGAAAGTTTCCCTACGGCACCGAAAATCGTTTCTTCTTCACCGGTAATCTCATTAATCTTAAACTTGTTTTTTGACAAAAAATCTTTTATTGATTTTTTATCCGATTCAGAGATATTCTTTTTTAAAACAATAACCATATATTTTCTCCTGTTTTATTACTGTTCAAAGATTTATCGATATTGGATTCCGCCAAGACAAAGTTTTAAGTATATCGGAAAAAACACCTGCCGCAGTAACTTCCCCACCGGCTCCATATCCACGGACTACAAGAGGAATGGGGCTATACCGGCGGGTTTTGAAAACAAAAGCATTTTCACCACCTGCAATTCCTGAAAGGCTGTGTCCCTTGGGCAGCCCCTTTAATCCAACCCGGCAACCCATGGGGGTAATTTCACCGGTATAAGCGAGGAATTTGTCCTCTGATGCTGTCTTTTTCACAAGCTCATAAAAAAAAGAATCCAAATCAGAAAGCCTCGCAAGAAAATCCTCTTTTGAACCGGATAAATCAAAGTTATCAGGATAAATAGAATCCACTTTGATATCATCAATTTCCAGTGAATATCCCCATTCCCGGGCGATAATAAGAACCTTGTTTTTTGCATCTGCTCCGGATAAGTCATCCCTGGGATCAGGTTCAGTAAAGCCCATATCCATTGCTTCTTTGACACTTTGAGAAAACAGAATCCCTTCGTTTAATCTCCCAAAAATATAGGACATTGAACCGGAAAGTATCCCCTCAAAGGAAATCAGTGAATCCCCGGATTTTCTCATATTCTGCACAGTGTCAATTACAGGCAGTCCGGCACCGACATTTGTTTCGTAAAAAAAACCTTTTCCGGCACGGTTTGCAGCATAACGGAGGTTACGGTAGAAATCCATGCTTTTTATGTTGGCAATTTTATTCGGCGTGGCGATGTGGCAGGCCCTTCCGAGTATCTTACTGTAAAGTTCCGGGAGTTTTTCTGACTTTGTACAGTCGGCAAAAACCGGATTCAAAGGCTTTTCCTCTTTGATAAAATCAAGAACTTTCTCAACGGAAGCATTAGTTGGAGAATCTTTCAACTTCTGTTGCCAGGCGTCCAAATCAATTCCATTTTTGTCCAACAGCATATGGGTTGAATTTGCAATTCCCATAACCTTTATTTTTATTTTCTGGGTTTCCAGATCTTCTTTTTGTTCCCTAATCTGGTTTAAAAGCCGGCTGCCGATATTTCCGATTCCAAAGACAAACAAATCTATTGTTTTAAAATCGTCAAAAAAGAACCTGTGGATAATTCTTACTGCCTTATCAGCGTATTTTCCGTTTATTACTGTACTTATAGAACGCTCAGAAGAACCTTGGGCAATGGCCCTGATATTTATATCTCCAGAATACAGTGCGGTGAATACAGTTGCAGCAATTCCCTTATACTTGATCATTCCATCACCCACAACTGTGATAATTGCATATCCGTTTTTTATTTCAACAGGATTAATAAGATTTTCCCTTATTTCAAGGGCAAATTCATCTTCAATACAGTTTTTTGTAATTTCACTCTGGGAATCCTTAACACAAAAAGTAATCGTGTATTCAGAACTTGCCTGGGTTATTAACAAAACTGAAATTCCTTTGGAAGAAACTGCACTGAAAATCCTTGCTGCAGAACCATGGCGGCCTTTTAAACCCGGGCCGGATACCGTTATTAGCGATACATTTTTCAAAGAAGTAATGCCCCTTATTGCATTACCATCATTAAAAGGGCCCCTGGCAATTTTTGTTCCCGGAGAAGAAGGATTGAAACTGTTAAGACTCCAGGTCTCAATATTTTTTTGGGCAATAGGTGTTATTGTTTTCGGATGAAGAACCTTGGAACCAAAAAAAGACAGCTCCATAGCTTCCTCGTAAGTCATTTGTGAAACAAGCCTTGCATCCGGTACAATACGCGGATCTGCAGTGTATATTCCATCAACATCAGTCCAAATTTCAAGCTTTTCGGCTTCCAGCCCCATTGCCATCAGGGCTGCGGAAAAATCCGAACCGTTTCTTCCCAAGAGACTAGTTTTATTGTCCATAGATGATGCAACAAAACCGGACATAAGCAGTACTTTATCCTGTCCATGCTTAAATGGCTCAAAGGCCTTGATTATCTCAGAATATACAGGCTCTCCTTCCAACAATGAACCTGTAGTTTTTATAAAATCCCTGCTGTCCAATAAACAGACACTAAGATTTTCTGCTTTTATCAGTCCATACATTATCCGGGATGACAGTCTTTCACCGCAAGCCATAATCCTTGTATAAACAGAATCAGGACACTCTTTAAATGTGGAAACAGCCATAATGAGATTTTCATATTCAGATAAAATACCGTCCAACTCTTCTTTTATTTTACCGGAAAGATTCCTAAAACCAGATTTTCCTTTTTCAAGGTCTTCCAGGATTTTGTAATGGATATTGCTGATGCTGTTTATGAACTCCCGGGGGGAACTGCCGGTAACGGCGGAATCTATACTTTCCTGTAATAGATTCGAGACCCCGCCAACAGCAGAAACCACAAGCCCAAGCCTGCTGCAGGCAGCCCTGTCCCGTATTATTTCTACTGCACCCTCCATTCTTTCACCGGACCCCATGGAAGTACCGCCGAATTTCATCACTATCATACACATTCCCCTGTTAAGAAAAAAACTGCTTTTTTAAATTATTTCAGAGTTCAATATCCTTTAATCCTGGATAATCAAGGGTACTGAAATAATCGCTGACTGTTTCCTTTCTCCTTATTTCAACAATGGAACCATCTTCTTTAAGTAAAAGTTCCCCGGAACGGAGCTTGCCATTGTAGTTAAATCCCATAGCCCGGCCGTGGGCTCCTGTATCATGGAGTACAACAAAATCCCCCATATCAATTTTAGGCAGCTGTCTCTGGACGGCAAATTTATCACAGTTTTCACAAAGACTTCCTACGACATCATAAACCATATCAGGACTTTTCCCTTCCTTGCCTACAACACTCATATACTGCCAGGAACCATAAACCCCGGGACGCATAAAATCCGCCATAGAGGAGTCAAGCCCGATATAATCCCTGTAAGTATGTTTTTCACGGATGGCAGTTGATACCAGGTAACCATAAGGTCCGGTTATAATCCTTCCACACTCCGTGCAGATTTTTACAGGCCCCAGATTATTTTTTTCTATGATCTGGTCATAGAGCTCCTTTACACCTCTGGCAACAAAATCAAAATCTACAGGGGTTTCTTCCGGTTTATAGGGAATCCCCATTCCACCGCCGATATTCACCATTTCAATCCTGATTCCAGTTTTTTGATATACCTCCAAAACCAGCTCAAAAAGAATTTTTGCTGTTTCCACAAAATAACTGCTGTCAAGTTCATTTGAGGCTACCATAGTGTGCAGTCCAAACCGTTTTGCCCCCAGGGCAGAAGCTTTCTTGTAACCTTCAAAAATCTGTTCCCTGGTCAAACCGTATTTTGCCTCTTCCGGCTTACCGATTATTACATTACCTTTTTTTAGCGGTCCGGGATTATACCTGAACGAAATCAAGTCTGGAAGCTTGCCGCCTAAAACATTTGCCGCAATATCAACATGGGTAATATCATCAAAATTTATAACAGCACCCAGTTTGGCTGCCGCAAGAAATTCATTATCCGGAGTTTCGTTGGAAGAGAACATTACATCCTCACCTGTAATCCCCACAGCCTTTGAAAGCAGCAGTTCAGGATAACTGGAACAATCAGTCCCGAGTCCTTCTTCCTTCAAAATTTCCAGGATATATGGATTTGGAAGGGCTTTTACCGCATAAAATTCCTTGAACTGTGGAAGAATTGAAAAAGCTTTTAACATTCTCCTTGCAGCCTGTCTTATTCCCCTTTCATCATAAATATTAAAAGGTGTGGGGTATTTCTTTACAATTTCTTTAAGTTGTTCTTTAGTCAAAGGGAATTTCTTTTCCACCATTTTATCCTCCGTTAAATCCGGAGAAACTATATCATAAAATTATTTTATATACAATTCCTTAACCTGTTATGAATTATGAAGTTAAATCTTTCTGAATATCTGGAAAAACAGATTACTTTTATTCCTAATGCCCTGATATAATTAAACAGTCTGATAACCTGCATATATTGGAAATTTCCTGATTATGGTGTAGAATGAAAGCATGAAACCATCACTTGTAGTGCTAGCCGCCGGGGCAGGAAGCAGATACGGCGGAATTAAACAGATTGACAGTATAGGTAATCATGGAGAATGTATTCTTGATTACTCAGTTTATGATGCAAAACGTGCCGGGTTCGGTAAGGTATATTTTATTATCAGAAAATCCATTGAAAAAGATTTTACGGAAAGAATTACCAACCGTATTTCCGGTTTTTTCCCCTGTGAATATATTTACCAGGAACAGTTTACCCTGCTTACAAAAGAACAGGCAGAAAAGGCTGAAAAAGCCGGAAGGACAAAACCCTGGGGAACAGCCCATGCCCTTTTGTGTGCAAAAGACAGCGTAAAGGAACCCTTTGTTGCCATAAATGCCGATGACTTTTACGGATCCGATTCCTATAAAGTCATGGGGGAACATCTAAAAAAACTTTCCAACGAAAGTACCGATTATGGAATCGTAACTTATAATTTAAAAAAGACCATGAGCCGCTCAGGTTCAGTTTCCAGAGGAATTTGCAAAGAAGAAGACGGCTGGCTTAAAAGCATAACTGAACATACAAAGATCAGCTTTGAACCTGAAGACTCTGAAAATGTCATAAGTGAATTTAACGGGAAAAAAATCAAATTAACCGGAAATGAATGGGCATCAATGAATTTTTTTGGTTTTACCCCTGCTTTTTTTAGAGGATTAGAAACATTCTTTGATGACTTTATTAAGGAAAATGCCGGTTCATTGACAAAGGAAGCTTTTTTGCCTTCAGCTGCCACCGAACAGATAGCGGCAGGAAAGGGGCGAATCAAATTCCTTAAAACCACCGGAAATTGGTATGGAATGACTTACAAGGAAGACAGGGAAAAAGTAAAACAGGGAATAGAGTCTGAAATCAGGGCAGGAGTGTACCCTGAAAAACTGTGGACATAACCCCCTTTGTTTTTTAAGTTTTTTTTGCATGATTTTTTGGGAGAACATTTCCGGAATTGGATTTCATCCATTTCCGGGATGAACCCTCGTGTTTGCGGAGTCACAATTAACACTATTCGGCTGCCTATTTTGCACTAAAAAGCGGAAAATCAGGCTGGTTTCCAGAATTCCTGTCATTAACCTTGCAGGAATGGGGAAAAAACACCAAAGAGCAAATTAAAAATCTGCATTTTAGGCTTAAACAGATTAAATCCTGACTGGAATATTGCTCCCCACAAGACTTTGTTTTATTGCTCCAATTGTATATTGACCGGAATGAACCATTGATGCAATCAAGGCCCCATCAGCCTTTCCCACTGTCAAAACTTCTTTTAGGTGGTCAGGGGTTCCCCCTCCTCCTGAAGCAATAACAGGAACTGAAACATTCTCTGAAATCAGCTTTGTAAGAGGTATCTCGTATCCTTCTTTTGTACCGTCAGCATCTATAGAGTTAAGAACTATTTCCCCGGCACCAAGTTCCACCCCTCTTTTGGCCCATTCCAAGGCGTCCAGGTCTGTTTCTGTTCTGGAACCATTAATATAAACCCGGTAACCGCTTGGCATCGAAGAGTCTCTCTTTGCATCCATACCGAGAACAATGCACTGATTACCAAAAATCCTTGCACCTTCACTGATGAGACCCGGATTTTTTACAGCCTGGGAATTCAGGCTTATTTTTTCGGCTCCGGCAAGAATTGAAGCCCTGATATCTTCGACTGTACCAATGCCTCCGCCGACACAGAATGGAATAAAAATCCTGGAGGCAACCTTTGAAATCAAATCAAGAATAGGTCCCCGCCCTGAAGCTGATGCCATAATATCATAAAAAACGAGCTCGTCTACTCCCTGGGTATAATAATCAGCAGCCATTTCTACGGGATCACCAACATCAATATTATTTAAAAATTTAACACCCTTTGTAGTTCTTCCGTCTTTTACATCAAGGCATACAATAATCCTTTTCTTTAGCATCCAAAGCTCTCCTTTGTTAATGTAGCAAAATTTCCAAGGATTTTAAGCCCTTGCTTTCCTGATTTTTCGGGATGAAATTGCAAAGCAAATATATTTTTTCTGTTTAAGGCACAGGAAAATTCAATTCCGTATTCGGCAACACCTGTAATATCTTCTATATCCGAAGGATCAAGGTAATATGAATGCACAAAATAAAAATCCGAATTTTCCCGGATTCCGGAAAACAAAGGATCTGTCTTTCTGTACGAGATATTATTCCATCCCATATGAGGAATCTTCAATCCCATTGCCGGCAAATCATCGGGAAAATGCCGTACCTTTCCGGGAATAAGACCTAGACAATCCACATTCCCTTCTTCTGAATAATCCATAACAATTTGAGATCCCAGGCAAATTCCAAGGATGGGAATCCCTTTTTTTGCAGCATCTATGATAAAAGAGTCATAACCGCTTTTTTTTAACTGATTCATAGCAAAAGCTGCCTCACCCACGCCTGGTATAATCAAGCGTTCGGCAGTTGCCAGTTCTTCCGGTCTTTTTGAAATTAAAAACTCAAGCCCCAAAGAGCTTAAAGCCCTTGCTACACTGGAGATATTCCCCGCATTATAGTCTATTATTCCCGTCATGATGTAATATTAGCTTTATGATATAAAGGTTTCAAGACTTAAAAAAAATAAAATAAATAAATGCAAAAAAAAATAAAATAATGTATAATCACACTGATAAACAATCAGCAGGATACAAAATGGATTGGAACAAAATTCTGGACATATTGGTAAAAGTTGTCACTTCTCCTGAAGTTATTATTATAGTACTGGCCGCATTAGTTTACATAAAACTTGTGAGCTTTATTTCCAACTACAAAAAGCGTCCCAAGAGAGAAAAAGTAAAGCCTCTTCCCAAAAATAATACACAGCCAGAAAAAGCTAAAGACGAAAACGATGAAGACTCCGGGTATTACGAGGAAAAAAGCTACAATGACGATGAATATGTATAAAAAAACATACAGTATATTTTGATAAAATGTTTAATGTGTATGTATTTTTATACTAGTTAATAATAACTCTGGATTTTTCAGGGAGAAATTTTGTAAGGGAGATACGCCCCTGTCTAAGTAAAAAATCCAGAATCAATTTTATGTTTTCAGGTTCCCAGATTTTTATTTTGTATTTTTTTAACGTTTCAGAATTAAATGATTTCAATAAATTATTTACCAGTAATTCATAGTTAAATCTCCGGTTATTTTTCTTTACAAAGTTATATACTATTTCGGAATCAGACATACCGGCCTTTGATCCGAAACACACATCGCAACCGGAACATATACTGTTTTTTTCTTCGTATTTTAAATCAGGATATGAATCCTCGGATGGTATTTCACAGGAAAAATATTCCGGTGAGGGTTGGGAAGCTATAAAATCCATTATAGTAATCATTGAAGGATTAATTTTATATTTTTCAAGATTGTTAATTTTGGTTGGTTTTCCCTTTTCCAAAAAATTATTTTCCCCTAATGCACAAAGGAGGATTTTTCTTCTACAATAATCATCGGAAACATAGGCTTTAAAAAAGTTTGCTGGTGATGTTATGTATTCATTTTTAACTTGAATCAATTTTTCTTCATCCCTGCTGCTCCACAAAAGAATAGCTTTAGATATACTACCGTCCCTGCCACCCCTTCCCGCCTCCTGCATATAGGCTTCCTGTGTTGACGGGAAATTATAGTGTATTACTGTTTTTATATCACTTTTATCTACACCCATTCCCCAAGCACAAGTACAGACTAAAATACCATTGGGATTATCATGAAACCATTTCTCGGTATCTGTTTTTTCCTGTTTTTCCATTCCAGCATGATAAAATTTTATATCATCTTCTCCCAATATTCTTCTTAACATTTTGGCGGTTTTCTCTGTACCACTCCTGCTGTTACAAAAAACAACTGCCGGCCGTTTATTTTTTAAAATTTGCAATACAAGACTTGTATCTTTTGACTCGGTTTTTATAACCTCAAAAAAAAGGTTTGTCCTGTCGCCATCCCCCCTTACTATATGAGCATCTCCTTTAAAAATTATTTCATTGATACGGTTTAGTACAGTTGGTGAAGCTGTTGCTGTAAAAGCGGTTACAACAGGCGGGTCAAGAAACTCCACTATTTTAGTAAGTTCCAGGTATGAAGGTCTGAAACTATCACCCCACTGTGTACAGCAATGGGCCTCATCAATTACAAGATGAGTAATATTACTTTTTTTTAATTCAGTAAGAATTTTTCCGGAAGAAAGTATTTCAGGATTTGCTATTATAAATTTAATTCCTGAATCAATTTTTTTGAAAATTATGTTTCTTTCTTCAATACTTTGTCCACCTCTAAGAACAACAGAATCAATACCGCAACTGTCAAGCCGCCTTTTTTGATCTGCCATTAAGGCAAGCAAAGGATAAATGACAAGGGTTGCACCAGGCAAAATAAGGGAAGGCACCTGAAAACAAAGGGATTTTCCTGCCCCCGTAGGCAGCAAGACAATCTCCCTTGCCCTGCTGCAACCGTCTTCGTCATAAAGGATTTCTGAGTCAATTTCCTCATTAAAAGAATCACTGACAGTCTTACAGTGAGTTTCATAACCTGTAAGGATATTTGAAATAACAAGCTGTTGCCAGGGATACAGGGAGACAGAAAATTTCTCCCTTGCCTTTCTTATAAAATCCGGCTCAAAATTCATACAAAACTCCTTTTTAATAAAAACTCTATATAATATATGTAAAAGGAATTTTGTATTTTGCTACATTTTACTTAAAAATAACCCTCATAAATTTTTTCTTCCCAGCCCTGAGAATAAACTCACCGGAATCATCCAGGTCTTTTACCCCCAGTACCTGTTTAATATCTGAAATAGTATTATTGTTAACCGAAGCCCCACCCTGTTCAACAAGTCTTCGGATTTCACTTTTTGAACCGCCGAGTTTTACCATGGCAAACAAATCAACTACCCCTATACCGTTTTCAATTACTGATTTTTCAGCCTCAAATGTCGGCATCGTAGATTTGTCTCCGGCACCGGAAAAAGCCGCCTTGGCAGCCTTTAAAGCATTATCAGCCTCTTCAATTCCATGGATTTCTTTCGTTACCTCATAAGCAAGTTTTTCTTTTGCCTGATTTATATCACCGGAGCAAATCCCATTTATCTCTTCAACAGTAAGGAATGTAAACAAAAGCATGAATTTTCTTACATCAGCATCAGCAACATTTCTCCAGTACTGGAAAAAATCAAACACAGGTGTCATATTTTTATCCAGGAAAAGAGCACCCTTTTCCGTCTTACCCATCTTTTTTCCGTCTGAGCGGGTTATAAGTGGAAAAGTAAGACCAAACACTTCATTACCGGTTTTTCTGCGGATTAAATCGACACCTGCCACAATATTCCCCCACTGGTCATCCCCTCCAATTTGGAGAACGCAATTTTCCCTGGTGTGCAGCTGGAGAAAATCGTAACTTTGCAAAAGCTGGTAATTGAATTCAATAAACGAAAGTCCGGTTTCCATTCTTTTTTTATAAGCCTCAAAAGTAAGCATTTTGTTTACACTGAAACAGGAACCTATATCCCTGAGAAAATCAATATAATTTAAATTTGCCAGCCAGTCCTTGTTATTTGCAGGTTTTGCAGTAATTCCGTCAAAACCAATGAACCTCTCCAGTTGTGCCTTTATTTTTTCCACATTTTCATCTATTTGCTCATAAGAAATCATTTTACGCATTTCAGTCTTACCCGAAGGGTCTCCGATACGGGCAGTTCCTCCTCCGATAAGTGCAATTCCCTTATGACCGGCTTTTCTTAAATGCCTCAAGGCAAATTCCGGAACCAGATGCCCTACATGAAGACTTGGACCTGTCGGATCACATCCAATATAAAAAGTTACCGGCCCTTCGTCCATTTTTTTTGAAAGGCCTTCCAAATTAGTACATTGCTGAAAGAAACCTCTTTCTATTAGATTTTCCAAGGCTTTATTCATAATCTTCCTACCTGTAATTTTTTCCCAATTATAATTTTTTAAAAGCTTTTATTCAATATTAGCAAAATACTTTCCACAAAAAACAAAGTTTAATAAAATGCCTGTATTGCCTTTTTACTGAAAATTATATAAAATCATGCTGAAAGTGAGGTTTATATGGGTGTTCGTGGTGAACTTTTTACAACCAGCGTTACTCTGGACAACAGGACTTATTTTTTTAATGTAAAAGAAAACAGAACCGGGGATGTTTTTCTTCAGGTTGTAGAAAGCAAAAGCAAGGAAGGAACCGGCTTTGACAGGCATGCTGTGGTAATTTTTGAAGAAGACATGCAGAAATTTCTTAAAGGTCTGGATGATTCACTTTCTTTCATTGAAAAGCAGAGAAAACAAAGAAAAACAAGGGAGTCCTTTAAAAAGAATATTAAGGCCAGGGAAGAATCCACCTCCCTAAAAATCTCAAGCCATAAAACTACAGGGAGAAAACTCCATGTGGTAAAAAAAGAAGAAACTAGCGAGGAATATTAAAGCTTTTCCTTTGTATGGGCGGAGGGCCCCACTTTTTTAATAATTCAGAGTGAAGTTTTGTAGGATATCCTTTGTGTTTTGGGTATTCGTATTCAGGATAAAGCCTGCCGTACCGTTCCATCATAAGATCCCTGGCTGTCTTTGCCAATATGGATGCAGCCATAACCGGTGGGAATCTGTCGTCTGCTTTTATTTCTGCCCTTGTATTTTTTTCCGGAATATCAGGAATATGGACTCCGTCTACTATTACCTCGATACCGTTTTCAATGAAAAAATCCCCTGCATATTCGGATATTAAATTCTGATATGCCCTTTCCATTGCTTTTAAAGTTGCATTATGAATATTAAGTTCGTCAATCTCTTCAGGGAATGCCCAACCAATGCCAAAAAAACAAGTTTTTAATATCAAATCCGACAGTTCCAGCCTTTTTTTGGGGCTTAGTTTTTTTGAATCACGCAGTAATTCTACTTTAAAATCATTAGGAAGAATTACTGCTGCAGCAGTAACCGGCCCTGCCAAAGGTCCTCTGCCTGCTTCATCGATTCCACAAATCAAATTCATTCTTTTACGGTCCCGATATACAATTTATCTTCAGGATATTCTTCACCCATCAGTGAAACAACAAGATAAAAAATATCTCCTTTGGAACACGGATAACTTACACCGGCATTTTCTGCACTATATTCAACATTACAGGCAAGCTGGTTTCCATCCAAATCGTAAAGTCCTATCAGTCCCCATTGGTCATACTTAAATCCATGTTCATCAAAGAAAGTGAATATCCATTCTCCACTTTCAGGGATTCCTGCTATATAAAAACTAAGGGATTTATCGTTTGTAAACATGCTTTGTGAATTAACTACCGGGGCAAATCCATATTCAGTAATTTTATCATAAGAAACTTGTGAAATATCTATAAAATTGGAAACAGAATAAATTATTTTATCAAAAACTTCTTTTGAAGGAAGGATAGTCTCATACACCAGATCCTTGTCTGAAACACCGTCTGTAATTATTGGTTCATCAATCAAATCACCGCCTTCTTTTAAAAGGCTGTAAGTATACAAAAACCCGTCTTTTCCATAAATTAGTATTTTATTTAATTCAACAGAAATTTTTGAAATAAAAGGGACTGGTATTTTTTTTATCAGAGTTTTATTCAAATCAAAACACAGTATTGTTCCGTTGATTAAAGGAACAAGATAAGAATCAGCAAAAATAACAACCGATGAAACACAGGGCAAGGGTAATACCAAAGAAATATCAATGTTATTATCCTTTACAAAAGTCAATTCATAATTATTTTCGTTAGTCAACAACTGATAATCATCAACAAGATAATCCGGTGTTTCAATAAGATTATCTGTTTGGTAAGATTTGTCAGTCTGAAAATTATTTACATCATAAGTATCAGGATTTGTAAAATTATTTATATCAGTTACAGTATCTTCATCGTATGGAGAAACAGACTCCAATACCAGTGTTTTATCCAAAAAAGTATCCCTTTCATTCTCATCTGTTTGTATTGTTTTTTCAGTCGGTTTAATGCCAGATGCAATATTAAATATAGACTTTATCGGTTTTCCGGTAAAAAGGAAAAAGAAAAAAAAGCAAAGAAAAGCTACGAAAACAAAAATCATAAAAAATAAAAAAAATTTTTTCATTTAAAAAAGCTCCTTTCATAAATAATATCAGACATTCTTTTTCCGGCTGAATTGAGAATAATAAGAGCATCATCTAATTGTTTAATGAGATAAGAAAGCCTTTCAATATCATATAATCCAAAATATCCAGGATTATAATTTTTAACCTCTAAAAATTCCAAAATTGAAAACTGCTCATTTGTTATGAAATAAAATGGGGATATTCCATATTTTGAAGTTAAATTTTTAAACAATGTAAATTTTTCCGAAAGCCTGTTTAAATAAACAAATTTATAATCTACAGAATCTTTCAAAAAAAGGTTGTCTTTGTTGGAATAATAATAAAGTTTTAAATCATTGAATAAACCAGAGTTGTCTATAATATAAAAGAGTTCTGGACTCGTTATAAAATCACATAAATAAATATTTGAACCTGAATTTAATTTTTTCTGCAATTCAAGTGCATCTTTATATCCTGAAAGAAAATCCACAGATAAAATATTACAGTCCTTAATTACAAATGTATAATTATCATTTTTTTTTGCTGAATTAAAAAAATAATCTAATGAAGCAAGGCTGCTTCCTACTTGTTTTTCAATAAAAGGAAAAACAGCATCAAAATCATTTTCCAATATTTTTAAGCAATAAATTGTATTATATAATAATTTAATACCAAATGCTGTTTGATAATCCGATGAGTAAATAAAAGACAACTGGAATTCAGACAACGAATTAAAAACTTTTATGATATTTTGAATACTTTCAGAAGCCATAAGTTTTAATTCGTCTACTTTAAGTCCTTTATCAGCAGAGTAATCCAAATATGGTTGTGTAATACTCATTTGAGATAGAAACCAAAGAGCTTCTGATGCAGCCAAGGAATCAAAAAATAGATTCTCTATTCGACTGGTATAAAAGATTCTATTGGCGTATATTTCTTCTTCTAAAATACTATCTTCCGGATTTTTAATCAAAATATTGTCAATTAAATCAGCTGAACGCTCCATAATATACGGTACAGACATTGTATAAAGAACTGCCAAATAAGTTTGAAAAATCTCACTGTCAAAATCTTTAAAATAAATTCCCAACTCATACAAGTCTTTTTTTAATCCAAATGCTTCAGCCGGTAAAACCTGTATATAATCATAGAGTTTATTTAATGTATTAATATTATTATCATTTTGATTTTTAATCAAAAAATTCTGTTCAATCAAAGCTGCTTGTTTTTTAACATTTATATAATACTCTTTAAACCTGTCCTTGGCTTTATCAATATCATAAAAAAATGAAATCAACTGATTCAAATATTCCATTCCATAATCACCAGGAAGAATATTACCATTTTTTGTTTTTTCTTCTAAAGAAACGGGTGTTACTTTTACGGGGTTATCAAAAGACATTATATTTTCGTGAAAAACATTTCTTTTATCAGCTAAAACATCCAATTCATATTTCAAAGAGTTTATTATATCAAAATATTCTGAATTTGAATTCAGAATAAATTCGTTAAAATACCAAGACTCATCGATTAAGCCACCACCACCAGATAATGAATCTACTGTTTCAATACCTTCAACCTGACTGAATACAATAGAACAGAGAATAAAAAATAAAAAAGAAGAACAAATAAATTTTCTCACAGATACCTCTTAAACATTTTAATATTATTTTAAAAACAAATTAGAAAAACCCTGGTATACGTTTTCAGAATTCACTTCAAATTCAGAACTTGAATCAAGCCATAAAGCAGGAATTTTAATTTTAGAAAAAACATCGTTATTATTTTTCAAGTAAAATGATGATTTTACTACATTCAAATTAGAATTCCATGATTCGACAATTCTGCTTGCAGAGTCTGTTTTTGTATTAAAAACACAGGAAAGTAAACTTATCTCTGAATTTTTTGACAGGATGCCGTTCACAGCTCCGGTTTGTGAATTAAGATTTACCGTACAACTATCAAAAGAAAGACTGCTGTCTGCTGTCTCTACTGCCTGTATAAAATCCGAACCATAAAAATTAAGTTCTGATCCCTTTATACAAACATCAGAATCCATAAAAACAGTAGATAAAACCACATTATCTGAACTATGTTCTATAACAGAATTAACAAGAGAAATACGAGCAGACTTAGCCGTAAGCATCTGTGAATCCCCCTGAAATACAAACATAGAATCTGAAGCTGTAAATAAACCATTATTGATATTTATAAGGGGATGTACACGCAATTCTTTTTGGGACGATACAAGGTAAATATTTAAAAGATTCAGGCTTCCGTTTTTTATATTGAAATAACCATTGTCAACAAAACGTATTACACCATAATCTTTGGCAAGAACGGAAGAATTGTCTTTTAGTCCCCTTACTTCAAGATTGTAATCAATATTATGTTTCATTTTAGAAACCAACTCACCGGATACAAATACCACAACACCTTCTGACTTTTGTTTTGGTGATAGCCCTGATAAAACAGTATCGATAGAAGATGCAGGATTTTCAAATGAACCTGTGCCGTCAGGATTACCGGAAGAAGAAATATAAAAACCTACAGGATATACTACTCCTGACTTGGAGACAGTCAGGCTCATCCTTTTTTTTGAATCAACAGCATATGCTTTTGTCTGATAATTCATGGGGAATAAAAAATCTTCATCATTAAGCGAAAATACATTTTTTTCACTGTATGTTATATCATCACCAAAAAACTGTTCTCCGTAAGCAGAAGTTGTAATTCCAGAGAAAACTTTGGTTTCTGTATCATCATCAAAAATATCCTGGAATACTTCCCAATCAAAAAAATATTTGCCCTTGTCATCAATTTTTAAAAAAGGAATAAATGGGGATTTTTCATCAACGTAAAAAGAACATATTTTCTGAGCTGAAATATATTCTCCGTCAAATAATGACAGTGAAAGGAAAAACCTTCCACTTGCACCTTCCGGTAAAACAAAATTCAAATCAGTAATTAAAGGAGAATCTTTATCTGCAAATGCAGGAATAGAATTAAGTGAAATGTTATAATGTATGTCATTCTGTGGTAAAGCTGATTTATTATCAACATAAAAATTTAAATCAAAGTCCAGTGTTCCTGCTGCCCGGGACAAGAACAATTGTTTTGTTTCTGCATGGTTACTACTTGAAGAAACTTCTTTCCATACCACCTCATGGGGGAAATCTCTTTTCACGAGTAAAGGTTCCGATAATAAATTCCAGGAATTATTCTCAAAGATTAAAACATCATTTTTGAAAACCAGAAAATGAAAATCCTCATCAGAAAAAAGTGAATAACCGGATTCAGATGTTATATAGTCACCGGAAAACAATGTGTAAAGGTAAGACCTGTCATTGTCAAAAACCACAAGAGTTAAGTAAGTATTATTTTTTTCTATCAAGAGGTTCTTGTTACAGTCGGCATATTCAGTAGGAAACACCGGTGAAAAATCAGAATTGATATTTATTCCATAAAGAGTATTTTCAGGAATAGTCAGTGAAAAACTTTCTCCGGAACTTAAAAATGACCCAAAAGAAGAACAGTTTTCCGGCTGTGCCAAACTTATCCCACCGTCATGTTTTTTTTGTGAAAATGGAATCCGTGTTTCTATATTTTTACCAATATCTGCAACTCTAAGAATAAAATCCCCTTCCCCTTCGAGTAAAACAGGTCCGTTGTATTGTATTCCGTTTTCAAAGGGGTTGCTTCCGTCCAATGTATAAACAACATTACTGCTCCCTTCTGTATCAATTACCAGGGTCTGAAGATTATCCCACTCCCCTGGAAGAGGACTTACGACGTAAAAATCTTTCCTGTAAATTCCACGGTACATAAAGTCGTATATCAATGACTGGGATTTTACACCTTGATTTTCTTTGTCTCCAACCCAATAAGCATACAAAATTCCGGTTTCAGGACAGGTAAAGACCTCAGAAGTATAAAGTCCATTTTCTGATTCTTTTAAATCAAGTAAAAACTTTTGTGGTTTTTCAGGCTCACCGGTTCTGGAATATATTGTGCAATAAATAATACCGGAGCGGTTAAAAGACAGGGTACAATTATTTCCGGATTCAACTGTCTGAAAATTTAAATATGGCATTTGAAATGATAACAATTCATCCTGTTTTACCGGATATTCATGTCCTGAAACATCAAGATAAGAAACCCCTTGGTCTAAGGCCATAAGTCCGGGAACAGCGAAAAGAAAAAAGACATAAAAAATAAAATGAAACAGTCTTGTATACTCTTTTTTCATAATAATCATTATAAATTAAAAACCATCAATTGTCGTAAATTTTTGAAAATACTTCCCGTAGCATAGGATCAACCGAAAAATAGTATTTTTCCAATTCTTCTTTCGAAAGCCCTACAAGCTCATGACTCATATAATGAATCCACAAATCATCATCAGGAGTTTTTATGACATGCTTCCTGCACCAATAATCCGGTTGAATCGGAAGCTGGGATTCATGGAATTCAAAATATTTGTAATCATGAACCGCAACTTTTATATCTTTTCTTGGGATTCCCTTCTCCAAAAGGATTTCAACCAAATGATTTATTGTCTTACCGGAGTCAAAAATATCATCAATCAAGAGTATCTTGTCACCATGACGGAGATGTTCGGGAGAATATGTCCAGCCGTCAACCATGACCCGGTCATGCTGCCGGACATCAGTATAGGAGCGGGCAACAACTGCTGCATAAAGCACTGGATGGGAACTTTTCCGGGTCAGTTTAAAATATTCACTTATTACATTTGCCATATAGGCTCCGCCCCGTAAAGAAACATATATAACATCCGGTTCAAAACCGTCATTATGTATCTTATATGCCAGTTTAAGGGCATTGTTCCGCACTGTGTCATAGGGGAGAAACTCTTTATGCATAAAAACCTCGTCTAGTATAATTTATTATTCTGTTTATGTTTAGGACATTATAAAAGAAAGTTTTCAAACTGTAAATACCAGTTTTACCAAACCTGGAAAGTACAAAAGCTACAGAAATCACCCGATACCATAATCATTTTGTAAAAGATTTTTCATTCCCGTTGCTGAATAAAGGGCAGCTTCCAACAGCCCTGGATTAAGTGACAAACTTTCCAGTTTTTCACTTGAAGACGAAGAAAGAATTGTTTCCATGAGAAGTTTTGCCGCAACAAACCTCTTGTTTTTTTCTACAGCAAAAAAAAGAGGGTTTTTTATGGTACCTATAATTTCCCATGTATTTTGTTCGGCCTGTGCATACCGGCCGGAATCTTTGTCCTGTTCTGAAATTCTCAATGGAATTTCATATTGCAAAGTCGGAAGCCGTTTTAGAAGCTTTTCAAGATTGAAAAGCCCCAATCCGCAGTTAAACAGAAGTGTTTTTCCCTGCTTCTCAAAATCCTGAACCATTTCCCTTGAAATGCCGGAACCAATATCTGCACAATTAAGCCTTCCGCTTTTCTCCTGAATTATAATTCCACCTTTTGTATCCATGGCAGTTTTTACAGAGGTTTCAAAAGCCGCTTCTTTATCAGAAAGGGCAAATAAGGCAAGGGAAACCGGATCCACAGTGTAGCCGGTATTATCAACATTTCCAAGCCAAATATAACGGATTCCTTTTTCATATAACATCTTGTAAACCGGCTCCAAAACCTTGAAATTCTGTCCGTGGCCGCCAGGTAATGGGATCCCTGTATCTTTCTTACCGTAAGCACGGTCAAAAATTCGCCTGTTTTCGCCCTCTTCCCTGGGGGTAAGGGCTGCAATCAATGGCTGCATTCCTGTATAAATCTCAATGGGCCTGCAACCGGCCTTTAATGCCAAATCCCTGAGAAGCTGGGACTTTTCATATTTCTTATACATTGATAAAAGGGGTTTATGAGTCTGAAGACTGGTCATTTGAAAGGCGGGAAGGATTCCCTCTGCAGTTCTTCCTGTAAGCTTTGAATATTCCAGCTTATTCCTCAACAGCATTAAAAACTTGAGGAACATAAAGGAATACCCAGGTTTAAGGTTCTCGGTAATGTAGGCAGGGGTAATTCCCTTTGGAACACCGGAACACATCCTTGCAAATTTCCTGAATTCCCGGGGATATTTATCTATGTATTGGGGACAAAAGGCATAGTTTTTCTTGTAATCAGCATAAGAAGTGGCGGAGCCTCCGTTTAAAATTCCATAGGCTGTCTTGCTGAACAAATAAACTCCCAGTTTATACAACTGGTCACGGCCAAGGTAAACTATGGAATCGCCTACCGAAATGGAAACATCTTCAGCCCGGATTCCTAGATTATGGGTTTTAATCAATCTTTCCAAGCGTATTGTAGGGATAGATACTAATGGTGAAACCCGCCTGTCAATTATGGAAGGATGGGTAAGAGGGGGAACGGAACAATCTGTATAAAACTGTGAAGGCACAAATTTACCAGCATCCAAGTCTTTTAAAAAAGACAAAAGAAATCCGGTGTCAACACCCTTTTTTTTAAGATTTTTTATTAATTTAGGGGATGGAATATATTCCCCTCTGTTTTCCTGAAGCATATTTAAAAATAATAGCTTTAAAACCGTTAAAATTCAAGCAAAATAGATTTTTTTGATTAGATATATATATAAGTGTCTTTGATTATGGAGGTTTAAAATGATATATGGGTTTACATCCTTTGGTTTTGAAGGTGAATTAGTTAAAATCGAAGTAGACTTAAGACGGGGAATACCGGCCTGTGATATTGTCGGTCTTGCCGATGCGGCAGTAAAGGAATCCCGGGAAAGGATGCACTCTGCCATAATTAATTCAGGTTTTGAATTTCCCCGAAGCCGGATTTTAATAAATTTGTCTCCGGCGGATCTTAAAAAAGAAGGAACCGGATTTGATTTACCTATTGCTGTTTCGGTAATAATTGCCCAATCAGCTATGGAACTTAATACAGACACCCTGGTAGTCGGGGAATTGGAACTCTCCGGCAGGTTACGCCCTGGATTTGGTGTACTAGCAGCAGCAGCCCTTGCAAAAAGCAGGGGAATTAAAAACATTATTGTTCCTGTGGAAAATAAAACCGAGGCTGAAATTCCAGGTGGATTATGTGTATATGGTGTAGAAACACTGAGCGAAGCAGTTGATATTTTAATGTACCCAAAAGATTTGCAGCCTGAAAAACCCTCTGATGAATATAATTCAAAAAACAATATTGATATCTTCCAAAATGCAGAGGGTGGTGATTTTAGTTCTGTAAAAGCACAGCCGGTGTTATTAAGGGCAATGGAGATTGCGGCAGCCGGCGGGCACAGTCTGTTTGCATTCGGACCACCCGGATGCGGCAAAACCATGGCTCTAAACCGCTTTCATGAACTATTGCCGAATTTATCAAGGGATATTGCTGTTGATGTGGCAAAAATACAGAGCCTGGCCGGCTGCCGCATAACAAAAAACCTTTCCTTAAGACCTCCAGTACGCAAGCCACATCAGTCTGTTTCCCTCGAGGGTATGGCAGGGGGAGGTAAGCAACTAAGACCTGGTGAAGTTTCATTATCACACGGAGGAGTCTTATTTATTGATGAAGCAACGGCATTTAATTACACTGTGCTCCAGGTTTTGAGGACTCCAATGGATACAGGGAATATTCTAATAAGCAGGGCAGGCCGTAACATAAATTTTCCGGCAAATTTCCAGTTGATAATGGCTGCAAACCCTTGTCCTTGTGGAAAATTAGGAGTAAAAGGAAAATATTGTACCTGCACCCCTGCCATGGTAGAAAAATACTGGAAAAAGATATCACAGCCCGTAATAGACAGACTGGATTTAAGAGTTCCTGTTCTGGTACCAGAGGGAAAAGATTTCATCAATTCACAAGGGAAGTCAGATCTAAGGGAAAAAATAAAAACCGCAGTTGAAATTCAAAAATACAGGTATAAAAACAAAAAAGAACTCTACAGGAAAAACAGTAAACTAAAACCAGAGGAAATATCCAGTGTATGTGTAATGACAGAAAACGGGAAAAAAGAATATTCAACACTATTATCTTCCGGAGAGCTGTCCCCCAGAGGGGCGGCAAGTATTTTAAAGACATCAAGAACTATTTCCGATTTGGAAGATGAAGAAAAGATAAATTCAAGCCATATCCAGGAAGCTGCATTTTACAGAAAATGGGGGGATTCTCCCTGGGATATTTTGGAATACGGTAAATATGTGGAAAAAAATCACCTCTGTATCAAATAAGACCGGAAACCTTCCTCTATGCTGGAGGGAACGGGATTTCCCCCTGTGGAAAAACCAAGCTTTCTTTCCTCCCTGGTTTTTCCGTGGTAATCGCTTCCACCGGTTTTGAGAAATCCAAGCCTGTCGGCTATTTCTTCCATACGCTGGCTGTCCCTGGTTCTGAATGACGAATGATAAACTTCTATCCCCTTTAGCCCCAGCTCCTTCCACTTTGAAAGTTGTTCTTCAAGTTTTCCCCATGACAAATATAAAGACAAAGGATGTGCAAGAACCGGAATTCCACCGGCTTTGATAACTGTATTTACTGCTTCATTAAACTCGACTCCCGAATTTTCCAAATAACAGGGTCTTCCAACCGCCAGGTATTTATCAAAAGCCTCCTGTATTGATTTAACATATCCCTTGTTCTTAAGATATGCAGCAAAATGTGGCCGGCCTAAAGTCGCAGTCCCGGATTTTTCCATAAGTTCCTGATAATCTACAGCCATTCCTTTTGAATTCAAAAGATCTGCAATACCCTTATTGCGTTTTTCCCTGCCAGCCTGGACGAAATTTATCATGGATTCCAAATAAACGGAATTATAGTCTATGTTGTACCCCAGCAAATGGCACTCACCTTTAGAACGGCTAACCGTAATTTCGATTCCCGGAATAAAGGTTGTTTTATTTTCATCAAGAACTTTGTAAATTTCTGGAATACCGGCAACAGTATCATGATCAGTTAAAGAAAAAAAAGTAACACCGGATTCCAGAATTTTGCCGTAAACTTCCTCCGGACTGAAAGTCCCGTCGGAAGCACTTGAATGAATATGTAAATCAATCATTTTTGCCCCATATTACGAAGTATACAGTTCTTCATTATAATTATAAAG
>JADIMM010000022.1 GCA_017694795.1 Candidatus Gallitreponema excrementavium
CCTTACACAGAATCAGAGAAGTCTTTTTCTTGAAAGTCCTAATAACGACATTTACCACCTTTTGAGATTAGTTGTTTATCCTGGAGACAGGTTATCCTACAGTGTTGTTTTGCGTTCCCCGTTTGCCGGAATTTCTGATAAAGGACTTGCCCTTTTGATGCTGGAGGGACTTACCACCGAGGGTTACCTGGACAGTGGAAAAATCCAGGTGCCGTTTTCGGAAGAAGATTTAAATCTTTTGCCGGAAACTGACAAGCCGGCATTTCTTTGCGGAAAAGAAATTTATGATTCTGTTGCAGCCATGACGGATAGGAAAAATATAGGTGAAGTTATTACCTACATCTGGTACAATACCGGCTACAGGTACAGCCTGGTGACAAATCCTGATTTGCAGAATTACACCGAGCTTTATGATTATTTATTTGAAATGGCCCGGCAGGCTGACAAAGAAAATCTCCAGATGACAGAGTTTCTTGACCAGCTTGCAGAAAAAGTAAAATCTGTAAATGCTAAACAGGATCTTTCAATTCCTTTGGAAAATCAAAGCGGGGTAAGTCTTATGAGTATACATAAAAGTAAAGGATTGGAATTCCCCGTGGTTTTTATTTCCCAATGTAGTGAAAGTGTTGTACAGGATAATAATACCGATGTTGTGCTTTTTTCAAAAAATAACGGGATTACTGTTAATCTACCTGGGAATTCCGGCAAAGACAATTGGATTTTCAACCTGGAAAAGGAAGAAAATCTCAGAAAGGAGTTTGCCGAAATAAAAAGACTTTTATATGTTGCCATGACAAGGGCTGAGTCCCACTTGTTTTTAACAGGTGTTGTGGAGTCTCCGGAGGATGGAGATTCAGAAACCGGAAACTGTAATGTCCTTTCCAAATACGAATCTGTGGTCCTCCCTGAAAATAAAAGCAGAAAGGGGTCTTTTCTGGAACTTATAATTCCTGCATTCAAAAATCTTGGAGAAAACGAAGTCAATATTGAAATAATTGATTCAGAGTCCAAGTTGCCTGAATCTTTTTCAGGAAACCGGAATGTGTGTAATAAGAATGCAGGGTTTTCTCTTCTTGCCAAAAGTTACGGGAGTGCAGAACTTGTTTTACCGGTTTATAAGCCGGTCGAAATAAAAGCCGTTACTTCTTTGGCGGAAGACGCTTTTGCTACTGCTGAAAACAAGGGTCCGGTTTTTGATTCTAAAATCAGGATAGAAAATGATTTTAAGGTGAAATCTACAGATAAACATAGCACGGACAATGAAGAAATAGAAAAAATCCTTGAGGAAGGGGGCATCGGATCAACTGATCTTGGAACAATGGTTCACAATTATATTGAATTTGCCATTAAACAGCGCCGGCTGGCATCTGGGGCAGGGTATAATATTCTGCCTCAAAAAATCAAAGATACAATCGGAAAAACAAAAACCATAAAGCTGGAAGGTTTTATAAAAGAACTTGGTGAAAAATTCATTAATTCTCCTTTGGGGGATATGGAAATCCGGGCTTCTTGGTCTTATACTGAATTTCCGTTCTATATGAGGCGTAGATCCGGGGAGGAAAAGGGCTTTTCGGTTGTTTCCGGCCAGATGGATTTGGTTTTTCTTACAGGAGATAAAAGCCGGATTATTGTAGTTGATTTTAAAACCGACCGGGATGAAAACCCAGAAAATCACCGGATTCAGGTGGAGACTTATATGGAGGCGGCAGGAAAAATCTGGGGCATTCCTGTTGAAGGCAGGCTTTTTTATGTAAGGACAGGGGCTTGCTATAAATTATTTTAAAACCGGTAAATTTTCTGTGTGAAGATTCCGATATGTAGATATAGATTGTAGATATGGAGACAAGGGTGAATTTTACAGAAAGTATAAAGAATATTAAAAAAATCGATGTTCATAATCATTTAAATCTGGGGATGCAATATGCAACATATAAAAAATGGGCGGGGTTTGAAATCCCTGATTTTCCCAGAAAGTTGAATGGTTTGGATGAAATGCACGAGATTATCGGAAAGTACACCCGTCCGAGATGCAAAACATCACAGGATGTTGTTGATTTGGTAACAATGTCAATCAAAGATGCACTAAGTGATAATGTCGAAATTCTGGAGGGAAGTATTGATATTTCTTTCATTGGTGTTTTTGACGAAGATTTTGATAAGTTTTTTAATTCAATAAATGACTTGGTAGAGGAATACAGGGATAAGATTGATTTTAGGCCGGAGCTTGGAATCGGTAAAACCTTTGACCATGAGAAAACCTCAAGATGGGCTCCTGTCTGCATCCAAAGCGGGGTTTTTAAAAGTATTGATTTATACGGCCCGGAGGTTACGGAAGGAATAGAAGATTTTGCAGGACTTTACAAGCTCTGTGCCAAAAAAGGTTTAAAGAAAAAAGCCCATGTAGGGGAGTTTTCTGATGCGGCTTCTGTAAAAGCCTTCGCCGAATTCTTTGATTTGGATGAAATCCAGCACGGAATTGGTGCAGCCGGAGATGACAAGGTTCTGCGGTTTTTGGCAGACAAAAATATAAGATGTAATGTGACACCCTGCAGCAATGTAATGCTTGGAGCCGTTAAATCTTTAAAGGAACATCCAATCCGCAAAATGATGGATGCCGGGGTAAGGGTTTCGCTTGGTACCGACGACCTTTTGTTCTTTAACCGGACAGTTTCAATGCAGATGAAAGACCTGCTTGATGAAGATGTCCTTACGGAAGCCCATATCAGGAAAATTCTGGAAGAACGGTAGTTCATATTTCCTTAACTGAATTTATGTCAAAGAAAAGCCGATAGCAGCTTTTCTCATTTATCTTTGCGGAAACCGGAAGTGACAGGTCAAAGTATTCCCCGTTTTTTTCAAATGTAACTTTGTTGCTGAATCCGTAAAAGTCTTTTTTTACGCATGTTGCGTAAAAAGAAAAAGTGCTTTCATCTGTATAAATCATTTCGTGGGAATTTTGTATTTTTTTTCTTACAGATGAATCCTCCGTTAGCATATTCGGAAGAAAACCCGTGGAAATAACAATATATTTTTGTTGGGTATTGCAGTTATTATCACTTTTTTTCACTTTTTTCCCGGATATTTCTTTTCCGGAAATAATAAAGCCGTTGTTAAGAAAATCCAAGGTTTCCACATTGCCAGGTTTAAGAAAAAGATTTTGGGTTTCCCCCATGGCAATTATTCTGCCTTTTTTCATGATGCCCATATAATCAGAAATAAAGCAGGCTTCTTCCATATCATGAGTGACAAAAATCCCGGTGAAGTTCAATTCTTTTTGAAGTTTTTTTATTTCATTTCTCAGCTGGATTTTTAAAGATTGGTCTAGGGAGGAAAATGGTTCGTCAAACAGTATCACAGAAGGTTCCATTATCAGGGTTCTGGCAAGGGAAACCCTTTGGCTTTCACCTCCTGACAGGGTCTGTACATTCCGGTTTTCAAATCCTGAAAGACCGAGAAGACTGAGAATCTTTTCTGCCTTTTGTAGTTTTTCGTTTTTTGAATAGCTGCGGTTTTCCAAACCGTAAACAACATTCCTTAAAACATTAAGGTGGGGAAAAAGGGCAGTCTGTTGGAAAACCATTCCTATCCCCCTTTTTGAAGGATGCTTTCTTGTGCAGTCGGTTCCGTTGATTATGATTTCTCCTGAATCCGGCTTTTCCAAACCTGCAATAAGTCTGAGAATTGTAGATTTTCCGCTACCGGAAGGCCCTGTAAGGGCAAGAATTTTTCCCTGGGGAATTGAGAAATCCCCCAAGATTGTAAGATCCGGCCAGGTTTTTTGTATTTTTTTTACTTCGATACAATTATTAGTTTTCATATTTCCTCTTTTTTTATCAGAAATGGTACACCTGTAATGAGAATCAAAATAAGGCCGCAGGCAGAAGCTTCTCCGAATCTGTATGCTCCTGAAAGCCTGTAAAGCATAAGGGATAAATTCTCAAAACCTGGGATTCCCAATACAATTGGAAGGGTTGCGTCTCCTGCACTGACTGCAAAAGCAAAAATCCATGCAATAAAGATTGACTTTCTTATTATCGGGATAATTATCCTTACATTTATTTCCCCCCTGGAACTTCCCAGCATTTTAGCAGCGTCCAAAATATCGGGTGAAATTTTCTCCATCGATGAATAAACCGGAATAAAAGCAAACGGAAAGGCGACAACGCTTTGTGCAAGAATCAAAGTGGTGATGTTTTTCGCTCCAGGTAAAAGCAGCCACCCCAAGCCGATAACAACACCGGAAATTGCCGTTGGAAGAAATCCCAAAACCTTTAGTTTTTGCCTCAGGGAGGGTTTCAACATAAAAATCAGGATACTATATGTTAATGCACAAATTACAGAAAGAGTTGCAGTGGAAACCCCTGTTATCAGAGTGTTCCCCAAGGAAGTGTAAAATTTGTGGTTTGAAAACAGGCTTGTATAGTTTGAAAAAATCCGTGGTACAAGGAATCCTTTTGAAAAATCCAGCCCGTTCAATATCATTGCAAAAAGAGGGCCTGCCAGAAACAAAAAAATCAATACAAGAAACAAGATAAGTATTATTTTTTCTCCCGGGGATTTTATTTTTTCAGGAGTGTTCTTTTCGGTGTAACCAAAAAGTCCTGAGGTTTTGTTTTCAAGTCTAAGATAAAAAATTATAAAAAGCAGGGCAATCACCGTTTCCAAAATAGCAAGTGCACATCCTTTTTGAATATCAAGTCCCATCCGTATGGTGGAGTAAATTTCTACTTCAAGAACTGAAAAATTTACACCGGACAAAAGTAGTACGATTATGAATGAAAAGAAGCAGTATAAAAAGACCAGAATTGAGGAGGAAAGAATTCCGGGTAGAATTTTGTATAAGGTTACTGAAAAAAAGACCTGAATCCTGGATTTTCCCAAAAGATAGGCTGCATCTTCTTCCCGGGTTGGGAGCCGGCTCCAAAGGGAGGCGACATTTGTCATAATCAAAGGAAAGTTATAAAAACCTTGGAGGAGAATTATTCCCCGGAAACTGTATAAAAATGTCAGGGCCGGTTCTTTTTCCCCGGTAATACTTGAAATGATTTTATTTATAAACCCGTTCATTCCAAAAAATCTTACAAAGGCAAGTACCAGAATCAGAGGGGGAATACACAGTGGAACAGAAGAAAGCCCTGTAAGGATTCTTTTTCCGGGGAATTTTCTTTTTGCACAAAAAAAAGCCATGGGTATTCCCACAGCCATTGCAATCAGTGTTGAACAGGCTGCCTGTAAAAAAGTATTTAAAATACTTTTTTGTATAGAATCATTGCAGGCAAGGTTTGCAATATCCCGGAAAAGTACCTGAAAATTAAATCCCTCCGTGCCTTTTCCGGCAAGGAACAGCCCCTTTAATATAGCTGATAATGGAATTACAAGTGAAAGAAAAAGTACCAGCAGAAGGAACAGGCAGAAAATCTGTCCTCCTGCTGACAGGTACTTTATTACCGGGGGGTTATTCATTTCCTAATACAGTTAAAACTTCCTCAATCATCGAATCCACATCGTCCGGCATCTCAGTAAAAATGTTTTCGGGGGCTTCAATGGTTTTGTAGCATTCAGGAAGTTCAATGTTTTTATTTGCCGGATACATCCACTGGGTAAGGGGAAGAATTTCCTGGCCTTCCGCAGAAATCAAAAAGTCAATAAATGCTTTTCCACCTTCGGGGTTTTTTGAATTTTTTGTTAAGCCTGCCCCTTCTACTTGAAGAGGTGCAGCCTCGGGAAATACAAGGGCTCTGAAACTATATGGTTCATCGTATTCGATATGATAGGCTGGGCTGGTAGTATAACTTATTACAAGGGGGGCTTCTCCTGCGGTAAACAGCCCGTATCCTGAGTCCCACCCGGGAGCCATTGTAAGAACCGAGGGTTTAAGGTTTTCCCAGAATTCAAGGTACCTGTCCCCAAAAGCGTTTTTTGTCCAGGTCAAAAAACCTAAGCCCGGGGTACTTGTCCTTGGATCCATCAAAATAAGTTTTTTCCTGTAAATTTCTTTAGTCAAATCCATTAGAGACTCCGGGGCTGGCACAGAACTTTCCGTATTGTAAATTATTGCAAAAGAACTCCAGTCATAAGGAGTGAGAAACCAGTCCTCCGCTCTATCGGAAAACAATATTTCGGGTTTTAAATTTTCACTGCCTTTTGGTTTATAGGGGCTTAGAATTTCCAGATTCAATGCTTTTTTATAAAGCTGGTTGTCAATTCCCACAAGGACATCGGACTGGGGATCATCTTTTTCAAAAGCTGCTTTAGCCAGAACCTGTGCACCGTCACCTACAGAAAGAATTTCAAGGTCATAACCGGTTTTTTCTTCAAAAAGTTTTTCCAACTGTGGTCCCGGTCCCCATTCGGAGCAAAAGGAATCGTAGGCATAAACAACAACTTTGTTTTCTTTTTCAGAAGAACAACCGGCAAAAAATAAAATGATTAAAAAAAGAGACAAAATAGAAAAAAAATTCTTTTTCATATCTCCCTCCGCTGGTATTATCCAGATCAGGTTGGAACCGCAAAACCAGGGCGGTTCTTCGGGTATAATCTCAGTCAAGAATAATCTCAACACCCCGGATACACTCATGATACAGGTTCGGCGGTGTTTTTTCAATACCGGAGGAAACATTCATAAAATTTCCATGCCTTAGACAAACCTTATTGTATATTATTGGCGGCGGTTGTTGCACGGGGACAACTAAGTCGCTATATTAAGGTGTATGGAATACACCGATTTGGATTCATTAAATGCAGCCGGGGATTTTTACAAGTCCTGTACCTTGTGTCCCAGAAATTGCAATGTCAACCGTTTTTCCGGGGACCGCGGTTTTTGTGGCGAAACCTTTGATTTGCGGATTGCTTACGGTGGAATCCATTTTGGGGAAGAACCTCCGGTAACTGTTTCAAAAGGTTCCGGGACAATATTTTTTACCGGATGCAACCTCCGTTGCAGTTTTTGCCAGAATTACCAGATTTCCCAGGACGGAATGGGAAAAGTACTTGGGATAGAAGATTTTGCCGGTTTATGCCTCAGGTTGCAGGAAGAAGGTGCCGAGAACATTAACCTTGTTACCGGAACACACCATATACCAGTTATCAGGGCCGGTCTGGAAGAGGCCAAAAATAAAGGCTTAAAGATTCCCGTTTTATGGAATACATCTTCTTACGAAAATACCGGAAGTCTGGAATTGTTGAAGCCTCTGGTGGATGTCTGGCTCCCTGATTTAAAAACTTTGAACCCGGAAATTTCCAAACGGGTTTTTGCCGCCGAAAACTATCCTGCAAAAGCAAAAAGGGCAATCCGGTGGATGGTGGAAAATTCCCCTTTGAAATTTACAGAAAAGGACGGAAAAAGAAAGATTGTCTCAGGTGTTATTTTAAGACATCTGGTGCTTCCCGGCAGGCTTAATGATTCCAGAATGGTTATAGAGTGGTTTAAGGAATTTCTTGAGGGAAAGGCTCTGTTTTCCCTCATGACCCAGTATACCCCGGTAAAGGCCCATAAGAATAAGGACGGCTTAAATGCTTTTCAAGACCGCCATGTTTCCGAAGAAGAATACGGGAAATTACAGGAAATGCTGGAGGAATACGGAATACAGGATGGTTTTTACCAGGAGCTTGAGACCGATGACTCCTGGCTTCCGGATTTTAACCTGATTTCCCCCTTCCCGTCATCTTTATCAAAGCCCTTGTGGCATTGGAGCTGCGGTTTTGAAAACCGTTAAAACCGGAGGTATTTCCTGTTTTCTTGAAGAAAAACTTCCGGCTCTGAACGGTTTATTATCCCTGTTTTTTTTGAAAAATCCGTACAGAAGCTGTTCCTTCCCCTTTCGTGTAAATTAGGATTTTCTGGTCTTCCGGGTATTCTTCTATCTCTGCACATTCACCCTCAAATTCAATCTCCCACCCTCCGGGAAACCAGATTTCAGGAATGAAAATTTCCGTTGGGGCGGATATTTGTGGGTCTGTCTCCCATTTAAACAAAAAAACTGTCTTTTTTCTGTTGAATTCGCAAAACAGGGGTGTCCCTGCAACTGCCAGGGGATATGGTCTGCAATACCCTTTTACAGCCCGGAGACCTTTTAAGTCCTCCTGTTCCGGTACCTGGCTGCCGGCATCTTTGCAGAAAATTGACAGGTTTTCTCCGTTCCACCCGTCTCCGTTTTCATCGGTGTTGTAAAAATTATAATTCCATATTGAACACGGGATCATTGCACGGTCTATTCCGTCGTAATATGCCCCCAGGGCTTCTTCGTTTGCCCTGAAATCCTTTTTTTTAAGGTACTTTCCGTTTTTCAGGTCAAATGGAACTCCGAATTCCCCAAGCCAACAGGGAATGTTTTCTCTATGTATTTCTTCTGCCAGCTCCTGTATTTGTTTTGCTGGTTCCTTAAGCCCTGCAGAAGGATAGAACCTGATTCCGTTTGTTTTCCAGTCAACGGAAATATTCTTGTGCCAGTTTTTTGTGATTAGGGTCAGGCTGTCATACCAGTGGAATGCGTCTACAATACCAGGAAAATCCTCCTTGTTGCAGTCTTTCCAGCTTACCCTTCCCTGGGATGGTACTCCCTCCACGAATACCAGGTACTGGGGGTGTTTTTTCCTTATTTCAATGGCAAACCTTTCCTGAAAGGGTTTTAAAAAATCGGTTTTGAAATCTACAGGCTTTCCGTTTACCTGGGAAAAATAATCATCCCGTCTTATAACAGGCTCATTTTCCCTTATCTCCCAAACCCCGCTTTTTTTCCAGGGACATTCAAATCCATCCCTGAATATTGAAATTTTTTCAGGGTTCAATTCCTTAAGGCCCCGGAATTTTACACCGCCAATACCCTGGGTGAATTTCTTGACCTTTACGCTGTATCCTGAAACAGCCTGCATCCCTTCAAAAGGGGTTGGAAGGTATCCTTTTAATGCGGAAATTCTCCCATATGAGGCCAGACTGGTTTGTCCGATAAAACCTGCCGATGGTTCGTTCATTGAACCGAACCCTATTATATTGTCCAAATCTTTAAGCCGTCTTGCAGTATGTTTCATTGCTTCTATGTAGTGACCCTGCAAAAATTCCTGGACGGGTTCTCCCTGTATGTATATTTCCGGGGCAAATACATTTCCTGCAAAAAACAATGTAAACATTGTTGCAGCCCCGTAATAAAGATTGTTTAATGGCCAGCTCATTTGTTCCATGGATTTTCCCAGAAACTGGTGGGTAAGAGCTCCGCCGGCAGGCCCCAGTCTTTCCGGTATAATTCCCAGTTCTTCCATTGTCCAGGCCGGTGCACCGTCTCCTCCTGTCCAACGGCTCCAAACATCCTGGTGGGGATCAATAAAAAATGATATTCCGTATTCCCCGCCTTTTTCTATCAAGTCATGGAGATAGGCCAGGTATTCTTCATCATAGATTCCGGGGCCCTGGTGTTCTACTGCTTCCCATGTAATTCCAAGTCTTACGCTTGTAAACCCTATTTTTTTCAGCTGTTTAAAATGAAAACTGCATTCTTCTAAAGGGAACGGTGTTCCTGCAAAGGAAATATTTTCACTTCCTGATACTCCCAGGGATAAACTCTCTTTTATCCAGGTTTCTCCCCTTGGGATTACCGGTACTTTTCCTCCTGCACCGAGATTGCACCCCCGGGGCATAACGGTTCTACCGTCCCTGTCTTTAAGCCAGATTCCTGAAGTTGTAAAAAAAGGTTCTTTCTTCATAGACACCCCATTTTTGATATATGTTTTTTGACAGAAAAAAATCTTTATGCTAGTATAAAAACACTTGGATATATTATTGCATATAACAAGGGGGTTTTGTCCATGAAAAAAATAAAATGTTCTGTTTTTTTGATGATTATTTTGGCTTTTTCTTTCAGTCTTTTTTCAGCAGAAAATGACCTTGAGTTTAACAGGAAGTTGTATACTTTATCGGATAACTGGGCTGCAAGGTATGAAATTGTTAAAGAGTGCTATGGTGCTTCACAACCAGAGGTTCTTAATGAGTTTTTTTATGAAGTTCTTGTGGATTTGCAGACCGATGCAAAAAACCTTCCCACTGTTACTGACCAACAGTTTTGGGATAATACTGCAAGAATAGTCTGCGAGTCCCTCGGAAAAGGTAAGTTTTTGGAGGCTGCGGATGTAATGTGGAAAATATACCCTATAGCCCCTTCAAATGAATTGAAGACTATAATTCTTATGGCCTTTGGCGATATGAATGCGGTGAATTTTAACGATCATATTGTGCATATTCTTGAGACCTTAAACATGGAAACCGGTAAGGATAAGCAGAATGCAGAGATGTTGGCAGGAGGAGCAATCTATGCCTTGGATATTTTGGGACAGGCTGAAAGTTACCGGGCACTTTTCTATGCTGCCAACGGCTGGTACTCCAATGCAGTAAAAAAACAGGCTGATGCAGCCTTGGAGAATCTTTACAAAAAGATTGGTTCTTCTGTTACGGAACAGATTAATCTTTTGATGGTTGACCCCTCCGTGACACTTTTGATGAAGCAGACAGCCCTTAAGAGAGCTTTGGAACTGGATTTGCCCGCTTCTGATATTGCTTCGATAGCACGGAATGCCTTGGCACAAAGTCAGGGTACAGTGGGAGTAAGTGCTGATAAGAATCTCCGGTATCAGGTTTCAACGCTGGCACTTACTGCCATGATAGATTTTAAAGACACATCAGTTGAGTCTGTTCCCTACCTGGAAGAGGCTGTTAAGGATACATACGGGTTGGATGAAAGAATTTACGCTGTAAGGGCACTGGGGGTGAATGGTTCCCCTGAGGCCGTAAGGGTTCTGTCTGATTTGGTGAATAGCATAAATGAAAAGGCCTTCCAACAGCTGTTCAGGCGGGATGTTGAGGAAGATTTGCTTTACGAAACCATAACAGCCCTTGGGCAGGCAGGGGGTGAAGACGCCCAAAAAGCCTTGTCGTCGATTATTGCTATTGATTTTTATTCCGCAGGAATAAAAAGGGCTGCAGAAGAACAGCTCAAGAATATAATGTAGCGGAGATTCCGGCAAAACAAAAAGCCTTGGCATAGCGGTTTCCAACGAAACCCGGCCAAGGCTTTTCTTTTCCCCGAAATAAAAAGGGAGTCCTTTGTGTTTAGCCTTCCACGCTTGTGAGAATCTTAATAACGTCTTCCTTCGATTTTGCTGAAAGAATATCCTGTCTCTTTTCTGCACTTTTAAACAAGAGGCTTACCTCTGCAAGAAACTGCAGGTGGGGTCCCGTCTTGCTGACCGGTGAAAGTGTCATGATGAAAATCCTACATGGTTCCTGATCCAATGAATCAAAATCCACCGGATTATCAGAAATTCCTATGCAGGCAACCAAATCCGAAACAGAATCAGTTTTTCCGTGTGGAATCGCAATTCCGTGCTTCATACCTGTTGACATCTTCCTCTCCCTGTCAAGAACGCAGGAGAGAGCTTCGGCCCGGTCTGTCACCTTTCCGGATGCAACAAGAATGTCAAGAAGCTCACCGATAATCTCATCCTTGGTCTTTCCTTTCAGGTGAAGATTAACAGTATCTGTAGTTAAAACGCTTTTCAAGTTCATAACTTGAGTTTACGGTTGTTATTTTGAAAAGTCAAGATTTATTTATTGTAAAATCAGAGGAAAAAAGATTTTTTTTGAAAATTTTACATTTTGCATGAAACTGTGTCTAAAACTCCTGTAGAAAACTATTTTTTAACTTTTTGTTGCTTGTATTTTCATTTTTCAGAATATATTATTTAGGAATGCAGGCTCAGGATAAATTTTATAATGATGCCCGGAGAATGGTTTCCCGGGATTATGATAAAGAAAACGCTTTAAAAGAGTTAAAGAGGCTTTTTATCGGTTCTTCCCCGGATGAATGTTCAAAGTGTGGTCTTTCTGAAGATTTGTTTTCTTTTTGGGTTGGGAATTACGGGGAAAATTTTGCAGATACTTATGAAAAGTTGGGTGAGATAAATTCCCTTTTGTACGGGGAGGAAGAAGCCGGGACAGGGCTTTCCCCTTCAGACTGGGGGGAAATAAGGGAGATTATATCCTCTTACGGCGACAGCCTTGATTTAAAATTTCTAACAGATGTTATGAATATAATTCTTAAACATTGGAAAATATAATTTTGTGTTTTATACTTTAATCTGGGTGTTTTCTCATAAGATTTAATAGAATATTCTGGAGGGCTCATGAAGCGGTTTTTTTTGGCTGTTTTTCTGATGGTTGCCGTATTGTCTTGTATTTGGGCAGGTTCCCTGGTTTCAAAAAAAGTTTATATGCTTATTGATCAGGACTTGAAGAGTGGAACAGGATTTTTTTCTTCTACCCTTGGAAAAATATTTACGGGAGATGCTGTCAAGGTTGTGGAGGAGAAAGGAAATTGGATAAAAGTTGAGACCGAAGGCAAAAAAATGGCAGGATGGGTTCCTGCTGCATCGGTAACAACCAAAAAAGTTCCAAAGAAAAATTCCAGGACTACGGCAAGTGCAGACGAAATTGCACTGGCAGGAAGGGGATGGAACAGTGATGTTGAAAATACTTTTAAAGGTGACCGGAAAAAAGCTTACGAGATAATAGACAGGATGGAGTCGGTTGATTTGGATTCAGAAATACTTCTTGAGTTTATAAAAGACGGGGGCTTAAAGGAGGGAACCGAATGAAAAAAATCTCAATATATGTGTTTTTGACAGCGGTATTCTGTTTTACTTCCTGTACAACTTTTGGTAAAGAACTGGCATCCGGTACAATTACCGGTGGTGCAATTATTGCAGATATGTTTTTAGGCGGAACAGGTTCCGTATCTGACATTGGAGCCGGTGTGGGGAGTGCAATTATGGCTACTGAAGATTTTCTTCCTGAACCGAGTTATTATCTTGGCAGATCTGTAGGTGCTATTATTGTAAGCCAGTATGGGGCAGATTTTTCAGATATGGACAAAATATTGTATTTAAACAATATCTGCTGGACACTGCAGGTAAATTCTCCGGAAATAGTTCCTTTTAAGGGATACCATGTTCTTATTCTGGATACAGATGAAATCAATTCTTTTGCCACAACCGGTGGCCATATATTTATTTCCAGGGGAATTTTAAATTCCCTTAAATCTGAAGATGAAATTGCCGCTGTAATTGCCCACGAAATGTCCCATATTCAGCTTGAACACGGGACAAGGGCCATAAAGCAAAGCCGTTGGGGGGAGGCCGGAGCCAGTATACTTTCAGGTACAATAGGCCTTGTTTCTGGTGATGACAGCAGTAAGGCCTTTGCAGATACGGTTGCGGAAAGTGCAAATACCCTGATTTCTTCCGGATATTCAAAAGACTGGGAATATGAAGCCGATGAAAATGCGGTGTTACTTTTGTATCAGAGCGGGTATTCTCCTGATGCCCTTGTGTCGGCCCTTTCTGATCTGGAGAAAAATCCGGAGTATTCCAAGGGAGGGTTGACGAATACTCATCCTACTCCAAAAAACCGTATAAAAAAAGTAAAAAAACAGGTTGGAAAATATCCTTCGGTGCAGATTCCTCCAAACAGGGAATCCCGTTACAAAAAATATTTTTAATTCCTTGGATTGGGAACAATGAAGCCGGCAAAGGGGGGGGGTATTTATGGATGGTAAAAAGGTGAAAAAAATCAGGTCTGTCTTCCTTGTATCCTTTTGTGCATGTTTTTTCGTCATTTTGGTTAATCTGACAGGAATTTTCGATTATTTGGAAAACAAAACCTATGACTACATAATGAGGATGACTTCTGGTTTTACAAAACCCTCAGAGGACATTATTCTCGTAATTCTTGACCAGGGCAGCATTGAATGGGGAACCGATAAAAACGGGTGGGGCTGGCCCTGGCCGAGGAGTGCTTACGGCGAACTTGTGGAATTCCTTGACGAAGGTGATGCTGCAACCTGTACTTTCGATATTATTTTTTCTGATCCTTCTTTATATGGTTATGAAGATGACGAAACCTTCGGCCGGATTTGTTCCGGTTTCGGCAGGACGGTACACACTGTTTTTTTTAATAATCAGTCCGGAAATGTTACGGAATGGCCGGAATACGTTCCGGTTTCTTCCCTGAGCATAGAAGGATTCGGTAACGCGTTCCCTGTAACTGAAAAGGCTGTATTTCCGGTTCCGGAATTGTCCGTGGCTGCTGCCCAGTTGGGAAGCATTACAGGAATTCCGGATTCGGACGGTGTTTTCAGGACACAGGAGCTTTTTTCTGTTTTTAATGGAATTCCGGTTCCTTCCCTCGCTGCTGCAGCTCTGATTGCTTCCGGAGCTGAGCCAAAGATGAAAAAAACAGGGAAATATGTTGAGTTTGCCGGAAAAAAGATACCTGTAATAAAAGAGGCTTCTGTTGCCCTTAAATTTAAAGGAAATCTCGACAGGTATATTCCTTATTCGATTAGTGAAATTCTTAAAAGCAAAAGGCTTTACGATTTGTCTAAGGAAAGGGCTTTAACGGAAGAAGAGGCAGAAGATATGTTTTTTGTACCTTCAGACTTTGAAGGAAAGCATGTTTTTGTCGGGTATTATGCCCCCGGGCTTTATGATATATGTTCCACTCCAATAAGTACCGTGTATCCGGGTGTTGGAATGCATATAACCCTTCTGGACAATATTCTTGAAGAAAGTTTTATACGGTATACAGGTTGGCCTGTGCTGCTTGTAACATCTTTTTTTACAGCCCTGGTTATTACAATGGTTACGATAGGGATAAAGAAAATTATTATCGGAATTCCACTTGATATCGGGGTTTTGATTTTATTTTTATTTGTTTCTGTTGGGCTTCTTATTTTTGGCATCAGGATTCCGGTAGTACTTCCTTTTGTTACCGGGGTTATTGCTTTTGTAATGGCAATGATTATTAATTATGTAACCGAAGGAAAGCAGAAAAAGTATTTAAAAACCGCCTTTAAGCAGTATTTAAGCCCGGCTGTCATCGAAAAACTTGTTGCTGACCCATCCCAGTTAAAGCTTGGTGGGGAAAGAAAGGAAATAACCATTTTCTTTTCCGATGTGCAGGGGTTTACATCTATTTCTGAAAAACTTGACCCTGTAAGGTTGACGGAACTTTTAAACGAATATTTGTCATTTATGTCAGGAATAATTATGAATTCCGGCGGTACGATTGATAAATATGAGGGTGATGCCATAATCGCTTTTTGGAATGCCCCTACATCACAGCCTGACCATTCCCTCAGGGGGCTTGCAGCGGCAATGGAATGCAATCTGAAACTACGGGAAAGACTGCCGTATTTTGAAGAAAAGTACGGTGTCCGTCTATTGACCCGGATTGGTATGAATACAGGATTCGCTGTTGTAGGAAACATGGGTTCCAGGGAACGCTTTGATTATACAATGGTTGGAGATTCTGTAAATCTTGCTTCAAGGTTGGAGGGTTTGAATAAACAGTTCGGCACTTATTTTATGTGCACAGAAAAAACTTTTACCAGTGCCAACTGTATTCTTGTTAATGAAGGTAAATCCCCGGTCCCCGGGCGGAAACTTGCAACGGTTGCTGTTGTTGGTAAAAAGGATTCCGTTGTTGTTTACGAGCCTATGACACAGGAACGCTTTGAAAGGGAAAAAAAGACTCTTGAGATTTTTGATAAGGGGCGGGATTTGTTTTATGCAGGTGATTTTATAAATGCCATGAAAGTTTTTGAAACAATTAAGGAAAAGGATATTCCTTCATGTTTTTATTGGGAAAAATGCCGGGACTTTTTAAACAATCCTCCGGAAAACTGGAAAGGGGTCTGGGTTGCTTCTTCAAAATAAAGCCTGTTTTTGTACTGCAAATTTATTCTTTATCTGCCGGTTTTAAGCCGGTAAACCTCCGGAGAAGGTAGAATCTGTATTCTTTAGCGGAATTTAACAGAATATAAGACAAGCAGGTTTTGGAAACAGGGTTATTGCAGTCTGTTTGTCAGAATGACGCCAGGTATTCCCATCTTTTGTAGGATTCTTCCAGTTCTTCGTTTATTTTTGTAAGCCTTGTTCCCCAGTCTGCAAGCTTTATATGGTCGCTTTCACCTGAAGACATAAGTTCCTCCAGTCTTTTCTTTTCAGCTTCCTTTGTTTCTATTGTCTTTTCCAATTCCTCGAATTCTTTTTGCTCCTTGAAGGTCAGTTTCTTTTTTTCAGGGGCAGTTTTTTCTTTTTTTATGGCTGTAGTTTTTTCTTCCCCGGGATTTTTATGTCTGGTATCATCCTGATTCCTGCTTTTGGTTAACTCCAGGTATTCGGAAACGGAACCCGTAAATCCCTTGATGTTTCCACCTTTTTCCAGAATAAACAGGGAATCTGTTGTCCTGTCCATAAAATATCTGTCATGGGAAACAACCAAAAGGCATCCCGGGAATTCAGTTAAAAAACTTTCCAGAACCGACATTGTGTAAATGTCAAAGTCGTTGGTAGGTTCGTCAAGAATCAAAAAGTTTGGATCCTTCATTAGGAGCTTAACCAGATAAAGCCTTTTTCTTTCTCCCCCTGAAAGGGTCCTTACCTGTGAATACAACATTTTGCCTGTAAAACCGAATTTTTCCAAAAGCTGGGAAGCAGAGAGCATTTTACCGTTGTTGTATTCAAGGAATTCCTTTTCATTCCTTATGTATTCCAGAACAGTGGATTCCTGTGCTTTTTTTTCTTTTTCTGATAAAACCGGATTTTGCATATAATAAGATATGTGGGTATTTATACCCTTTGTTATCTTTCCCGAATCAGGGGGTATAGTTTCAGTCAAAAGGTTTAAAAAGGTTGTTTTTCCGGCTCCGTTTTCCCCGAAAATTCCTATTCGTTCACCTTTTTTGAATGAGTATGTAAAGTCCTTTATAACAGTTTTATTTCCGAAACTTTTTTCCAGATTTTCTGCTTCCAGAATTTTACCACCCAGCCGCCTTCCCTTAATCCCGAATTCAAAAGCCAGGTCTTTTAAAGGTTTTTCACGGTTAATCAGGGCCATGTCCCTGTCGATCCGTGCTTTTATCTTTGTTCCCCTTGCACAAGGACCCCGTAGGAGCCATTCCCTTTCCCTTCTTAAAATTGACTCTATTTTACGGTTTGCGGCTTCTTCCTGTGCTTCTTTTTCTGCTTTTTTTTCGAGATAATATGAAAAATTTCCCTTGTAATGTTCAAGCTGGCCGTTGGAAATTTCGTAAATACCGGAACAGACATTATCAAGAAAGTACCGGTCATGTGTTACCATTAAGACTGCCTTTGGGGTTTCTTTAAGATAAGTTTCAAGCCATGAAATTGTTTCAATATCAAGGTGGTTTGTAGGCTCGTCAAGTAAAAGAAGTCTGGTGTCGTCAACTAAAACCTGGGCCAGGGCAACTTTTTTCAATGTTCCACCTGATAAAGTCTTCATTTTGATTTCCAGGTTATTGATTCCCAGATTTGAAAGAATAGACTCAATTTCATTTTCATAATTCCACAGAGCCTTTTTGTCCATTTCTTCGGTCAGGATTTCCAACTGACTTGTAAGTTTATTTTGCCTGTTCTCCTGTGTTTCTGTTTCCAGTTTCGAGCATAAGGAAAAATAATCCCGGATAGTCTGGAGCTTGCGGGATGAATGTTTGAAAATATGCTGGTAAATGGTGTCTTCGGGATTAAATTCTGGATTTTGGTGGAGAAACGAAAACCCTGAGCTGGTTGAAATTACGGCATTTCCCTCATCAGCGGGAATAAGACCGGCAATTATTGACAAAAGGGTTGTTTTTCCACAGCCGTTCCTGCCTACCAGGGCAATTTTTTCCCCCTCGTCGATTCCGAATGTTACACCGGAAAAAAGAATCTTGTCCCTTCCGGTTTTTGCCAGGTTTTTACAGGATAAAATATTCATGAAAAAAGTATACCAGACATAGGATTTTAATAATACCGGTTTTATGTTATATTTTTTCTGTGGTTTTTATTTTAGTTTTTTTCTGCATTGGAATGTTTTTGTCTTTTACGGTCGGTCTTGGGGTTGCTGCCTGGAGGAGTATGTCTTCCTTGAATTATCTGTCGGAAAAAGAGGCCGAAGAAAGGTTTGGATGTTTGCTAAGCAGGGATTTTGCAGATGTTAAGGGTAGTTTTGTACATGAGAGCTATAGGGAAAAAACGGGGGACTGGGACTTGCATTACATTAAGGGGCACAATGCCTGTAAAACTGTAATTGCTGTTCCTGGCATTTCCAGTCATTGGACCTGTGTTCTGAAATTTCTAGATCCATTTTTTCTTGAAGGCTGGAATATCTGTGTGTTTGATTACTGCCCCCAGGTGCAGCAGGGAACTCCAAATAAAAAAAGTGGAAGTTCTATGGGAATAAAAGAAAAAACTTTGTTTATTAAGGCTGTTGAAAGGATATACGAAATTTTCCCCGAAACTGAAAAGCTCGTTGCCATAGGGGAATCCCTTGGAGCTGCAGTGGCTTTTATGGCCCTTCCCGGAATTGACAAAACCGGGGGAAAGATAGATTTTTTGGTATGGGACTGCGGGTTTTCATCGGCTTTTGCAGAAACAGTTTTTTTAATAAAAAGACCGGGATTTCCGGCTTTTTTTGCTTATCCCGGGGCTTTTACGGCTTTTTTGATTAAAATCATTGCGGAGGGGGTGAATCTTTTTGCTTCTTCTCCTTTAGGGACGGTCAAAAAAGTAAATACTCCGGTGCTTTTTATCCACGGAAAATCGGATGCGGTGGTTCCCTATTCAATGTCCGCCAAAATGTATGGAAGGTTCAAAAAAAACAGCCGGGCAGAAACTGATTTATATCTTGTTGAAGGGGCCGGTCATCTTGAATCAATTCTTGTTGACAAGATGACATGGGTGGAAAAAGT
>JADIMM010000023.1 GCA_017694795.1 Candidatus Gallitreponema excrementavium
GGCGTGCCTTTTGCTGTTATCCGGCAAAAGGTGTGCCGTCTTTTTATTTTTTTAAACAAAATTCAATTCAACTTAAGGAGGAAAGATGAAAAAGTTTTGTTTTAAAATTCTGCCGGGAGTTCTTCTCGTTCTCCTTTTGGCAATGTGGGGTTGCTCTTCTAAAAGTGACTCTGTGACCCCGGGTGGAAGCGGTGAATTTACCGTGTATCTTTTGGATAAGCCTGCGGGGGACTGGGGGCTTTGGTACTGGCTTAATGACAGCACGGGAGTCCTGAAAAATGATGAAATTAGCTCAAAAGCCGGAGCCTGGCCTACAGGAGCCACAAGCCTTACTGGCCAGGATGAAAAGGGTAGTTTTATAAGGTTTGATATAAGCAATTGGGGTAGCTATGACCGTCTGGGGCTTTTGTTTGTAAACAGAGGTAATAAAGATGAACAAACCAGCGATACTTTTGTTCCTAAAGAAGTGTTGCAGGAATATAAAACCCTTTATTTTGTTTTCAGTAATCCTACTGTATATTACACCGATTATGAAAGCACCCAGGGACTCCAGTCTGCAGAGATAACTTCAAATGATATGACGATGATCACTGCCGAAGTAAGAAATGTTTCGGAGTTGGATCAAACATTGCTTTCCGTGGAGGATGCCGGAGGTAAACCTCTTACAGTACAAACTGCAGAATTGTCAGGTACTGAGCTTACCATAACTTTAAGTGCTGCCGGAACACCTCCATACAAGGTCACTTACAACGGCAAGACCGTTACTGCACAACCTGCTGTAAGTGTTATTGATGCGGTTTTCGCTTACGACGGGGATGATTTGGGACTTACTTTTTCCGGTTCCCAGGCAACATTTAAGGCATGGATTCCTGTTGCAGAAAAAGTTGAATTACTTTTGTTTAAAGAAGCCGGGGACTTTAAGACTTCAGATGATTCTTATGGAATGACCAAGGGCGATAAAGGGGTGTGGTCTTACACTTTGGATAACACTGCCGGTTACAAGTATTATCAGTACAAGATAACCCGGGGCGGGGAGACTGTTGTGGTATGTGATATTTGGGGTAAGGCTGCAAGCCCTGATTCTGTGGCTTCCCAGATAGTGAATATTTCAACTGATCCTACCTGCGTTCCTGAGGGCGGTTGGGAAGCTGATTACACCAATCCTTTTGGTGCAAACGGTACAGAACCAAAGAAATACACCGATGCCATAATTTATGAAATGCATATCCGGGACTGGTCCAGGGCCTTTGAAGCAGACAGTACAGGTAAATTTATTGATCTTGCCGATTCAGAAGGATTTGTTAAACACCTTACAGACCTGGGGATAACCCATGTCCAGCTTGTTCCGGTTTTTGACTATGCCCAGACAAATGATGATGAATCATACAACTGGGGTTACAATCCTTATCATTACAATGTTCCGGAGGGCCGTTATGTAAAGGATATGAAGGACGGAAGCGACAGTGTAAAACAGTTCAGAACCTTTATTAAAAAGCTCCATGATGCCGGAATAGCAGTAAATATGGATGTTGTTTATAACCATACCAGCGGAACCGGGGATTGGTCCCTCTACGACAAAACTGTTCCACAGTATTTTTACAGAATGGATTCTTCCGGTAATTATTCCAACGGATCCGGCTGTGGAAACGAAGTTGCCACAAACCACAAAATGGTGGAAAAATATGTAATCGATTCTTTAAAACACTGGATGAAGGATTATCATATCAACGGTTTCAGGTTTGACCTTATGGGACTCCACGAAACAAGCTTTATGAAAAAAGTTTATGAGGCGCTTTCTGCCATAGACAAGAATGTAATGGTTTACGGGGAACCCTGGACCGGCGGTACAGCTGCTGTTGTTAATGGTGTAAGCAAGTCAACTATTGATGATTGTGCAGGAGTTGCCTGTTTTAATGACGACTTTAGGAATGCCATAAAGGGTGCGGAATACGGCGGGTTCCAAAAGGGGCATGTACAGGGTAAGTTTAGTGACAATGAGATTGTAAAGGGGCTTAAAGGTTCGTTAAAAGAGGACGGAGGCTTTACAAATGTTTTGGGCAGGTCCCTTAACTATGTGGAATGCCATGACAACTACACCCTTTTTGACAAGCTTGCCATTTCCTACCTCGATAAAACCAGTTACGACGGTGACCTGTTTACTGCCATCGGTGATAAAGGATTGGAAGAAGTAAAAAAACAGGATAAGCTTAGTGCAGCCTTTGTTTTCCTTGCCCAGGGTACTCCCTTTATTAACGGGGGACAGGAATTCCTCCGGACCAAAAAGGGTGATGAAAACAGTTATGAATCCCCGGATACAATCAACCAGATTAATATAGGATTTAAGGACACTTACAGCGATGTTTACAATACCTACAAGGGGCTTATTGCCTTGAGAAAGGCAAATCCTGCTGCCTTTGGGGCAAATGACAATGCTGAGGCAGAGACGCCCAGACCCGGTGTAACAAAATATACAACAGGGGACTTCCGGGTGTTCTTTAATGCCACAACTTCTGATTATCCGATTCCGGATGGGGATAAGACCGGGTATACAAAGGCTGTGGATGTTTCTTCCGGGGCTGTTAAAGACGGAACTATTCCTTCTTCAGTTCCTGCCAAGGGGTTTGTTATCTTAAAGAAATAATCTTCTGGGGTATCTGTTAAGAACCACAGATTGAATCATTTAAAACAAAGGGTTGTCCTTGCAGGGCAACCCATTTTGTTTTTTTGGGCAGATGTTTATTTGTAATAATTAAGTTTTAAAGTTTTTCCAATAAAAATATTACTATATCTTTTTTTTCTTTTTTCTGATAAAATATCTCCATACATTGATAGGAGCAAAATATGTCTTTTTTACCGGTTCTCCTTGCCATGCAGGGGGCAGTATCCCAGGGTGTGCTTTGGGGCATAATGACCTTGGGGGTTTATGTTACATATAAGGTTTTGGATTTTGCCGATCTTACCGTTGACGGTTCCTTTGCTTTGGGAGGGGCTGTCAGTGCTGTTTTTTTTGTAAACGGAATGAATCCTTTCCTTTCGCTTTTAATGGCCTTTATTGCCGGGGGACTGGCAGGCCTGGTTACCGGATTACTTAATACAAAATTAAAAATTCCAGGAATCCTTGCTGGAATATTAACCATGATAGCCTTGTATTCCGTTAACATCAGGATTATGGGAAAGTCCAACCTACCTTTCGGGAAAATGCCTACCATGGTTACCTGTCTCGATTTTTTGGGATTCAGCAAGGTTACTACGGCCTTGATTTTGGGAGTAGCTTTTTCTGCTGTAATAATCGCATTGATGTACTGGTTTTTTGGAACGGAAATTGGTTGTGCCATAAGGGCTACGGGAAATAATGAAAAAATGGTCCGTGCCCAGGGCGTAAACACCGATACAATGAAAATCATAGGTCTTGTTATTTCCAATGCCCTGGTTGCCCTTTCCGGGGCGATGGTTTCCCAGTCCCAGGGATATGCAGATGTGGGAATGGGAACAGGAACTATTGTTATCGGCCTTGCTTCTGTGATTATCGGAGAAGTTGTGATGGGTAAACACTTTGGTTTTTGGTACCTGCTGGCTTCCGTTGTGGTTGGGTCTGTAATATACAGGATTATAATTGCAGTTGTCCTCCAACTGGGATTGGAAACATCGGATTTGAAATTATTGACTGCCATAATTGTTGCGGTTGCCCTTTCGGTTCCTGTAATGAAAAAAAATTACCAGCGTTTTGCAAAAAAACGGGTTAAAATCAGGAATTCCTCTGAGTCCGCAGAGAATATAAAATAAACTGGAGGAAAAATGCTTAAACTTGTTAATGTTTCAAAAACTTTCAATCCGGGAACAATAACCGAAAAAAAAGCCCTTATAGATATAAATCTTCATCTTAATCCCGGGGACTTTGTAACTGTAATCGGCGGAAACGGTGCGGGAAAATCCACCCTGCTTAATCTTATTGCCGGGGTTCACGAGTGCGATACAGGCAGCATCTTTATTGACGGAAAAGATGTAACCGACATGAAGGAACATATAAGATCCCGGTATCTCGGCCGGGTGTTCCAGGATCCCATGATGGGGACAGCTTCTAATATGGAAATAGAAGAAAATCTGGCAATGGCATACAGGCGGACAAAAAAACGTGGCCTAGGGTGGGGGATTACAAGTCATGAAAAGAAATTGTTCCGGGAAAAATTGGCTTATCTTGATTTGGGACTTGAGGACAGAATGAAATCAAAGGTCGGTTTACTTTCCGGTGGTCAAAGACAGGCACTTACACTTTTGATGGCAACATTGGAAACTCCCAAAATCCTTTTATTGGATGAACACACTGCAGCATTGGACCCTAAAACTGCGGCAAGGGTACTGGATATAACTGATGAAATTATTAAGGCTTCCAAACTCACCACCTTTATGGTAACTCATAATATGAAGCACGCAATAAAATATGGCAGCAGACTTATAATGATGAAGGAAGGCCGGATAATTTATGATGTATCCGGGGAAGAAAAAAAGAATCTTGAAGTTTCACAACTGCTGTCAAAATTCCAAAGCGACGGGGACGCAAACGACAGAATGATACTTAATTAACAGTTTCTTTTGTCTGTTACAAGGGGCTGCCCGGAAATCATTTATGGTTTTCCGGCAGCCTTTTTGTTTTACTGTTACCTGTATTTTTCCTGCCTTTTTAGGACAACACTTTATAAAAAATAAGACGGGTGATTTTCCTGAGTCAGGAATATTTGCATTTCTAATTTATTCCTGTTTAAAACTGTTGATGTGTTTTTTCAGACAGTCAAAGGTTTCTTCCGATATTACATGTTCGATTCTACAGGCATCTTTTTCTGCTGTTTTTTCGGACACTCCGAGACGGATAAATATGGTTTTTAAAATATTATGGCGTTCAAGAATCTTTTCTGCTATTTCTTTTCCGGGAGGAAGAAGGGATATAAACCCGTTTTCGTCAATTTTCAAGTATCCGTTTTCTTCCAGCTTGTGTACGGCAATACTTACCGTAGGCCTGGAAAAGCCCATTTCCCTTGATATGTCAATAGCCCGTACATTTCCCTTTTTGTTCTGTAGTGAGATTATTGTTTCCAGATACATTTCTGCTGATTCTTGAATTACCATCAGGAAATTATAACTTTATGGGGAGATTATTGTCAACTGAGTTGGGGATTTCTGACCGGCTGATTTTTTTACATTGCTTTATTTAAAAATCTGGATAAAAAAAGCCCCCCGGAGTAAACCGGAGGGGCTTATCACTTTTTCAATTATTAAATTATTGTGCTTGAAAGATTTGTTTTTCCTGAATCCAGTTCTTCCAGCTGATTTATCAAAGCCATTGGGTCATTAAACCTCTTTTCGCGGCGTTTGTTCAACAGGCTGTACATTACAGGAGTTACAAACAGAGTCATAAAAGCCCCGGAACACAAACCTCCAACAATGGTAATACAAATAGGCTGCATTGATTCCGCCCCTTCCCCCGGGAAGAATGCCATAGGAACCATACCTATTACGGTTGTCAGTGTTGTCATAAGGATTGGCTGTAACCTGTCTTTTCCAGCCATGAGACAGGCTTTTTTTACCGGTATTTTTTTGTCCACAAGCTGGTTCGTGTAGTCAACAAGAACGATACCGTTGTTTACAACTATACCTACAAGGGCAACCATACCTACTATGGAATACATACTCAAAGTCTGTCCTGTCATAACATATACACCAACAACACCAATCATCAAAAGCGGAATACTAAAGAAGATTATCAGCGGGTCTACCAAGGATTCAAACTGTGCCGCCATAACTGCAAATACAAGGAAGATTGCAAGAATAATTACAATAATAAATGCACTTCCAAATCTTTCAATATCCTGGGCATCTCCCCCGTAGCTGAGTTCCACTGATTCCGGGAGGACGATATTTTCATCTATAACCCTTTCTACAATTGACTGAACTTCAGTTGTTGCAGCTCCTTCAACCAGTTTTGCTGTAACATGGTTTACCCGGTCCCCGTCTTCCCTTTGTATTCTTTGAGGTGCCCGACCTTCTACTATGGTTACAAAGTTAGAAAGGCTCATTCTTCCATTGGTAGTATTTATGCTTAAGGCCTCTAAATCGGCAACGGTTTGTAAATCTGTATCTTTCAGAGATACGATGACTTCAATTTCATTTCCGTTTTCGTAATATGTTGTTGCAGTGGTACCGGAGACTGCTGTTTTAAGCTCATTAGCAATAGTACTTATTGATACACCGGCAGAAGATGCAGCGTCTATGTCTATAACCATTCTATACCGAGGACTTCCGTTTTCAAGGTCACTTGTAATATCTGTTACCAATGGAACCTTGTCCTGCAAAACCTGAATAATTTCGTTTGCGGTTTTTTCAACTGCATTTGTATCATTTGAAATAAGTTTTATATCAATAGCACTGGAAGAACCACCCGGACCTCTACCGGAAGAAAAAGTTATGGTTACATCACTCCAGGATTGCAGGTGGGGTGTAAGGGCATTTTTTATGTCTGTAGGGGACATTTTTTGCTTTGATGGTTCCGGCAGGTTTATCTGTACGGAACCGGAGTTGCTGTCTCCGGAATCAAGGATTATTGACTCATAGGCTCCTTCACATTCCTGAATGACAATGTCCTGGAATCTGAACAGGTATTCAGAAACAACTTCTTTATTTGTCCCGATCGGAAGCTTTATAGTAACATTTACCTGGTCATCTGCAGAAGAGGATGGGGCAAGGTTCATTCCCATTCCGCTGAACTGTACAAGGGAATAAACCAACATTGCAATTACAAAGGTTAAAGTCAAAAACCTGTTGTTAAGGCAGAATTCCATGGCTTTTACATAACCGTTTTCAACAGCCCTTATACCATTGTACATTGCGTCATCAATTTTTTTCAGTGTTTTGTTCTTTAAAGGTTTTTGTGTCCTGGTTTCTATTTTCAGGATACTACCGCAAAGGGCGGGAACAATTGTAACGGCAACAAACAGAGAAGCAACTAACGAGATAACTACGGTTACAACCATTTCCTGGAACATTTGTCCAATCATTTCAAGTTCGGTTTTATACAAAAGCATGGGTATAAAAACGCAAAGGGTTGTAAGGGTGGAGGCCATAATAGCGTTAATCATGTTTTTACTTCCCAATATTGCTGCTATTGCCGGTTTTTCCCCTATCTCACGGTGTTTGTAAATGTTTTCCAAAATAACAATGGAGGAGTCTACAACCATTCCCATACCGAGAATCAACCCTGCCATTGTCATCAAGTTACATGTCAGTCCCATGATTGACATACACATAAGGGTAATCAAAATTGAAATCGGTAAGGAAAGCCCGATTATGAATGAAGACTTGATATTCCTCAAGAACAGAAAAATAATCACAACTGCCAGAAGAGCTCCCGTTATTCCGGAAGAATAAACTTCTTTCATTGTGGAATCAATCATTGTGGTATCATCACTTATGATGTAGGCGGTAACACCCTTTGGTAACTGTTCATTTATCTGCGGAAGAATTTCTTTGACTCCCTTTGAAACTGAAGAGGGGTTTGCATCAGATTCGTTGGAAACAGAAATGTAAAGGCTCTGCACTCCGTTGATGTAAACATTGCGTCCCCTTGTATCAAATCCTTCGTAAACATCAGCAATATCATCAACTTTAATCACAGCCCCGTCAATTGTAGTTATAACGGTTTGTCTGATATCATCCAGGTTTTCAAAATATTCACTTGTTACTATCTCATAATCCATGCCATTCTGGGTTATCTCTCCTGAAGAGAGTTGGATGTTTCTGGTGGCAAGGGCTTGTGAAACTGCAGAAAATGACAGTCCGTATGCGTCCAACCGGTTACGGTCTATGTCAACTCTTACTTCTTTTGCAGAACCACCCCTGACATCCACAGAAGCAACACCGTTAACCCTTTCCAACATTGGCGTTATAGTATCCTCTGCAAGGTTATTGAGTTCATCTCTCGGAAGTTCTCCCTGAACCGCCAGCCTCATTATAGGCATAGAACTCATATCAAATTGCCTTACTGTCGGAGTGCCACAGTCATCTGGTAACCGGTTGATGACAGAATTTAAAGCTTGTTCTATGTCATCTTGTGCTTCGTCAAGATCCTGGTCATAACCGAATTCAAGCATAATATTACTCCGGCCTTCTGTGGAGTTAGAACGGATTTGCTTTATTCCGGAAACACCCTTTATTGCGTTTTCAATTACCTGTGTAACATTTTCGTCTATTTCTTCCGGGCCAACACCTGAATATGTAGTCATAACAGACAAAATCGGCAATTCTGTTGTTGGGAAAAGTGCAATACCCAGTCTGGGGATAAATACGCATGCAACAACACATATAAGGATATATACCATTGTAACCGTAACAGGACGGCGTACTGATAATTCAGCTATTGTCATTTATTACCTCCGGCAACCTTTACCGGGCTTCCTTCCGTAGCGGAGCCTGCTGTTATTACCTGCATTCCTTCTTCCAAGCCACTGGTAATTTGGATGTCATTGTCATTACTTATTCCGGTAGTGACGACAACTCTCTTTGCCGTATTATTCTCATCTATTACAAATACAGTGGAATCTGTGTTGTAAGTTTTGATTGCGGATTTTGGAACTACAAAACTATTGTCTTCTTCCTGAATAACAAGACTTACAGTGGCAAACATTCCCGGTTTGATTCTTGAGTCATATTTATCCAGTTCCAGAACGGTCTCAACTGTCCGGTTTGAATTGTTAACTACCGGGCTTACCGATGTGACCTTTGCAGAAAATTCTTCTCCCGGCATTGAGGTAAAAGAAACAAAGGCATTCAGTCCCTTTTTTAAATAGCCTGAATATTTTTCAGAAACATAAACTGTTATCTTCAGGTCTCTCAGGGAACCTACAGCTCCTATTACAGTACTGGTGCTGACGGTGTCCCCGGGATTTACCGGCATTGATATTACTGTGCCGGTAACTGTTGATACAACAGGGTTTACTGCATAGGCAGAACCTGGTTTGGATGGATCTACATAGGCAATAATTTCGCCTTTTTTTACAGAAGCCCCCAATCCTTTTACTATTTCAGTAACTTTTCCGGAAGTATCAGGATAAATATTTATGCTGGATTTGGATTCTACCTCACCGTTGATTTTTACGGTACTGCGGATTGTTTCCGGAACTATTGTCTTTGCTGAGACTGTTACTGTATTTGCTTCCAACCGGGCTGTCTGGTCTGTGCTTTTGGAGACCGGAACTCCTTTTGGTGAAGCTGTACTGTTTTTAATGTTTGTGATGATAGTAGCCAGCATAAAAAAAGCTATCAATGCCAGCAGTACCATCTTTGTTTTACTTAGTTTCCTGAAACTGAATTTATTATTGATAAACCTGTTTTCATTATTGTCCATTTGTATTGCCTCCGTATTCTGAAATCATTTCTTCGATGGATATATTCATCAATAGTGCTGCCTCGTATAAAGCAGATGTATACTGGTTTTTAGTTTCTAAAATGGCCTGGTTTGCACTTATCATTTGTTGCCGGGCAGTTTCCATATCTGTCTGGGCAACAAGACCGGAATTATAACCATCAAGGGAAAGCTGGTATGCTCTTTGTGCAATTTCGTAGTTCATCTGGGCCAAATCCAGGGAATTCCAAAGCCTGGAAATCTTATCAGGGAGCAGGGACAGGGAATTTTCGGTTTCCGTTATGGTTTGCTCAAGTTCATCCTCCGCACTGGCAATCTGGTCATCAAGGTTCTTTAATGTAAGGTTTGTTTCCGAATAGGGAATAAAACCCGTTAAGGGAATGGAAACCGAAGCTGTAAAAGACCCGTTTACATCTATTTTGTTTCCGTTGGTACCTTCCGAAAAAGAAAGATTTTCAGACAAATTGAATGTAGGGGCCAGGGCCGATGTAGTACCCTGGGTTTTTGAAAGTTTTGCCTTTTCAAGATTGATGATTTTTTCCTGAACCGAAAGACTTTTCTGGGTATATTTTTCAATAAGAACATCTGTTTCAGGAAGTATTACTTCTGTAACCTCCATTTCCCCGGAAAGCTCAATAGGTTCATTTACCCCGATACTCAGCTTGAAACTGTCCAGGTTGGCTTCGTAGGTGCTTTTTGCATTGTCAATTTCAGGCCGAATTGAGAGGTAAGAATATTTTGACTGCAACAAGTCCAATTCAGAGGTCAGTCCCCTGTTATAGTTTGCCAGATTTTGGTTGTACAGATTCTCAGCAAGTTTTTCCGACTGAGCAAGAATTTCCAGATTGTTTTTTTCTGCAATCAGTGAATAAAAGTCCGTTGCCACTTTGCTTAATGTCGAGGCTTCCAGGCTTTTGTAACTTACAAGAGCTGCTTCGTATTCAGCTGATTTCAGCCTCATCTCAAAAGGAATCCCAAAATCAAGGCTGAGGCTTGCTCCCGTAGAACCTCCCCAATTCCACTGATTTGTGTCAGAGTTGTGGGAATTTGTGTAACTTCCGTTTAGGGAAAGGTTTGGCAGAAAGCTGTTCCATTTTCCGCTGTTGCTTCTTGCTGCACTTTCCAAATTTCTTCTGGCTGCAACCAGGTCGGGATTATTATTCCCGGCAAGTTCCAATGCCTCGTCCAGGGTTAATACTCTCGGCTGAATATCTGGATTTTCTCCAAAACCCTGTACAGAAAAAACGGAGAGTATCAGTGCGATTAGGGATATTTTCATCCTTGTGTTCATAACTTCTCCTGTGGGGACCTTGCCCCTGCGTTTTTCTCTTTCCTTTCCGATTATGATATTATTTCCGTAAAGGTAAATAATCCATTAACACAAAATTAAGCGTTTATAATTTTTTGTTATAATGAGGCTTGTACCATTCACAAAGAAATATTTGTGTGTAAACTGATTTGTATGAAGGCAAAGATTTTGATTATCGAAGATGTTCCGGAAATGTCCAATCTTATCTCTTTGTATCTTTCCAAGGAAGGAATGGAAACCTTTCAGTCGGAGACCGGAGAGGATGCTTTGGACAAGCTGGAGGGAATTAACCCGGATTTATTGATTCTTGACCTGAATCTTCCCGGAATGGACGGCTTTGAGTTTTTAAGTCAATTCAGAAAAAAAAGCAATGCCCCGGTAATTATTGTTTCTGCCCGGGACGAAGACGAAGATATTATAACCGGTTTGGGATACGGAGCCGATGAATTTGTTACCAAGCCTTTTTCTCCCAGGGTGCTTACAGCCAGGGTCAGGGCTTTATTAAGGCGGATAAATGATTCTTCTTCTGAAGATTCTTCCCAAATCATAAAATTCGGCGATTTTTCCCTTGATTTAAACAGTTGCAGCCTAAAACAGGTTAAAGGCGGAAAGAACATCAGAGTTCCCCTTTCGGCAAAGGAATACGGAGTCCTTGAGGTTCTGGTTAAAAATCAGGGTAAGCCTCTTTCCCCGGATGTTATCTATAAGGAAGTTTGGGGGAATACTTTCGGTGATATAACCGCCGTGGCAGTTTACATCCAAAGATTGAGGAAAAAAATTGAAGATGATTGCAGTAACCCGAAATACATAGAAACTGTCTTTGGAATGGGATACCGATTCTTTAATTCATAAAAAATTATCTGGAATAACTTAGAGGAAAAAAATGAAAATAAAAAGTCAAGTATACCTTCTTCTTACCGGAATTCTGCTGATTCCCGTTCTTTTTTTTGTTTTCATAGCCTTCATGCGGTATTTTGATTCTCCGGAGAGAATTTTTATACCTACTTACGAAGAAGTAGCAGTAGATGGTAAATCCGGTGAAATTTCTTCAGAAGAGTGGGGAAAGGTCAGGCGGTTTTTGGAACGGCTGCCTAAAAATATAGAATGGGCGGTAATTGATAGAAAAAATAATGAAAATAATGTGGTGTTTTCCATTATTCCTAATCTGGTTCCGGGGACTTTTATCTCAAATGAAGGGATTATAAAACTTTTCCTGGTAACAAGGGAGCAGTATGCATATCAGATTGATTTTCCCCTGCAGGATTCTGAAAATTCACTTATGGTGGTTACAAGATTTTCAAAAGACCATAAAAAAACTCCTAAATTTTTCAAAGATTTGTTTTTTGGCGGCGGAATTGTACTGATAATAATGTTTGCATTTTGTGCTGTAATGGTTTTTTTGATTGTAAAATCTTTGACAAAGTCTGTAACAGCCCTGGAAGAAGCCACCCGCCGTATTACCCAAGGGGAATTCGGTCTTAAAATCGACATAAAGGGGAGCAACGAGATAACTTCTTTAAGCTCTTCCCTGGAAAAAATGAGGACTGCCCTTATGGAGGGACAGCTTAGAAAATCCCGTTTTATTATGGGTATAAGCCACGACTTAAGGACGCCTTTGGCACTTATAAAAGGGTATACAGAGGCTATATCTGACGGTATGGTGGAGGATCCAAAACTGATGAATTCTTCCCTTGAGATAATCAGGCAGAAATCCCAGCAGTTGGATGACATGATAGAGGATTTGATAAGTTTTGTAAAACTGGATACAGAGGAATGGCGAAAAAATATCAAACCTCTTAACGGTGCAAAGATATTCAATGATTATTTTAACCGGCTTTATTCTGACGGATTGCTTTTGGGCAGAAGGATAACCGGAAAAATAACGCTTCCTGATGATTTGGTTATACTTTGTGATGAAAAAGTACTTTTGCGGGTGTTGGAAAATCTCACCGGTAATGCCCTCCGGTACACAAAAGAAGGGGGATTTGTGGATTTTTCGGTCAGCCTTTACGAGGGGGAGGTCTGCGTTTCCATTGCTGATAATGGAGTCGGGATTTCCCAGGAGGAAATGCCTTTTATCTTTGACTTGTTTTATCGGGGCAGCAATTCCAGGCGGGAAGAGGGCAGCGGTTTAGGCTTGGCGGTGGTAAAAAGTATTCTTGATTCCCTGGGTTGGAAAATTGAAGTTTTTTCACAAAAGGGGGAAGGTTCCTGCTTTATAGTAAGGATTCCTCCCGGAGAAAATATAAAAGAGCCTGTTTCCGGCTCTTGAGGCGGGTATTTGGTGATGTTTTTTTTGTTTATCCCTTTGTTTTTGTATAGCCATCTGCCTGTTTCAAGGGGACTTTGTGAAAATAGTTGTTTAAACAGTACTTGCCAACCGTTGAACTGCTTTGCAGGTGCTGGTTTTTGATAAATATGTAAAAAAGCAATTAAACTCCAAAATATCAAAATTTTTTTCTTGACGGGTAAAAATACCCGTGTTAGACTTTTTTTAGTGTCAGGGTGTTGTGCCCTGGTAGTTTAACAATGTATGTTTCGAAATTTAACAGGAGGAAGAAACATGAAAAAAATTGTTTTGGTGCTTATGGCTCTTGCCTTGGTTGCAGGATCTGTTTTTGCAGCACCTTCAAAAAAAGTGACCCTGAAGGTATGGGAGTCACAGGGACCTGAAGAAAAGTTTATTAAGCAGGCTATTAAAGACTACAGAAAGGTAGATCGGAATGTTAAGTTCATTTATGAGCCTGTTGGTTCCGTTGATGCTGACGGAAAAATCATGCTTGACGGTCCTGCCGGAGTAGGTGCAGATGTTTTTGTTGTACCCCATGACCATATGGGATCTCTGGTAATCGGAGGACATATCCTTGAGAACACAATGGATATGAGTGCTTTCGTACCGGCCGCTGTTATCGGTGCCAGCTATGGTGGAAAAGTTTACGGCTATCCTTTGGCTGTAGAGACCTATGCTTTGTTCTATAACAAGGACATCATTCCTAATCCTCCCAAGACATGGGAAGAAGTTTTTGAGTTTGCAAAAACCTGGACAGATAAGTCAAAAAACAAGTATGCCATCGCATGGCCTGTAACAGATGCCTACTATGACTTTTTGTTCTATGCAGGTTACGGTGCACAGCTCTTTGGGCCTAACGGTGATGACCGCCATCAGCACAACCTTAACAGCCCCGAAGCCGTAAAAGGTGTTCAGTTCTTCCAGCAGGTAAGAAAACAGATTCTTGATGTACCTTCAGGAGATATGACAGGGGACTTTGTAAAATCATCCTTCCAGGAAGGAACAATTCCTATGGTTCTCGGTGGACCTTGGGATATTGCAGTTTACAAGGAAGCCGGAGTTAACTTCGGAATTACAACTCTTCCTATACTGCCCGGAGCAAAAGATGTTCCTGCTTCTTTCTCAGGTGTTCGTCTTGCCGTAGTAAGTGCATACTCTGAAAACCCCGAGCAAGCAAAGAAATTTGCTGAATTCCTTGTTTCAAGGGAAGAATTGGTTAAGAGATTTGATATTACTGGTCAGATCCCCCCAAGAAAGGATATCACTGTAGAAGACGAGTGGTCACAGGGTATTCTTGCCCAGTCTCAGTATGCAATTCCAATGCCTAAGATTACACAGATTGGAACATACTGGTCTGCCATGGGTGCTGCCTTTGCCAATGTTTGGGATGGTGCAGATCCTGTTGACGAGTTGAACAAGGCTGCTGCTGCAATGGAAGCTGCCAGATAATTCGGCTTTTTAAGATTTATACCGGGACAGAAATTGTCCCGGTTTCTTTAATACCCCTTGGTTTTGTTACCGGGGTGAACGTCGTTGGGAATTTATCTGTGTATTGCTCAGATAGACTACTGTAGGCGGTTGTTGAATAAATGGAACTTAGTGGGATACGGAGGAATACATGGAAAAGACAGTTTCCGTAGTTGATGACAGCTTAAGAACTAAATCCCCCATTGCTTCTGCAATTTTTATGGGTTTGGGGCAGATTTTGTACCTCAGGCAATATGTCCGGGGTGCGATTCTTATAGCTGCCGAAATTATAATGCTTTGTTGTATAATTTTTGGAACAAAGTCCATCTCTTATGAGGAACTTGACAGTGGAATAATAAGGCCGGAGGCTTATATATCGGCACTGCAGGAACTCAGCGGTTTAGATGAAAACGAAAATTTTGATATTGCTTCCCAAGAGTTGATAGATCTGAGGGAGGCATCTCTTGAAGAATTGGCTGACAGTTACGGTGTTTCAGTTAAAAAACTTATGTCACTTGCAAAGGCAGATGACGAATTTAACGAGTATGCCGATAATATTGCCCTTATTGATGAGGATTTTAATTCAGAAGCACAGGCACTCATAGAAGAGTACTACCCTGAGACAGGTGCAGCTTTCGGGTATTCGGAAGAAGATTACTATGATGTGGCAGTGAATGTGCTTTACGAGCTTGACCCTGCATACGTGGAAAAGCTGGATGCAAAGATGGAAAAATCTTATGCTTCCCTCTATAAAAAGTATAAAGTAGCAGATCAGGGTGAGCTTGATGATTATTTGTACGAGCTTGAAGATGATGCTCAGATTGAAAAAATTGAGTTAGAAATCGAAAAGATCGAAAACCGCTATACAACTGATGCTGTAAAGTATCTGGCAAAAAATTATCCTGCGGTTATCGATTGCCACTATGATGGTTGTTCTGTTTGTAAGGCAGCCCACAGAAGTGGTAACAATACTACAAAACACTTTGCCTGGTTCAGGGGGCCGGTTGTTAATGCCCTTATCGGTCTCGTTACCTTGGGAGATGCCGCCCCGGATTCTGTTCCGGTAAAATTCAGGGATCATTCAATCTTTATGATGATTGAAGGTCTTATTATGGTCATTTTTGTAGGACTTTTTATTTTTGTTTATATATGGAATATCTTTGATGCAAGAAAATCTGCAGAAGTAGTACTGAGAAACGGATGCTTTGCAGAACGGGATAAGGCAAACAGCAGATTCTGGGACAGGTCTTTCCCCTTCTTTGCTTTGGTACTTCCTGTACTGATGATTTGTTTCTTTACGATAGTTCCGCTGTTGTTCTCGGCTTTGGTAGCCTTTACAAACTATTCACAGCCACACCATGTACCACCGGCAAATACAGTTGACTGGGTGGGAATGGAAAACTTTAGGACTATGTTCATGTCTTCTGGTTCCAACTCCTGGACAGGGGCTTTTGGACGGATTATTATTTGGACTGTTATCTGGGCTTTTGCTGCTACAATAACCTGTTTCGTAACCGGTATGATTATGGCAGTTATCCTTGTTGACAAGAGAATCAAGATTGCCCCGGTATTCAGGACAATTTACATTATCCCTTATGCCATTCCGGGTATGTTGAGCCTCTTTGTATGGGCAAACCTTTTGAACGGTACATTCGGGCCTATTAACAGGACTTTGATGGAGCTGGGCTTGATTTCATCGCCTATTCCGTTCCTGTCTGATCCTACAATGGCAAAGGTTACTCTTATTGTGGTCAATATCTGGTTGGGATTCCCCTATAGTATGATTCTTGTTACTTCAAACATGACAGCTATTCCGGGACAGCTTTATGAGGCTGCAACTATCGACGGTGCCAATAAGTACCAGCAGTTTGCAAAAATTACTGTGCCCCTTGTTCTTTACCAGACAATGCCTCTGCTTATTATGCAGTTTGCCGGTAATATCAATAACTTCGGTGCAGTATTCTTCCTCACCGGAGGAAATCCTGCAGTAGCAGATACAAGTATTTCTATGGCTGGTGCAACAGACCTTCTTATTACTTGGGTTTACAAGTTGACATTTAATCCGCCACAGCAGTACAACATGGCTTCTGTTATTGCTATTCTTATCTTTATTGTTCTTGTTCCGTTTGCTTTGTTCAACTTTACCAGAACAAAATCATTTAGGGAGGGTGAAGTATAATGAGTACGCTATCACGGGTAAAAAGTGGAAGTATTGTAGTTACAACCCTTTTATATGTTCTTTTGGTTATAGTGGCTTTTGTAGTTCTGTATCCGGTTCTCTTTACCTTGAGTTCCTCTTTTAACGATATAGACTCTTTGGCTGCTACATCTATTGTGCCTTTTACAAAGGTGGAATACTCTCCGAGTCATGTGCTTACTGTTGACGGAGAGCGTATACAAGTAGTTGACGGAGCTGCACAGGGTGTTTCAGACGGGACTTATATCCTCAGTTATGAAACCAACAAGCTCGTTCCTTTTGATGTTTCTTCTGTTACTCAGTTGCAGTATGGAAAACTTATAACCGGTTCCGGAATCGCTTTGCCGACACAGGATAAGGCGGTTTCCCTGCTCAATGCCAGGGACAGTTCTGCAAACTATGAAGCTCCTTATGCAATTATTTCCAGTTTGCAGGGGGGTATCTGGAAACTTGAGGGTGATATTGTTTTCTTTGACAAAGACGGTAATCTTATTACATCAAGAAATACCATTGTAAAAGAAGCACCTAAGAGTGAATTCTTCTCATTTGGAGATGATGAAGAAGACTTGGAAGAAGCCGAGCCGGTAGCCATTGATGAAGAAGCCCTTGCTTCTTTGCAGGAAGTTTCCCTTTACATTAAAGGAAAGGGTGATTACCTTGTGGTTACATCTGACGGCACCGTAAGAACTTTGGAAAACGGTGAGTTTTTTCTTAACAGTGACGGAGCATTCGTCCAGTTTGTTAAGAGGAGTTTCGGAAAGTCCTATTTGAAAGATGTTTTTGTTGACACTGTGATGGACAGGTATAATTACAAGTTTAACAAAGAAAACATCAAGAGGGCAGACAAGGATTCTAACGGAGTCCTTCTCTTTAACGGATATGCCTTGGACGGCTCTTTGACAAAACTTTGCGACGGTGAGGTGTTGGCTTTCGCTGACGGTCTTGTTGACAGTTCTACAGGGCTTAAAAATGTCACCATTGTTGATGACGGTTTGTACAATGTGTACACTTCCGCAGCAGGTTTAAAACTTGTTACAACTGAAGATGGAGAACTTGTTTCAACCGGTATCAATAAGAAGTACAGCTTTTTTGGAACATCCCATTATGAGCACCAGTATTTGACATACGACGGTGAGCCTTTGGTTATGACAGACGGTGTTTTTGAGAATCTTGAAGACGGTGATTATTCTGTTGTTTATGGTGGTAAAGTTTCTGATCTTTATTCAGAAGAAGACATGGCTTATGACGCAGAGGATATTGAGCCTGGTACTATCGTTTACTTCAGAGTAACGGACGGAGTTCCTCATGAGATGAGGTACAAGGGTAATCCTGACGACGGAGACTTTGAAGTAAGGGTTTCTGACAGAAGGCTAAACCAGATACCTGTAAACCGCAGTGCAACTTCAGGTACTGTTCCTAAGCCCGGAAAGGTTGTATTTGAAGAGAATGGTTATCCTTACTTTATGGAACAGATGGATGGTGTAAGACAGTTCAGAAGGCTATTTAATGATACTATGTATCTTGCCTGGTACAGAAATACACTTAAGATTGCTTTTATGAACACCATTTTTACACTTATTCTTTGTGTAACAAGTGCCTATGTATTCTCCAGGTTTAATTTCTCCGGAAAGAAACCTATGATGGCAGGTATGGTTGTTTTGCAGATGTTCCCCAGCTTTATTGGAATGATTGCAACCTATGTTATCCTTATGCGTATCAATGCACTTGATACCCACTGGGGTCTTGTGTTGGTCTATGCGACCGGTAACATACCGTACAACACCTGGATGTTAAAAGGTTACTTTGATACTGTATCAAAGAGTATTGAAGAGGCGGCATTGGTTGATGGTGCAACCCGGCTTACTACCTACGTGAGAATTATTCTTCCCATGGTAAAGCCAATGATTGCCTTCCTTGCTTTGACGAGTTTTACCGGTCCCTGGATGGACTTTATCTTCCCGAGACTTATATTAAGGTCCCAGGATAAGATGACATTGGCTGTTGGTCTCTACGATATGATTAGCGGCCGTGCTGCTACAAACTTTACCATGTTTGCTGCCGGAGCCCTTCTTGTTGCCGTACCATTCGCATTGCTGTTTATGTTCGGCCAGAACTTTATGGTCAAGACCATGGCTAGTGGTGCTGTAAAAGAATAAACTTTTCAACTTTAAAAAAAAGACTGTCCTTTTGGACAGTCTTTTTTTTATTATGGAGGATTCTGTTATTGAAGAATAATAAAATCCTTAGTAAAATATAAATATACATGATGACTTATTACGGGGGTAAATGTGAAAAAGAATTTCAGTAAAATCTTTTTTTCAATTTTGACAGTTTTTGTTCTGTTCTTTTCTTCCTGTGCAACAGATGCAGGAAAGAAAGTTGTACAGCCGATGACGAGAACGGCTAACGGGGCAAAAGAAGGTGTGTACTATGAGATCTTTGTCCGTTCCTTTGCCGATTCTAACGGGGACGGAATAGGTGATTTTAACGGGATAACTGCAAAGCTGGATTACCTTAATGACGGTGATGATACCACAACTACAGACCTGGGAATCACCGGAATCTGGCTTTTGCCTATTTTTGAGACCATGTCTTATCACGGTTATGATGTTACAAACTATTACAGCATTAACCCTGTTTATGGCACTATGGAAGACTTTGAAAATTTCCTGACAGAAGCAAAAAAACGGGGAATTACAGTAATAATTGACATGGTATTCAATCATTCTTCAGTTTTTCATGAGTGGTTTCAATATTCAAAAGATCCGGAAAGTAAGTATCACAGCTGGTACCGCTGGACAGATGGAAATGATCCCAGGTACAACATAAACAGAAAAATATGGGGGCATAATGTCTGGAACAAGGTTGGTAACAATTATTATGTAGGACTCTTTAGTTCAGATATGCCCGATTTTGATGCCTCAAATCCGGCAGTGCGTGAAGAATTCAAAAAAATCCTTAAATTCTGGCTTGATAAAGGTGTTGACGGGTTCAGGTTTGATGCTGCAAGTCATATTTTTAATTCCAGCGAGCTTCCGGTAGGGGAACAGGGGACCGAGCGTTCCATAGAGTTTTGGCAGGAAATCTGTGATTATGCCAGATCTGTCAAACCGGACTGCTATCTGGTAGGCGAAGTCTGGGAGCAGACAATTACCAGGGCTAATTTTATGAAGGCCCTGCAGTCTACATTTCATTTTGATTTGGGTACAAAGATTGTTGACACAGTAAAATATGAGGATGGTGGAAAAAACAGTTTGGCAGAGGCAATGTACGGTGATTACCAGACCTACAGGGATGCCAATCCTGATTATATTGATGCACCCTTCCTGACAAATCATGATCAGAACCGGGTATCGGGACTTTTAAGGATGAATGCCGAGAGCTTAAAGATGGCAGCATCCCTGTATATTCTTACCGAGGGAATTCCGTTTATCTATTATGGAGAAGAAATCGGTATGAATGGCGGAGCCAGACCGGACAGCGGGGACATACAAATCAGGACTCCGTTTATGTGGGGTGGAAATGATCCCTATACCACTACTTGGACGGAATCCCTTTACAATAAGAAAACCATTCCATTAAATGAACAGGTTAAAGACCCTATGTCTTTGCAAATTCACTACAGAAAACTTATAAGGGTCAAAACAGCCTATGAAGCCTTGTATGAGGGTAGAATGACTCCTTCTGCGGTTGATGCTTCCCAGATTGTTTCTTGGTTTATGGAAAGCGACAACCAAAAGGCCTTTGTAATGCACAATGTAAATAAAACAGAAACCGTAACTGTTGAAGTTCCCCAGGCTGAGGGAATGGAAATGGTTTTTGCCAGTAACGAGGGTGTAATCCGGGAAGGTAACAAGGTTATAATACCGGGAAATACCTCCTGTGTTTTTGTAACCCTTTAATTTAAGGCTGGAAAACCGGTTAGGGGACTTTTCAGATTGAAAAAGGCTGTTCAATAAGTGAAGTGCACCCCTAAAGTTGGACAAATAAAGTTCAATTTTAGGAGGTGCATTTTTTTATGGAAAAACACAGAGATTCTTTTGTTGATATTTATGTTTTATATGCTTTACATTATTTATTCTTTTTGTTATTATCAGAGAACTAGAACACTGAGTTTGCTTTGTAGATTATCTTTAGAGGGGTTAGAATATGTCCAGAAGATGTGATATTTGTGGTAAAGGCTCATTAAGTGGAAACAAGGTTAGTAAGGCATATAATCATACACGCAGAACCTGGCTTCCGAATATTGTTTCTGTTAAGACTGTTATTGACGGAACAACAGTAACTCTTAAAACTTGTACCAGATGTTTGAGAAGCGGATATATCACCAAGAAAGTGTAGTATTTCCCGTTTGAGAGTCTTGAGGGCAGCCTTGATTTAAAGGCTGCTTTTTTTATTCAGGGATTATAAGACCATCCCATGCCGGGTTGATGCAAATATTTCTTAATTTAGGGTGTTCTTTCTTTTGTTGCCTGACCCACTCTTTTATCTGTTTTCTTGAGCTGTCATGCCCTAAATGAGTGTACCACACCTTTTCGGGATTGATTCTGATAATTGCAGGCAGGGATTCCGGCATACAGTAATGGGTAGGGTGGGGATGGGGGGTAATCCTGATTGAATCAATAATCAGGGTCTTTACACCTTTAAGAAGTTCAAAAGAAGTTTCGGGAATAAAGTTACAGTCAGTAAGGTAGGCTGTGTTTTCCCATCTCCAGCCCGTGTTTTTAATTTTTCCGTGTAAAAGCGGTACGGGTATCAGCTTTACCGTTCCTATTTCCAAGGGGGAATCAATACTGATAAAATTAAAATTAGGCTGTGTCGTTCCGGGCTGTGCCCCTGTTATGACATAGGAAAATTTTATTTTTAAATCTTCTATCGTTTCCTTGTTTGAATACACAGGAATGGATTTCTTTTTAGAAAAAATTCTAAGGTCGTCAAGACCAAAGATGTGGTCTGCATGGGGATGGGTTATTAGAACCGCATCTACACCGGTAATACCGGCCCTGAGAGCCTGAATCCTGAATTCCGGCCCGCAGTCAACAAGAATTCTCTCCCCCTTTTCACCATAAATTAAGATGCTGCTCCTAAGCCGCTTATCCTTTGGATTTCTTGAGGAACATACCGGACAACTGCATCCGATAAAGGGAACCCCGAAACTTGTTCCTGTGCCTAAAAACTCCGTTTTCATTTCAAACCTACCGGAAAACCGTGACATTTTTTTTCTGTCTTGTCAACACAATAAAAATAAATTGTCAGCATAAATAATTAGTTGACAGGTATTTATAGTCATACTAAATTGTAATAGACGGTTTTTTAACTGTGATTTCGGTTGTGGAGTGATGGTGAATATGAGCAGTATAGGAATTAAATTAGCAGACGGTTCTTTTTACCCTGTTTTGGAAGGGGATTCCGTACAAAAAAAGAGGCTTGTACTGACCACAGTCAGGGACAACCAGCGTAGTATGCAGATTAATCTTTTCCGGGATTCCGAGCCGGACAAGGAGCTGCAATATGTTGATTCCCTTATAATCGAGGACATAGAAGCCGCCCCCAAAGGAGTACCCTCGGTTTCGTTTATTCTTGGAATAGACGAAAAAGGGGAGTTATCCTGCGAGGCTGTAGACCTGGATTCCGGTAATCACCAGTCCATGCAGATTTCCCTGAAATCATTGGACGAAGATGATATTTTTGATTTTCCGGATTATGAATTTGATTCTGTAACCGGATTGGGAGAGGATGACACAATGTCAGAAAATGAAGAAAAAACGGCTGTAGAAAAGGTAGTGTACGAAAAAAAGTCATTTCCACTTTGGCTTTCATTGCTTTTGTTTTTCTTTGGGTTAATTGCGCTTGGAATAGCCCTGTATATTTCTTATGCAAATTATAAAATGCTTGAAGAAGCAAAGGCAAAGGCAGAAACCCCGGTTTCTGTAACTCTGTCAGAATTGGAAAAACAGGAGATTGAACGCAGGGCGGAGGAAGCTGCAAGAAAGGCCGCCGAGGAAGCCTTTATGAAAAAGGCTCAGGAGGAGGCTGCAGCAGAGCTTGCCTTAAAAGAGCAGATTGCCCGTGAGGAGGCGGCCGCAAAACTGGCTGCGGAAGAAGAGGCTGCAAGAAAGGCTGCCGAAGAAGCAGAAAAACAGGCTAAAATTGTTAAATACAAGATTAAATGGGGAGACACTCTTTGGGATATAGCGGACTCCTATTACAAAAATCCATGGAAGTACAAGACCATTGCAAAATATAATGGAATAAAGAATCCTGATTACATCATATCCGGGACTACTATTTCAATACCTCCAATGTGATGCTTTGTTTGCTGTTATAGCATGATTCTCGATTGAATTTTCCCCTTTTTTGTGATACATAAAGAATGTTTTGATGTTCTTAAAAGTAGAAACGTAAAAGGGGTATTGTTTGCAAAAAAATATTAGAGATTGTTTTATTTTTCTTGCGGTATTTACATTACCGCTTTTTTCATCATGTGGCTCGGCGAAAATTTCCGGGGTAGATTTGGATTCGGTAAGGAAAGATTTTTTTTCCGGTAATTATGAGATAGCTGAATCGGCTGATTTTGCAGAGGTTTCAAAAGCGGGAAAAAAATATTCCTGGCTTCCTTATGTATTCTATCTGGGATTAAGTGATAAAAATTCCCGGCGTGCTGAATTTTATCTTTCCGAAGCGATGGAAAATTCGCCTTATCCTTTGAATGTAACGGCTTATTCAATTCTTATAAAGCGGTTGGATTCCCCCTTTTGGGAAAAGGCACTGGAGTTTGGTGGAAAATTTAACAGGCAGGAGTATAGGGAATATTTCCCGTATACAAAGCCGGAGTACACAGAGGCTTTGAAAGCCTATTCGGGTTTTAAAGAGGGAAAATTCAAAAGTGCCGAAAAACTTTTAAACCAAAATCTTTATGAGTTAAAGGGATTTAGCGGATTTTATCAGGAAAAGGATTCTGAATATGTTCAGGAAGAATTTTATATTTTAAGGGACGGGGTTTACCTTATTTCCTTGTTTAACCAGTACAGTTCAGGTCTTGGTGAGCCTGGGACTGATTTGTCCGGGTTACAGAAGTTATGTTCTGATTCAGGTTTTTTGGATAATCTGAGGCTTTTTTTTCTGATGTATCCTGCCAATTCACAATGGTATACTCTCACACTTGATGCCTTTTCTTCCTTTTATGAGAAAGTAAAGGAAGTTTTTCCTTCTTTTTTTGAAACTGCAGCTTTAAAGGAAATCTCGTACATAAAAGAAGCCGCACAATGCAGGCAGCTTTCGGCCAGCATGACTTATGGGCTGGCATCCCGTTCTTTTGAAAATTTAGTCGGAAACCTTCCTGAAGAATATTCAGATGTTTTTTTTGCATTTTACGGACTCGCCTCTGACTGTGGCAAGGCTTTCCTTTACGGTGGCGGCGGGAAAGTTTACAACGGTGAATTATTTAATTTGTACTCCGGGCTTCCGGAAACTTATACCACGGTATTTTACATGGGCAGGTTGTCAAATGCCATGGGCAGGACTGAAATGGCTGCCGGGTATTTTGAAAAAGCCTTTTCTTTGGCTAATACTGATTCCCAGGCTGATTATGCTTTGCTTAATCTTTTTGAAGTTCTAAGAAAAAACCTTCCTGAAAAATTATCCGGTTACATCACAAAATTCAGCGGGCTTTGGCATGACACATCTGTTTTCAACAGTTTTTGGGAAGAATATATTACCTACCTTTGCGAAAACAGGAACTGGGATTTAATATGCAGGCTTTATTTGTCATATGGGGAAAGTTTGCATCCTGATACAGAGGCAAGATTGAGTTACCTTACCGGAAAGATTATTTCTGATTCTTTAACAGAAGATTCTTTAAATCAATCTGTTTCCGGCGGAAAGGATTTGGAAGAGTCTTGTTTTCTCAATGCCTTGAACAAAGACCATAATCTTTTTTATTACCGAATAATGGCTTTAAAAGAATTGGAAAAGGCTGGTTTTGCCCAGGAAACCCAGATAGATTCAATAATTCCGGTAAGTATGGATTTTTCAATGAAAACCGGTTTTAAGGATGATTTAATGGATTCTGTAAAAACCCTTTTGGACTGGGGATTTGAGGGTGAAGCAGCAAAGATACTGCAGAACTATGAATTTCTTCCAGTTGATTATGTTGAATCTCTTGTAGATTGCTTTTATAATTCCGGTTACTGGGAAAAAGGCCTTAGGGTTGCTTCCCGTTTTATGTATACACCGGACCGTAAGCTTACAAAAGAAGATTACCGTTATCTTTATCCCCGGGGATTTAATGATTTGATAGAGGAAATTTCCGGTAAGTTCAGTCTGGACAAAAATCTTGTTTTCGGATTGGTTCGCACTGAAAGTTTTTTTAATCCGGAAGTCGGTTCCAGTGCAGGGGCCGTAGGTCTTACCCAGCTGATGCTTTCGACTGCAAAAGATACAGCAAGAAAATTAAAGATTTCCGACAAGGTAACTGGAGTTGAAGATTTAAAAAATCCAAGGCTCAATCTGATTTTAGGGTGCAGTTATCTTAGTGAAATGATTTCAAGGTTGGATGGTAATGTACTGAATGCACTTTTTGCCTATAACGGGGGTATTACCAGGGTAAGGCGTTGGCGGTCAGAGGCAGAAGATTTATCCGACGAACTTTTTTTAGAGGTTGTTCCTTTTCAGGAAACCAGAGATTATGGCAGGAAAGTGTTATCCGCTGCCTCTTTTTATGAATATTTGTACCGTTAAAGGGTGTTTTTGTTTTGGGGGTTTTTATGAGTATTATACAATCTGTAATTTTAGGGCTTGTACAGGGGATAACAGAATTTCTTCCTGTATCCAGCTCCGGTCATTTGGCTGTTCTGCAGAGCATTTTCGGACTGGAAAATGTTCCTCTTTTGTATGACATTCTGTTGCATGTAAGTACACTGCTGGTTGTTTTTGTAATTTTCAGAAAAACTATATTCCGGCTTCTGGAGGTTTTTTTCAGATTTTGCATAGGAAGGAAAAAACCGGAGGATGAAGAATCCCTCAAAATGATTTGGGCTGTATTGGTGGCGACCCTTGTTACGGGCATAATGGGAATTCTTGCAGGAAAATATCTTATGGATGATTATCCGATAAAAATAGTGGGAGCAGGTTTTATTGTCACCGCAGTGCTGCTTTTTTTGACCGGTTTAAAGACTATCCCGACAACAGAAGAAAAAAAATCACCGACTATAATCCAGGGGCTTATTACCGGTTTTGCCCAAGGAGTAGGGGTTTTACCGGGAATTTCCAGGTCCGGAAGTACAATTTCGGCGGCCTTATATTCCGGTGTAAACAGGGAGGTGGCCGGGGAATTTTCTTTTATCCTGTCCATTCCTGCGATTCTCGGAGCACTAATATTGGAACTGAAAGATGCCGATAATATGTTACAGGAAGTCAGTATTCTGCCTTTGGTGGCAGGTATTATTTCCGCCTTTGTTTCCGGGTTTTTTGCCCTTAAGTTCCTTGTGTATCTGATTAAAAAGGGCAGGTTATTTTACTTTGCTTTTTACCTGATACCACTGGGACTTTATACGATATTTTTTTTATAGGATGGAGCCTTGATTACAGGTAAATATTATTACAGAACCCTTTGCCTTATTTTTGGTTTTGTGCTTATAACTGCAGGTTGTTTTGCTTTTATTTCCCTGCTGGTTTTTCTTTTTTCACTCGGTGAAGACGGTGTTTTGTTTTCCCTAGGCACTCTTTTATTCAATACTTTTGGTTTTTCTTCGTTTTTGATACCGGTTTTTTTTCTTACCGCTTCGGTAATGCTTTTTATTCCCGGCTGGTCCATGGTCCGGGGGGGATATTTGATTTTTTTTCTGGTTCCTTTCTTTACGATTTTTGCGGGAGAAAAACTGTCAGGGATATATCCACCCCATCCTTTGGTAGAGTTTTTTACTCCCAAGGGAATTGTAATTTTAAGCATTCTTTTGGGTGTATTGGAGTATGCCACTTTATATTTTATTATAAATTTTCCGGTTTGGAGGAAAAGGGATTTGCCTGGGGATTCAGAGGAAGGTGGTGCAGAACCTGAAATTGGAGATACCGATCTTCAGAAAGATTCTGCTTCTCCGGATGAAAACATTGGTTATCAGGATTCATTCGTTTCCGGTGAAGATTCCTTTATCCCGGAAAAGAATGAGGAAACCGGCGGTATGGAAGAGTCAGGAAAAAAATACCGGCCGATGACTGCCACTTTGCAGAAGTTAAAGGATTTACTGGGGTTTGAAACTGATACAACCCGACAGGAAGAAGATTTGATTGAAACCGTGAAAGATGAAGATTCCCCTGTCTCTGCTGATACAGAAGATACAGAAGATACAGAAGATGGTGTTGTCCCAGGCGGAAAAGTTGTTATGCCGGAAGAAAAGGATGACATTGCTGTCTGTGATACTCCGGCAGATTCCGGTATTTTTTCTTCCGGGGAATCAAACACCGGAATGAAAAACAGTTCTTCTTCACTGGATTTTTCTCCGGAGGATGTGGAAAATAAGCCGGGAAAGGTTCTTACGGAAGAAACAGTTTTTTATTCAAATGAGGAAGGCACGGAAAATAATGCCGGTTTTGTACAGGGAAGGGGGGATGCTGTTTCCCCGGATTATGAGAAAACCGGAACAATTGTGCCTCCCCTGTCCCGGGATTCAAGGGAAGATGTAACGGATAAGCCGGAAAGTGACAGAACTCCTTTGTCAGAAACCGGGACAAATTCCACCGGTTCCGTATCAGAAAAAACTGAAAGTGACAGTACCCCGGTGGATTTTTCGGAGTATAAGGCCGGAGAAAAAATAAATTTTCTAGATTCAGCCAGTAAGGGGCAGGAAACAGAAGAAGATTCGGAAAGTGAATCCTTTTATGAGGACCCTTTGGAAGTTAAAAAACGGGTTTCAGAGTACCAGTCTGTTTTATTCGGTGATAAACAGCCGGAGCAGGATGAGGATATGCCGGATTTTTACGGTGGAGAAGATGATTTATCCGAAACCGGGGGAGAAGAAGTTTCTGATGATTATGACGAAGTACCGGACGATGATTATCCTGAAGAAGAACTGGAAGAACCTATGGGAAACGGAGGTTTTGAACCGGACAAGGAATATTCTTCTGTTTCAGGGAGTGACAGCGGCGGTAAAACAGCCTTAAAACCTGGTTCTTCTGCCAAGCGGCTTAGTGTAAAAAATTACAGGCTGCCTGCAGCGGATTTGCTTACAAGCTATCAGGACGGAGAGTACTGGATTATTGATGATGCAACCCGGGATTCGGCAGTGGTTTTGAAAAAGACCCTGGAAGAATTTAAGATTCAGGCAGATGTAACCGGAATAAGAAAGGGGCCTGTTATCACAATGTTTGAAATTCTTCCTGCTCCAGGGGTTAAGCTGCAGAAAATTGTTGCTTTACAGGATAATATTGCCCTGCGGTTGGCTGCTTCCTCTGTGAGAATTATTGCCCCTATTCCGGGTAAACACGCTGTAGGAATCGAGGTGCCTAATTCCAAGAGGTCTATTGTCAGTTTCAGGGAACTTATAGATACCGATGCCCCCCAGTTTAAGAAAATGGAAATTCCCGTTGTTCTGGGAAAGGATATTACCGGAGAAGCACAGTATCTGGATTTGGCAACAACACCACATCTTTTAATCGCAGGTTCAACCGGAGCCGGTAAGTCTGTGTGTGTAAATTCAATGATTCTTTCAATTTTGTTTAAGCGTTCCCCCCTTGATGTCCGGTTAATATTGATTGACCCGAAAATTGTAGAGTTAAAATTATATAATGATATTCCCCACCTTTTAACGCCTGTAATAACAGAGCCTAAAAAGGCGTTTCAGGCTCTGCAATATTGTCTTTGCGAAATGGAAAGGCGTTATGCTTTGCTGGATGGAATGGGTGTAAGGGATATCCGCAGCTACAACCGGAGGATAAAAGAAAGGAATATAGCTACGGAAAAGCTGCCCTACATAGTTGTAATAATTGATGAATTTGCTGATTTAATGGCGACAACGGGGAAAGAGCTGGAGTCAACCGTTGCAAGGCTTGCTGCAATGAGCCGGGCAGTAGGGATTCACCTGGTGCTGGCAACCCAGAGACCCTCCATAGATGTTATAACAGGTTTGATAAAGGCAAATATTCCCAGCAGAATAGCCTTCATGGTTGCTTCAAAAATGGACAGCCGTATTATAATTGATCAGGTAGGGGCGGAAAAACTTCTTGGCAAAGGGGATATGCTCTATGCTTCTGCAACAGAATCCTTTCCCGTGAGAATCCAAGGAGCCTTTGTTACTGATAACGAGGTTGAAAAGGTTGTAGACTTTGTAAAACAGTACGGGGAACCTGACTATATCGATGATGAAATATTTTTTGACGATGAAGATCCAGAGGCCGGGCCTTCTCTCTTTTCAGATGGGGAAGACCCTCTTTACGACAAGGCTTTGGAAATCGTAATGCAGGCCGGAAAGGCTTCTGCCTCGTATATACAACGGAGATTGAAAATCGGTTATAACAGGGCAGCAAGGCTTGTGGAAGAAATGGAAGAAAGGGGAATTGTAGGCCCTGCCAACGGTTCCAAACCCAGGGATGTGATTCACCGGGTATAGGGGATTCAGGCGGTAAGGATGTACATAAGTATGCTTGCCGCCTGTGCCACATTCAGGCTTTCCATATCTGTTTTTCCGGTAATTTTAACCAGCATTGAGCAAGTGCTTCTTACATCTTGGGAAATTCCGTTTTCTTCATTTCCTAAAACAAGGACACATCCCCTGAATTTTGAAACTATGTTTTTCATATCCAAAGGCGTATCTTTTCCCCTTAAATCTGTACCAATCACAGGGAGGTTTTTCCCTGCCTGCTCCAAAAACCAAGGGATTGAAAAAACAGATTTAACCGATACATATTCCATGCCTCCCTTTGCGATTCTGTAAGTACTGGTGGAAACAGGGCTTTGCCCGTCCTCATTGGAAATTATAATGTCTTTTATTCCGAAAAAAGCTGCACTTCTGATTATTGCCCCCAGGTTATTTGCGTTGCTGATTCTGTCAAGTACCAGTATAATCCTGGGAAAATTCCTTATGTTTTCGATATAATCCTTGTCTGCCTGGGGGAGTGTCTCCTGTCTTATCATTGCCACCACACCCTGGTGATGGGGTGTACCGCTTAACTTTTGCAGTTCTTCCGGTTCTTTAACCATGTTGTAGATTCCGTGATTTGCGGCAATGCTTTTGCATATTTTACCGAGAATTTTTGCCCTTTCCTTTGTAAAATAAAGCCTTCTTATTTTACCCGGATTTTTTTCCCCAAGGGCAAGTACTGCTTCGAGACCGCATACTGCAAGTTCATTAAATTGTTTGTTTTTCATAGGTTTTAAGAATACTACATAGAAAAAAAATAATCTATGTTTCAAGTATGGATAGTTGGATTGATTTCAATCCATGTTGCGGAAAAAAAAGCCTGCTTTCTGAAAAATCCATAGAATTTTTTTTTGTTTTATTATAACTTATCATAGAGGTTTTATATGTCCTCTGCATTTATTCTATGACTGTATGGCAGTTCCCGGCCCGTTTTGACACAGCGGGTTTTTCAGGAGGTTTTTTATGTCGAAATTACAGGGTGCTTTTACAGCGCTCATAACTCCCATGAACAAGGATGGCTCTGTTGACTACGAAGGATACAGAAATCTGATTCGGTATCAGCTGGAGGGTGGAATTTCCGGTCTTGTTCCTTTGGGAACGACTGCAGAAACCCCGACCCTGGATGAAACCCCTGGTTCTGAAGAAGATATAATGATTGGCATTGTTTTGGAGGAAGTTAAGGCTTTTAGGGAAAAGACCGGAAAAAAGATTCCTGTTATTCTGGGGGCCGGAAGTAACAATACTAAGGATGCTGTAGGTTATGTTACAAGGGCTAAAAAATTTGGTGTTGATTATGCTTTGGTTGTAACTCCTTATTATAACAAACCCAGTGATGAGGGGATTTTCAGACATTTTGAGGCTGTTTCAAAAGTCGGGATACCAATAATTGTGTACAATATTCCCGGAAGAACTGGGAAAAATATAAGTACCGATTTGTTGTGCAGAATTGCGGAACTTCCGAATATTGCCGGAGTAAAGGAAGCCTCCGGTGATATAAACCAGATGATGGAAGTTATCCATAGGATCGGAAGGGTAAAACCGGATTTTTCTGTTTTGAGTGGTGATGACGGGCTGACACTTCCTCTTTTAGCCTGTGGTGGGGACGGGGTTGTTTCTGTTGTATCGAATCTTGCTCCCGGGCTGATTACCGAGTTGGTTCAGAAGGGTCTGGAAGGCCGTTTTAAAGAAGCTGCTGAAATCCATTACAGGCTCATGCCGGTTTTTAAGGCTGCATTCTGTGAGGGTAACCCTACCTCGATTAAATGTGCCCTTAATCTCAGGGGAATTCCTGCCGGATCCCTCCGGCTGCCTCTTGTGGAGGCTTCCGAAAAGGGTCAGCAGATAATCAGGGATGCCTTGGAGAAGGCCGGCTTATAATTGTTTTAAGTCTGACTTGGATTATCCGAGTATTTGGATTAATCAGAGAAAACTTGTTCGCATAACTTTATCGGTTATAGATTTTCATCCTTAATGGGGTGTAACATATTTAATTTGTGGTTTTTATAACAAAACCGGCATGGAGGTATGTATGGAAAGAATTGCTGTTGGTGTTTTGGGGGCAACCGGAATGGTCGGCCAGCGTTATATAGCTAATTTGGAAAATCATCCTTGGTTTAAGGTAACCTACGTTGCCGCTTCCCCCCGTTCTGCGGGAAAAACTTACAGAGGAGCTGTGGAAAACCGGTGGCTTATTGGAGCTGATATTCCGGCTTCTGTGGGGGATTTGATTGTTGAGGATGCCAATAATGTCGAAGCAGCCTTGGGAAAATGTAAGTTCGTGTTCAGTGCACTTGAAATGGGAAAAGATGAAATTAAGGCATTGGAAGAAGCTTATGCTGCAAAAGGAATCCCTGTTGTTTCAAATGCCAGTGCAAACCGTTGGACAGATGATGTACCGATGCTTATTCCAGAAATAAATCCTGATCATACCGATGTAATCTATGACCAGCAGAATCATCACGGCTGGGATAAAGGTTTTATAGCAGTAAAACCAAACTGTTCCCTTCAATCATACATGGCTCCGGTATTCGCCCTTCAGAAAGCCGGTTATCCTGTAAAAAGAATGGTTGTTACTACAATGCAGGCTGTTTCCGGTGCCGGTTATCCCGGTGTTTCTTCTTTTGATATGATTGACAATGTGGTGCCGTACATTGGCGGGGAAGAGGAAAAAACAGAAAGAGAGTGTCTCAAGATTCTTGGAAAGGTTGTTTCGGGAAAAATACAGAATGCGGAAACCCCGGTTGTTTCGGCTCATTGTAACCGGGTTCCTGTTATTGACGGGCACACAGCCTGTGTAAGTCTCGAATTTGATTTACCGGAAGGTAAGAAACCATCCCTCGAAAAAATTGAGGAAGTTTGGACAGCTTTTAGAGGTTTGCCCCAGGAATTGGGACTTCCTAATGCCCCTGAACACCCGATTATTGTCCGCCACGAGGTAAACAGGCCCCAACCCCGGAGAGACCGGGAGGCTGATAAGGGAATGGCAGTTACTATAGGCAGACTCAGAAAATGCAATGTTTTTGATATAAGGTTTGTAGCTTTAAGCCATAATACAAAGAGGGGGGCTGCCCTCGGTGGAATCCTTAATGCAGAGCTTTTGAAAGCAAAGGGGTTCTTTGACAATCTTTAAGATATTTCCTGTTACAGGATATAAGGATATGCTGTAACAGGAAACCGGATTTCTTGAATTTCAGGAAAAGTGAGATACTATTTGGAGGTTTGGGTATGTTGGTTACCGGAGCAAAGCTGATTACTTTACTATTGGAGAGACAGGGGGTAGAGGTTGTAGCCGGGATTCCCGGAGGTTCAGTCCTTCCTTTGTATGATGCTTTAACCTCCAGTACAATAAGGCATATTCTTGTTCGTCATGAGCAGGCAGCCGGGTTTCTGGCACAGGGGTTTTCCAGATCCAGGGGAATCCCCGGAGTATGTATTGCTACCAGTGGTCCTGGTGCAATGAATTTGCTTACTGCAGTAGCCGATGCCCATGCAGATTCAATTCCCCTGGTTGCCATTACCGGACAGGTTAATTCTTACCTGATTGGGACAGATGCTTTTCAGGAAGTTGATACATTCGGCCTTTCATTTCCTATAGCAAAACACAGCATGATGGTTAAGACTCCTGAAGAATTGCTTGTTGCCATACCCAGAGCTTTTTCTCTTGCGCTTTCCGGACGGCCCGGGCCGGTTTTGATTGATATTCCCCGGGATGTACAGACTGCACAGATTGAGGTGAATGAGCTTCCCGAACCCGGACGTAAGGTTTTTGGACCGGAAAATTTTAACATGCCGGAAGCAGTTCTTGACAAGAGTGTTGATGAAGCGGTGGAGTTGTTGTGTTCGGCCAAGCGACCTGTTCTTTTTGCAGGTGGCGGTGCCGCAAATGATGAAGCCAGTTCCCTGATTCTAAAATTAGTTGAAAATTATTCCATTCCTGTTGTGACTAGTCTTATGGGAATAGGAGTTATTCCGTTTGATAATAAATTTAATTTTGGTATGGTCGGTATGCATGGAACCCCGGTGGCAAACCGGGCCATGCATGACAGTGATCTTATTCTGGCCTGTGGTGTCAGGTTTGATGACCGTGCAACTGGTATAATCAGGGAATTCTGTCCTAACGCCCGGATTATTCATATTGATATTGATGCAGCTGAGGTTAATAAAATTTACCGGACCCAGGTTTCCCTGATTGGTGATTCCGGTGATGTATTGGCCCGGATTCTTGAAAGGCTTTCTTCCAGTGAAAAAAAAGCGGCCCAGACCCCAGAGAGGACTAAGTGGTTTTTATTTCTTGAGGAACAAAAAATGGCTTATATACGGGGATTAAGAAGGGAACCTGGAAATCCTAACGATTTTATAGCTTCACTTCCTGATTCTGCGGAAAAAGGCGGATGTTCCAGGGAAAATCTCCTTGTTACAACGGATGTAGGCCAGCACCAGATGTGGGCAGCCCAGTCTTATCCGGTGTTCCGGCCCCGGCAATTTATGACATCAGGCTCTTTGGGAACCATGGGGTTTGGGCTTCCTGTTGCAATCGGGGCTGCTATTGCCAATCCGGGTAAACGGGTAATCTGCATATCTGGGGATGGTTCAATAATGATGAATATACAGGAATTGGCAACACTCCGGGAAAATGATCTTAATGTAACTGTCATTCTTTTGGACAATGGTGCTTTGGGAATGGTGAGGCAACAGCAGGAGTTTCTCTATAATAAAAATTATTCTGCTTCCATATATGAGAGTGCACCTGATGTATTACGGGTTGCAGAAGGCTTCGGAATAGAATCCATTGAAGCAGGCTCTAAAGACTGGGAAAAAAAGGCATTTGGAAAAAAGGGACCTTGTTTTGTAAGATTTTATGTTGACCAGAAGGAAAATGTGTTTCCCTTTGTTCCTGCAGGAAAACCCAATATAGATCCTATTTTGGGTTGACTTGTTTTATGCTACTTTTATTTATTTTGTTGCAATAATGTGTTATAATTCTTTTTGTTGGGAGTGTGCAGGGAAAATTACGGTGTTTTGCCTATGATGTTTGTATTTTCCCCAGTTTTTTAGCTTACTGTTTGTGTTTTAAGCTTGTTCTTCTTAAACTTTGGCTAAACCGGCCGGAAAAAATACCCACGAAAGGAGAAATAATGATTATTGAACCGTTTAAAACCGAAATCAATTTTACTTCATCTGGAGATTTAAAATTTTTTTTCCTTGGTGTTGGTAGTGCCTTTGCAAAGAGGAATTTCCAGACGAATTTGATAATCGTAAAAGGGCAAGACCATTTGCTGGTAGATTGCGGCAATATTTGTCCATACGCATTTTATACATATTCTACTCCAATCACAAAGGTAAAGAATATTCTTGTAACCCATTCCCATGCAGATCACATTGGCGGATTGGAGGAAATTGCCCTGTCGGGAAGATATATCTCAAAGAGCCGTCCCAATATGATAATAACGGATAAATATAAAAAAATACTGTGGAACCAGTCCCTTAAAGGTGGAAATGCTTACGGGGAAAGGAGTAAAAGAGCTTATCTTTCCTTTAAGGACTACTTTAATCAGGTAAAACCCCTAAAAGTAAAGAACAAATCCAGAATATTACATGAAACCAATGTGGGGGGGATAAATATAAAGATGTTCAGAACCAGGCATATCCCGGATTCTGCCCCTTCCTGGGTTGCATCGTTCCTGTCCTATGGAATTCTGGTTGACGAGAGAATTTTGTTTCCTTCTGATACAAGATTTGACCCGGAGCTTATATATTCCATGGAGAAGGATTTTCCTTCGATAGAGTGGATTTTCCATGACTGCCAGTTCTACAATGGCGGTGTTCATGCCGGATATTCGGAATTGGTATCTCTGCCCCTTGAGATTAAGAAAAAGATTTTTCTTGTTCATTACGGGGATAATTTTGAGTCCTTTGAACCTGAAAAAGATGGGTTTGCCGGATTTGCAAAACAGGGAGTGTACTATAACTTTGACAAGTAAGCCGGTTTTAAATTTTTTTCTGGTGTTTTTATTAACGGCATTCTGCTCTTATGTGGCTGCTTACAGTATTTGGGAAAATCCGGAGCGCTTTTTTGAGTTGCGGGATGATGGTTCATGCAGAATAATCCTTAAGCCATACTATGGCTTTTTATACGAAGAATTTCCTGATTATAAGTATTCCGGAGGAGATATTTCCGGTAGTGAATACGTGGAACTGGGATTGAAATTTCCCGGGGAAAAACAAATTATTAATATTCCCTGTATGATAACTTCCGGAGGGCTTTTTCTGGACTTTTTAAAAAAAAATGAAGCCTTTAATCCTGGGTTCAATGTAAATGGAGAATATTCTCTCCAAGGTTTGTATATTCCCTGTGGCAACAGAAGCGGGCTCCTGTTGTCCGAGCCTCCCGTTCTGGATGAAGTTTACGCATGGTTTTTTTATGAAGATGTTTACTTCCGGGTAAGGTACTGGATTACAGACCGCCCAAATAGTCCGGATTTAAGGTCTTCCATTACTTACGACGGAAAAGAAATTTTCTTCCCCAGAACTCTTGAAATCAGCGGTGTTATTTATACTTGCGTTACTATAAATGAGACTGAAGTCCGGCATTATGAAGCGGGAAAATGGGAATTACTTTACGGAGAAGAGGGAAATAAAAACATAAGACTTAAACCGGAAAAGGTTACAGGAAAATATGTAAAGGAGCATCCTGCAAAATCACCTTATAAAGAGGATTATATACTCCCGGTATTTTTTTCGTCAGATGGTGTTTACTTGAGTCTGGGTGAGCCATATCTTGTCCCTGCGGAAATAAAATCTTCCGGGGAAATGGATGGTGTTATAAAAGATCATAATTCCCAACGGCGTCCTCCCCGGAAGCCGCTTTTGGAGCCTTTGGAGCTGGATTTTCATTGGGAAGAAGTCGACCGTTTGCGGAGGTAGTATATGGGATTTGCATCCCTTTCAAAAGAAGTTTTGCTTTGTTGTCCCAGGTGTGGTAACAAAGTCTCCCTGCACTGCTGGAAACAGATAAATCTTGATGAACCGGAAATGAAAAGAGTTCTTGTTGAAGGAATTAATTGCTTTTCATGTAGTACCTGTGATTTTTTCGGGGCTGTACCCCTTTTTTATTCTGTATATTCTGTTTCTAGATTATTTTGTTTTATATGCTTTCCTCCGGGAACATCTCCCGGCAGTCCCGGAATTCCATCAATAGGGGAAATAACTGGGGAAATTACAAATGGAAAATTTGATTTTAAGCTTGTTGATTCTTTTTCTTCTTCAGGGGATTTAGTGGATTCTGTATTAATGCTTGATGACGGCTTGGATTATAAAAAGGGGCTTTACTATAAAAAAAATCCTCCTCTTAGCCTTATTACCAGGGCTGCGGAAAAAACTCCTGGTTTTGTATACGATCCGTCACTTACAAAATACATGGGTATCCACAGTAATATTGATGAAGTCGCAAAAGGCGCGTTGTTCGGAAACCGGGATTTCCGGTTTCTAATACCCATTGAAAATTTTATGTAATTTTTATGCGACCTGAAAATTACAGATTTTCCATCAACCACTCTTTAAATGACCGGAAATCTTTCTCCATTGGTATAGATTTGTCCGGCAGGTGCAGGACTTTTTCAAGTCTTTCCGGGATAACAGGATCGTGGCCTAAGGCTTTTTCCACAGTTTCCCCGAATTTAGCAGGATGTGCGGTTTCCAGAATAATACCTGTACACTTTCCGTCTCCGGCTTTTTTACCCCATGCCGGAACCGAATTAACCAGTCCGGTCTGCCCCTCCTGCCTTTTTATCCCGTTAAGGAGGTTTTTCATTGCACCCTTGCGGATTTCGTCCCAAGCCCTCCAGGCAACGGCTCCATGGGGGTCTAATGTGTATCCTGTTTTATACGAACAATTTTCTATGGATTCCAATGTTTCTGCATCGTTGACCCAGAAACCCGCCATAAGGTTTTTTATCTCTTCAAGACTGTAAATAGAGGCAAGCCTTTCCTGGTTGCTTGGACTGCCTACATCCATTGCATTTGAAAGAGTGGCCACAGATTCCTTTGGCTGGTACTTTCCTGATTCAAGCCACAGAGGAATTGTGCAGTTTGTATTTGTTGCGGCAATAAAGCCGTCAATGGGAGCCCCCATTTTTTTTGCAATGCAACCTGAGGTAAGGTTTCCAAAGTTACCGGAAGGAACGGTGACAATGATAAGGTCTTCACTGTGTCTCGGATCGTAGTTCATCCGGTTCTTTACCAGCAGACTGGATCTCATGTAATAAAAGGCCTGGGGTAACAGGCGTGAAATATTGATTGAATTTGCCGAACTAAGTTTGAACCTGCCTCTTAAATCGGAGTCTGTAAAAGCGTCTTTTACCAGTCTTTGACAATCGTCAAAAGAACCATTTACAGATAATGCCCTTACATTTCCTGTAAATGTTGAAAGCTGTTTCTCCTGGATATGACTGATTCTCCCCTTGGGATATAGGATTGTAACATCTATTCCCGGGATATTATGAAAAGCACTCCCTACGGCACTGCCTGTGTCCCCGGAGGTTGCCACAAGAATGTGGAGAGCTTTGTCTTCGTCTTTGTTAAAATATCCCATAACCCTTGCCATAAATCTTGCTCCAACATCTTTAAAGGCACAGGTAGGTCCGTGAAAAAGTTCCAGAACATAGGTGTTTGGATCCAGCGGCTTTACAGGTACATCAAATGGATAGGCATCCACAATTATTTCTTCAAGAACAGAAGGGGGAATTGTTCCTTCCGTATAAGGTTTTGCCATCTCAAAGGCAGTCTCCCTGAATGTAGGCACAGAAGGACGGTTTAAAAAACTATCCGGCAGTTCTGGAAATTCTGTGGGGATGTACAGCCCTCCGGTCTTTTCACTCATGCCCTGGATTACGGCCTGCCTAAAGTCTATTCTTAAAGACGAATCCCTCGTGTCTGTGTACCACATAAAAAACCTCTTGTAATTGTATTCAGTGTAATACATTACCACAGAGGTGGAAAAAAAACAATACGACATTCCTGTACAAGGAAAAAATAGCCTTTAAAACATTCAGCAAAGTTTTTGCATTACACAGGATTATTTCTTTCCATTGTCATTTTGCTTACTTTTAAAAACAGGTATCTTCCACCTGCCTGATTGCCTGTTTATATTGTTTTTTTCATGTTTGTCTGTTCCCATTAAGATGGAAATAGGTTTAAGGGATTCGACTGACCCGCAAATGATTTTTAAAACCACCATCATGGGAACAGACAGAACCATACCGGGAAATCCCCATAACCATCCCCAGAAAGAAAGGGAAGTGATTATTATGAAAGGGGAAAGCCCCAGGTTATTCCCCTGTATTTTAGGTTCAAGTATATTTCCCATAATCATCTCTATTGCAAGGATGGAAACAGCTACAAGTATTATCGGCAGGGGTTCCGGCCAAAATTGAAGGAATGAAAAGAATATTGCTCCGACCCCGACGGCTATTGAACCTATATTTGGAATGAAATTCAGGACAAAGGCCAGAAAACCCCATAAGACCGGAAAGTCAAGCCCTATAAAAAGGAATGCCAGATAGACAAGAATCCCTGTTATCAGTGAAATATAAAACTTTGTGGAAAGGTAAACCGTTGTTTCCCTCGTGATATCCGAAAGTAAATTCCTTACCTGTTGTTCCCGTTTGCCTTTAAAAATTAGTGGAATTTTTTTGCCGAATTGTGAAAATTCCAGCAACAGGAAAAACATTGTTAATAAAATTATCATTAAAGTTTTAAAAAAATTTATAAATGTTCCGGAGGTCGATATTGCAGCTTTTTGAACAGCATTTCTTATTCCAAGTTGGTTCCAAAGATTTTCAAACAGGGACTGCTCGTTATTAAAACTAAGGTCAAAAAAATTTGAGACGGTAATATAAAATTCCGTTAATCTGGCCTCATATTTGGGATATACTGAAAGCATTGATTTTGTGGAAGAAAAAAGTACCGACATCAGTATATAGATGGCAATCCCGATAATAACAATCACTGAAATTATTCCGAAAACTCCGGATTTGGAAAGTCCCGGAATTCTTACTTTTTTGTTAATAAACTTTACCAAAGGGTAAAGGACAAAGGAAAGAAAAACCGCTATAACAATGGGTATAACAACAGATGCCATGATTTTCAAAATCGAAAAAAATAAAACGGCAGATATAAATGCCAGAAACACTGTTATGTTTTTTAATTTGTTTTCCCGGGGTTCAGATTCCAAGATTCACCTCCTCAAAAGACACGTAAAATATAATAAAAACCCAGGTAACAGGAAACCGGGAATTACCTGAAATCCAGTGTTAATGATAATAAAGATAAAATGGAGCTTTATACACAGTACTTGACATTAAGTTGTGTTTTTTACATGATTATACCGTATATGAAGACCCAGCAGATTACGAGACAGTATTTGGAGTCGTTAACAAGGCAGGAATTGATAATATTATCAGAGAATTATATGATTGATGTTCCGGAGGACATTGACAGACAGATTCTTATTGGTGAGATTCTTGATTTGGCAAGCTTTGATAAGGAGCCGGGATCTGACAACGGGAAAAACCAGGAACATAGCAGCGGCAGTAATGGCAAGGACAGTTTCTTTTTGTTCGGTAAGGCATTTATTTCTGTCGTTTTCAGAAATCCTAGGTGGGCCTATGCTATGTGGGAGATTCCTGAGGCTGATTTTGTCCGGATAAGGGATGATCCTGAATTCAATTATCTGTTTTTAAGGGTTTACACATATCAGGGTGGAACCGACAACGAATCGGATTCCGACTTTTTTAATATCAATTTAGGAATTGATGACAGAAACTGGTCAATATATTTGAATGAGCAGATTCAGTCGCTGAAGGTTTGTCTTTTTGCTTCGATAGGGGAGGAAGAGGTGGAGATTGCTTCTTCCCGGCGGGTTTACCTGTCTTTTGGTTCTATCGAAGGTTTAAAACCTCTTGTCAAGGCGGATTCCAATCCCTTACTGGAGTTGTCAGGGATTAGAAGAATCCGGGAAAGACAATTCAACTTTCACCGGCAGACTTTTGATTAACAGCAGGTTTTTTTCATGAGCGGAAAATCTATAATTCTTGTTTTTAGTGCCCACCAGCCTTTTTTAGGGGTTGCAGAAAAGGATGAGCTAGGTATTGAGAATTCTTATTTTGAATCTCTTTCCAACATTTATCTGCCTCTTTTAAGGGTTTTTTCAAATCTGGAGGCCGATGGAATCCCCTTTAAATTGGCCCTGTCAATTTCCCCTCAGCTCTGTGCCAAAATGGAATCCAGGGTCCTTTCTGAAAAATATGTGGAATTTTTGGAAAAGCAGTATGCCCTTGCATTGGAGGAACAGGCTAAAAGCGAAGATAATCCGGAAAAAGTCAAGCTCATAAATAACCTTATACAGAAAATCATACAAAACCGCCGGGACTTTGTTGAGACATACAATTTAAAAATCCTCCACAAGATAAGTTATTATGCAAAAAAAGGTAATATTGAGTTGTTGGGGACCGGAGCCGGGTTCCCTTACATGCCATTATATTCAGACTGCAACGAAGTAATAAACGCCCATATAGAAACCGGTTTGATAGCACACAGAGCTTATTTCGGCACGAATCCCACAGGGTTCTGGCTTCCTTCCATGGGGTATTCTTCCGGGCTTGAGTTTCCAATAAAAAGTTATGGATACCAGTACACAATACTGGAAACCCACAGCCTGCTTTTTGCAAATCCGGCACCAAGGCAGGGGGTGTTTTCCACTGTTCTTTTTCCCAACAGTCTGACAGCATTTGCCAGGGATTTTAATTCTGTAGAAGATATTAAAGCCTTTATGAAAAATCCTGTATACAAGAATTGCAGCCGTGATATTGGTTTTGAGCTTGAAAAAGACAGACTGTCTGCGTTTTCGGATTTTTCTTCCCGCCCGGTAACAGGGATAGGGTATTGGAATAATGCCGGAAACTTGTATTCCTTTGAGGAAGCCGAAGCCCAGGCCTTAAGAGACAGCAGGGAATTCATCAAAAACAGAAAATCTGTTTTAGACAAGGCCGCAGGATACATGGATAAGGCACCGTTTTGCCTTTGTGCAATGCCCATAGACATATTGGGGAAAAAATGGTTTGAGGGAGCTTTATGGCTGGAAAATTTATTCCGTACTGTTGCTGAGATTGAACCGGATTCTGGAGGAGGATTGTCACACGGCCGGGATTTGTTTTTTTCTCTCCCATCTGAAATTCTGGCTTATTCGACCAGCCGGGAAAAAATCAGACCCTTGTCTTCTTCCTGGAACCCTGACGGATATGGAGAAGAACTTCTTGAAGCCTCAAATGAATGGATGTACAGATTTGCAAGAAATGCAGCTTTAAAAATGGTGGATTTAACAGTACGCTTTCCCAATGATTCCGGGTTAAAGGAAAGAACCCTTAATCTGGCAGCCAAGGAAGTTTTATTGTCACAGGATATAGTTCTTTCTTCCATGGTCAGGGGAAGGATTTATGCAGATTATGCAGTTGAAACATTTGAGAACCATATAACTGCTTTTTCCACTGTTTATGATTCTCTAGGCGGAAATTCAGTTAGTACCGAGTGGCTTACGGAAAAGGAAAGGTGTTATCCGGTTTTTCCTGGAATTAATTACCGCTCTTTTGGAACTAAGAAATAGGTTCTATTCCAGGGTTTGTACCAGCTCAATTCTTTTTTGCAGTTCAAGTGTTTTTTCCGCTGTTTCGATGCACTGTTTTACCGGTTCATAATATGGGTCAATGGATAGTGCTTCCTGCCAGGTTGTTATGGCGGCAGCCAGATTTCCTTCCGCATACATTGACAGTCCGGCCAGGTAAATCTCGTCAACTTTTTCAGCCTTTTCTTTTCTGCCCTTGTCTCCCAGATTCATTGTTGCTGCTACAGATATTCTCCCGAAAGGAACCAATGCTGTAGTCAGATCCAGGGTGTAATTGAGGTTATAAACTACATTTTTGTATTGAACCTGGCTGCCAAGGGAAATTCTGGGATTCCCTCCCTTAATCATAAAACCTGCCTGCATTGAGAAAAAATCTGCAAATTTAAAATCAAGCCCCATTCCCAGATATGGATATTCTATCTCCCTTATATCTGTTAGATTTAGGGGCTGTTGAATTTCCAATGCAAGAATTACCGGTGTAAAAACCTGCCATGCAAAACCAGTGGAAATTTGTGCCGGCGGACTTTCTCCCTTTACAGGAAATCCCAGGTTTTTTACAGCCATCCCCCACCAGGCATTTTTTTCCCTTGAATAAAATGTTTTCAGGAAATTGAATTTGATTTGAATTCCGGTATCAACCAAAAAAGTAAAGGCAGACTGTTTACTGCCGGAACCGGCAATGAGATTTCCCTGATTGTCAGAATAATCAGGGACACCTCTGTACCCTCCCTTAATATTCATTCCCAAGGAAACCCCGTTAAAATAGTATCCCGGAAAAAAAGTATAAGAGCCGTTGAGTGTAAAGACAGTTTCTGTGTAATAACCTTTTGAGACCTTTTCGCCAAAGCTGTCGTATTCACTGAAAGGCACATAAAAACATCTGATTTGGGCTCCGTAGCCGATGTTGTCCTTGCGGCTTGTCCAGCCGATAGTTTCAAGGTTTGAGTCTCCAATCCAGCTGTTGTGAAAAATCCCTGTTTCCGTATATGTCAAATCCGAAGAAGCTGCCGGATTATAGTCAAAAAAACATATGTCGTCGGATAGGGCTGTAAAGGAACCTCCAAGTGCTTCGGCCCTGCCGCCGGAAGGAACAAGCAGGCTCCTGAAAGCGGTTCTTCCCTGGTTACCGTCATAAAAAATATCAAAGATATCAGATGCTCCGGCTGTCACGTCAGATAAATCCCATGAAAACACTGGTAACAATGAGAATGACAAAATAATCAAAAATATGAAATTTCTTATTTTCATCTGACTGATTATATCCCAGAATCTGTAAAATTGTAACAGAGTTTGATATAATTAACTGTAATTCGGGTTGATTCAGCCGTAACAAAAAAATGTTTTGTTTTTCCTAAACAGATGTATGGAAAAAAAACGAAAAAATGTTAAAATTCCGGTTGTAGTTTGTTGTTTAAAGTGAAGAGGTGGAAAGAATCCTTAAGAAAATTTTTGTACTGGCATTTCTATTATTCTCGTTTTTTCAAGGCTTTACGGATGTACCCGGGGAAAGTGAGCTTCTTGAAGCCGATAAACTTATAAATGAGTCGAATTATGATGAAGCCCTTAGAATTCTTATAGAATACATAAAAAAGTATCCCAGTCAGTTTGACGGGGCTCAAAAAAGAATCAGGATTATAACCGGCAGAAGGGAACAGTACAACGAAAAAGCTGACGAGCTTATTAATCTTATTGTAAATGAACCTGAAAATGACAGGGAAAAGCTGGGGCTGATCCGGGAACTTGAATCCCTTGAAAAAAATACAAATCCCTCTACAAAAAAATTCATAGAGGAAACTAAATCGGCTTCCCAGTTCACTTTCTACAGGGCCAGGTTTCAGGATATTTTCATGTCAGGAAGGGAGGCTCTAATTGCCGGTGATTATGCCGGAGCCCTTGATATTTATAATTCCGGTTTCTTTTTTTACAAGGTTGAGTTTAATGAAGAATTTCCGGAACAGGCAGAAATTATCGATTCCCAGCTCGAACGGATTAATCTCATAATCCGTGATTTAAAGGTTTTACTTCCGGAAAATGAGGCTGCACTCGGAGAATTTATTGCTTTCTGGAAGGGAAAAGAATCCGGAAATCAGGAAAAGGCTTTTAACAACCTTAAGGAAGGTTTAAAAACCTTGACTCTATTAAGAAACGAAATAGCTGAATACGGCTGGTACATGGAAAACCTGTTTGTTTCAAACAACAAGGATAAGACTGTTGTTACAGAAGACTCTTTTTTACCATTTGCGTACAGGATGATTCTTGGAAGGGAAACTTCTGCCATATACGAAGGCATGACCGGGGTTTTGGATTCCAACCTTGCTTCCTCCCTGCTTGTTTTGACGGAGACTTTTTACTCTGCACTGGATGATAATATGGAGCTTATACTGGCTGATTTTGAAAAAGAAAATTATGACGGTGCAAAGGAAAAAATCTTAAAATCCCGTAGGATTTTGGATTATGTTGATGAAACGGCAGGGCTTGCCGAACTACGGGGAAAAACCCCTGAAGGTTTTTTTTGTGCTGTAGGAAAAGAAATCCCGGGTACAAAAATAAGTTGGGATATTGATAAAAGGACAGTGGAATACCTGAAATTTATTTACCAGACTTGTGATGAAATCATCGGATTAAACGAAACATTAAAAAACATATCTTCTGCAATGTCTGAAAAATCTCCTGATTTTTTGCAGTGGCAGGAATCTTTCAGAAATTTATTAAGTGGAGATTCACCCAGAGATTGGATTGATATAAATAAAATCAGGGAAAGTATTTCCGGAATGCAGGAATTGATAAAGACGGCATCCTATCTGATTACCCGGATACCGGAGATAAACCGGGATTATATTGCAGATTTGGAAGTAAAGGGAACCGGTGTTTATTTTCCTGAAGTGTATAATGATGAGGGGGTATCTTTGGAAAATCCGGAAACAGGAAAATCTGTTCATGGAAAATACACTTTTGAAATGAGAGATTACAGCCGGTTTCCTTATGAATATGGGGACAGCCTTGAAAAATATTTAGGCTTACTCCGGAAAGAAACGAACGGATATCTTCTTAAAGAGGGTGAAAGGCTTGGAGGGATTCTTGAATCCTGTTTTTCGCTCTGCTATGAATCCGATGAATCTGAACTTAAACGCATAGCAGAATTGGGACAAGGGACTCCCGGGGAATTTAACATTGTTTACCGTTATCCCGGGGAAGCCCTTGAACAGCTGGAAAATTTCGGGGCTGTATTGGATACAGACCGGGAATTACTGGAAAAAAATAAGGATTATTGGGACTCCCTTGGTTTGAACGGATTTTCTGCCCTTGCCGGTATCAATTCTACGTTGGAAGAAGCAATAAGCGGACTATCCGGTTTAAAACAATCCCTTGAAGAATACAGGCAGGTCTTCTCCCTCAATGTCCGGGCTAGCGAAGCAGCACTTAATGAGGCAAAAAGAAGATTTGGAGAAGCCGAAAAAGCTATGATGGATGAAGATTTTACCCTTGCCAGGGACAGGTTGCAAAAATCCCGGGATAAATATACAGAGGCGTTCGAACTGCAGGAATCTGTTGAATTGAGACAAAGCACAGACAGTGCACTTTTAAATCTTGGAATGGAGATAGCAAAAAGGGAAAATGACAGGGTTGTTAAAGATGTGCGGAATTTGATTGAAGAGGCAAAGGTCAGCTATTACACCGGTGATTTCCCGGGAGCCGATGATATTCTCAACAGGGCAAAATCAAGGTGGAGTGTCACACACATAGAAGAAAATCCGGAAATTGAAAAATGGGCCGGGATTGTGGGAACTGCAATGATGGTAAATTCAGGGCGGACAATCCCGGTTACGGCACCTCTTTATCCTGAAATGAGTCAGCTTTTGAGCCTTGCAAACCAGTACTATGAGCAGGGGCACACTGAAATACAGAATGGAAACCGTGAAGAAGGAATAGCTCTCCTTAATGAGGCACTGGATAAAATTGCCGATGTTAAAATGGTTTACCCATTAAACCAGGAGTCAAATCTTCTGAGTCTGAAAATCAACCGCCTTCTTGATTCGGATTCATTTGACAAAATGTTTAAGAGAATGTTTGAAAATGCAAAAAGAGATTATAAAATTACTGATAAAACCGGAGACTGCTATAATGATTTAATCAGTCTTTATGAAATAAACCCTGATTATCCAGGTTTAAAAGATTTGATTTATCAGGTAGAATTATATCTGGGTATTAGAATGCCTCCCGTAAAAGAAAGTGACAAGGTTAAATCCAGGGAGCTTACTGCGGAAGCAGAGGAAATTTATAACAGTAAGAATACTGCAATGTATCCGGTGGCCCTTGAACAGCTTGACCAGGCACTGGAACTCTGGTCGGATAACAGCCAGGCTGTTGCCTTAAAGGACCGGATTCAGATAAGTGTGGGTGGAAGCGAAACTGTGGTTTTGTCTTCCCAAGACGAACGCATTTACAAACAGGCGGTTGCCGAACTTCAAAATGGCAATACTCTTCTTGCAGCTTCCTATGTTAACCGGCTTATGGAAAAACCTGAAAACAGAAAATCTTCCAAAGTAATTGCTTTGGATGAAAGAATAAAGAGTCTTTTATAAATTGTTTAGCGGGTTTTAAGGGAATATCGGTTGGATGTTATGAAAACGATTGACAGAAAAAAAATTTATGTATTCTTTTTTTTGACTGTGTTTTGCCGCTTTTTTGTGACAGCCTCCGGTTTCTATTGGTCACAGCCGGAACAGATTTCCTTGGATCAGGGAAAATTTCCTGTTTCAGATTTCAATGACAGGGCGGCAGTCATTGTCTGGCAGGAACACAAAGATAATGAAAGAAACAATACCTATTTGAGTTCCCTTTACATTAGCAGCAGCGGGGAACAAAACCTTTGCCGTTTCTTTGCAGGTCCCTTTTCTTTTGCCGGTGAGGAACCCTCCCTTTCATCTGTTGTTGTAGATTCTTCCGGAACCGTTTTTGCAGTGGCTCCTGTTGATTCGGAGTTTATCGGTATATACCGCTCTGTGGACGGAGGAAAAACTTACTCAGAAACACTTATTGATTCAAAAAACAACAGGGATGAAAAAAATGTTGTGGCCCCCAGAATTTATGATCTTGGAAAGGGCGGGTATATAATTCTTGCGGCAAGAGGCGGGGGAGATGTTTTATCCATATATTTTTCAATATCGGAAGACGGAATAAACTGGTCTGAATTCAAACCTTTTCCACCGGCTGAAAACCTTGGGGCTTCCTTTCTTCCAGTCCATTTGTATTCAGGGGGAAAGGATTACATTGTTTTTCAATCAATGTATATGGCGGAACGAGCCACTTTCCAGCTGTATTCTGCCTATTCATCTGACAAGGGGAAAACCTGGTCAGAACCTGTGATTATAACTGATTTTAATGAGCCTTTTGGTGAAAAAAGGAATTTGTCCTTTGATAATTTTGATAATCAAAGGCCGTTTCCGGGGGTTTTAAACGGATTGCCTTATATTGTCTGGGAGAGAACCTTTACCGGAGGAAAAACTGAAATTTACGGAGCTCCTTTTACCGGCGAAGGTATAAAAAAGGAAACCGTGGAAAAAATTTCTTCCGGGTATGGCAGGGCTGCCAATCCCGTTATTGCTGATTCTTTGGAAAATCCCGTTGTGGTCTGGTACGATGACAGAACCGGTGAAAATTCAATCTATATTTCCCAAAAAAACGGAGTCTTTTGGGAGGAATCCGAAACTCCAGAGTACCTGAAAGACTGTATTTTCCCTTGTCCCGTAGTTGTAGGATCCGATTTGTTCCTTTACTACCAAAAAGGCAGCTCCGGAGTGACCGGTAGTATAATGGAGCTGTCTCCGGACAAATTTGTCGATAAGCCTGTTCTGCAGGCCGTGAATTTTACTGCCGGAAAGGGAATAAACAGCGACACTCCCGGAATTGAAATAATACCACCTGAGGACAGTGCCGGGATTTCCGGATTTTCATGGATACTTTCCCGTTCAGAATCCCGTGAACCGCCACTTGTTATTTCCAATTTCCCTGATGAGAGGAATGTTACCGGAAAAACTACCGAAGACGGCAGTTGGTTTTTTGCTGTAAAAGTAAGGGATGAGGCCGGTAACTGGTCTGAAACAGCAAGAGTCGAATTTGTCAGGGATACTACTCCCCCTGAAAAGCCGGTTTTGGAACTTCCTGGTATGGATGAAAAAGGTTTTTTTCTTTCCAATACATTCTCATTAAAGTGGTCTCGTCCTGAGCCTGATATTTCCGGTTATTCCTATTCCCTCGAATATCTTGGAAGTCTTGATTTTGCGGAAAAAATACTGGATGACTATCTTTCAGATGAGACCTCCTACCAGGCAGCCTTTAATCAGGCTGTAAAAGAGGGCAGGATAAAAGAGCCTGTGCTTCCTTCCAGGATTATTTCAACCTTGGATAATTATTCTGTGTGGAATATTGATAACGGTTTGTATGCATTTTCCGTTGCTGCAATTGATTCAGCAGGAAATATTGGGCCGGCAGAAACAAAGTACCTTTTATTCAATAAGTATATTCCCTATACAACAATCACAGCCGTAGACGGTGGACAAGATAAAACAGGCATTTTAAATCTAACGCTGGTGGGAAAGGGATTTGCTTCTGATGGCTTTGTTTCTTCAGTTTTTCTTGACAGGGACGGTGAATTACCATGGGATTATGAGTTAAACCTGAGTAATGGTGATTATGATATTTCTTCTGATAAAATAATAAGTGGAATTTCCATTCCTGATATGGAGGAAGGTGACTATTTTGTAATTTTAAATCATTCAACCCGGGGAATTTATAAATCCTCTGAAAAAATAACTGTAGTAAATTACGGTACTGTAAAATTCGGGGATTATATTTTTGAATACAACCCCTCATGGCAGGTTCTGAATCAAGACAAATCGCTTGTTTATGCCGGTAATATTGTTTTCTATGTGTTTATGGGATTCATTGTCCTGGGAATCCTTTTTGGGGTGCATGGTATTGTAAAAACACTGGTGCTTAATGCAAATATCAAAAATGAAATATTTTATTTACTTGGGAGCGGAAAAATGGCGGAGGAAAAAAAGCGGCATATTTCAAATATATCTGGATATAAATTCGGTTTAAGGCTTAAACTGACTTTTTTTACCGGTATTCTTGTAATGGGGGTTGTCCTTTTGGTTTCAATACCTCTAGGAAGAAATATGATTAAGACTCAGGAAGAAAGCCTTGTAACAGGACTGGAAGTAAAGACAAAGGTCCTTTTGGAAAGTATTGCCTCCGGGGCAAGGATTTATCTGCCTAGTAAAAATGTGTTGGAGTTGGGATTCCTTCCGGAACAGAGCAGAGCCATGGAAGAAGCTCTCAGTGCAACTGTTACCGGTTTTGGGGCGGCAGGGACGGAGGACTCAATCTCCTATGTTTGGGCTACAAATGATGAAAATATTCTTGATAAAATCAATACACCGGAATACGAGGCCGGGGAGTCTGTGATGACAGATGAATTATCCGGAAAACTGGAAGTTTTGCGGAAAGAACTTAATCTTGCAGCAGAAGAATCCGTTGGTGATTTATCATCCGCAATAAATGATTTGACAAGGGAAGGAATAGGGCTTGTTCAGGGGGTTCAGACAGAACTGGCCAGAAAAAGGCTTCAGGATATTCAGAATGTTGCAAGAAATCTGGAAGAACAGCTTAATCAAAAGCTTAACGAAATTTCCCAATCTTCAATTGGATCATGGCCGGTATATCCGGAAGAAAAATTTGACAGAGATGTAACAGACTATATTTTCTACAAGCCTGTACTATACAGGGCAGGGGAATCTTCTTCCTATGTGCAGGGGATTGTAAGGGTGGAAATTTCTACTGCTTCGGCTTTGGAAACTTTGTCTATAACAATCAGAACACTGGTTTTTACAACTGCTGTTGTAGCCTTGTTGGCAATTGCTATTGGTATCGGAGGGGCTTTGATTCTTGCTTCTGTCATAGTATCCCCTCTGATTAAGCTTGTATCCCATGTAGAAAAAATAAGTGCAACTGAGGACAAGGAAAAACTTGAGGGACAGGATATTATTGTAAAATCCAGGGACGAAATAGGATTACTGGGTAATACAATAAATGAAATGACCCACGGACTTGTAAAAGCGGCTGCGGCATCAAAAGATTTAAGTGTAGGAAAAGAAATTCAGAAAATGTTCCTGCCTTTGGAAACAGACGAAAAAGGAACTAAGTTAAGTACCGGAATTCTTAAGGAAAAAAATATTTCTTTTTTCGGGTATTACGAAGGGGCTAAAGGTGTATCCGGTGACTATTTTGATTATATCAGGCTTGACGATCGGTATTATGCTGTTATTAAGTGTGATATTGCAGGCAAGGGGGTTTCGGCGGCTCTGATTATGGTTGAAGTTGCCACTCTTTTTCAAAATTATTTTAAAACCTGGAACTACTCGTCAGAGGGACTTAAAATTGACAGACTTGTATCCCTTATAAATGATACAATCGAAAGCCGCGGATTTAACGGCAGGTTTGCTGCTTTTACCCTGATAATTATTGACAGTATTTCCCTTAATGCCTTTTTTTGTAACGCAGGGGATAATCTTGTTCACATTTTCAGGAAAAAAACGGGTAAAATGGAGTTAATCAGGCTTCCTCAGGTTTCAGCAGCAGGAGTTTTCCCCTCTGATCTGATACAAATGAAAGGTGGTTTTCCGGTGGTAAAATACCAGTTGGAAAAAGGAGACGTGCTGTTCTTGTACACCGACGGGATAGAAGAATCCAAAAGATTTTTCCGGGATTCACAATTCGAAGTAATGAATGTAGTTAAAGAATCCAATATACCAGGAGGTGGGGAGGAAAGCATTGATAACGAGGAACTGGGAATGGAAAGGGTTCACCGTATTATTGAGGCTGTTTTCTCAAAGCAAAAGTACATCTTAAATAAAATCCACAACCCCAGAAAGGAAGAACTGAAATTTGATTTCTCATCATTGGACGGATCTCTGGAAGACGCTGTAATGGCTTTGGTCTCTGTGGAAAAAATTTTCAGGATATATAAGGATTTTAATTCTACAGAAGAAGACCTGGTAAATGTTGACAAAAAGGTTGATTCATTCCTTAAACGTACTTTCAAATCTTATGATTTTTATTGCGGAACAAAGAAAGAAGATAGTGAACATAAAGAGTATTTGTATTATACTGGTATTAAGGAAGACGAGCAGTATGATGATTTGACAATTTTGGGAATAGAAATTCAATAAAGCAAGGAAGGTTTGGTATGTCTGAAAACAAAAACGATGTGTTGGAAACTATAAAAAAAATGCTTGAAAAAGGGCTTGATGTTTCTAAAGACCTGCTGGTGAAAGCCGGAGATAAGATGCAGGATTTGGGCGAAAAGGGATCTCTTAAAGTTGAGATACTCAAAATTGACCACCAGATTGAAAAGAAACTTCTTGAATTGGGAAAGAAAACTTTTGAAATCCTTTCGGCAGGAGGTATCAGGGCTGTAGATAAGTCTGACTCTGATGTGAATTCCCTTGTGGTTGAAATTGACTCCTTGTATGCAAAAAAAGAAGAAAAGGAAGTCCTTTTGACAAACTCAAAGGATGTAAAGGAAGAAAACGGGGATTCCCCGGAAAATTCTGGAAATCCCGGGGACTGAAACTTTTATCCCTAAAGTCAAAGATTTTTACTATACTTGAAAGCCTTCTGTCTTTTCGTTACTATGAGAGGTAATTAGAAAAGATATAGGGGGTTTCTGTGATTGTAATGAAATTCGGAGGTTCTTCTGTTGCAGATGCACAGCGGATCCGGCATGTAGCTTCGATAATAACTTCTTTTTCAAATAAAAAGCCTATCGTGGTGCTCTCTGCAATGGGAGATACCACGGATGACCTTCTTGCCGCTTCAGAAGAAGCTTTAAACGGCAATGTAAACATTGACGCAGTGGAAAAACTCCACCGGGAAACTGCAGAGACCCTTGGTGTTTCTTTTTCCGTGATAGAACCCCTGCTTTCGGAACTCCGGACGCTTTTGACCGGTGTTTCCATGCTCCGGGAACTGTCTCCCAGAAGCCGGGATTATCTTGTATCATTTGGGGAGAGGCTTTCCGTAAGACTTATGGCGGAATATCTTTCATCTATAAATCATCCTGCGGTGTATTATGATGCCTGGGATATCGGAATGAGGTCGGATTCCAATTTTATGTCTGCTGATCTTCTTCCTGAAACCTGGGATAATATAAAAAACTTTTTTTCGGATTACGGAAAAAAAGATGACGATCCGATTCCTGTAGTTACAGGTTTTATTGCCAAAGATGAAAAGGGTGAAATAACGACTCTTGGCCGGGGTGGCAGCGATTTAAGTGCAACCATAATAGGTGCAGCCCTTAATGTGGAAGAAGTCCAGACATGGAAAGATGTGGACGGAATAATGTCTGCTGACCCGAGAATCGTAAAAAATGCCCATACTGTTCCGGTAATCACCTATGATGAAGCGGCAGAGCTCGCCTATTTTGGGGCGCAGGTTCTCCATCCCCGTTCAATGCAGCCCTGTCTTAAAACCGGTACTCCGGTTCGGGTCAAAAATTCATATAATATTGACTCTCCCGGAACAAGGATTATTCCCTGGTATACAGAGAGACCTGCCCATGATGTAAGGGCAATTACTGCAAAAAAGAATGTAACCCTAATTGATATCGTTTCCACCAGAATGGTCGGGCAGTCAGGTTTTTTGTCAAGGGTCTTTGATGTGTTTGAAGAGTGTAAAATTTCTGTTGATGTTGTGGCCACCAGCGAGGTTTCTATTTCACTTACAGTTGACGGAGACGCAAAGCTGGATAAATTAAAGGAACTCCTGGAAAAGGTTGCCAGCGTGAACATTAAGGAGAAAAAAGCCATAATTACTGTTATCTGTGATATTACAAAATCAAGTTCTATTTTGGCCAAAGCTTTTAATGCCTTGGCAGAGCAAAAAATCAATATACAGATGTTGAGCCAGGGTGCTTCAAAGGTGAATGTCAGTATGATATGCAATGAAAATCAAGTGGAAACAGTCTTAACATCATTGCACAGTGCTTTTTTTGAAAAATAAGGAGGGAAAAATGAGGATTGCCTTGGTCGGTTTCGGAAAAATGGGCCATATGCTTAAGGAAACAGCCCTGTCAAGAGGGCATGATGTTGTTTTGACTACAGACCCAGTGGCTCTTGATGCGGATTTTAAGTCTGATGACTGTGCAAAAGTTGCAGAAAAATGCCGGGATCTTAATGTCCAGGGCATAATAGAATTTACTCATCCCTCCGTTGTTGTTTCAAACATTTCTGCCCTTGTTCCGACCGGGATTCCCCTTGTTGTAGGCACAACCGGTTGGGACAGCTCCCTGGATAAGGTAAAGGCTATGGTAAAAGAATGGGGTTCTTCATTCCTTTATTCTTCAAATTTCTCTATTGGTGTAAACATTTTTTATAAGATAGTGGAAAAGGCTGCCGCCTTGATGAATTCTTTTGACTTTTATGATGCTTCTTCTTGGGAAATTCACCATAACCAAAAACATGACAGTCCCTCCGGAACTGCCTTGGAGATTGCAAAGCGGGTTGTTGCCGGATTAGATAGAAAGAATAATATCGTCTTTGGTAATTTTGAAGGAAAACCATTACCCGAAGATTTCCAGATTTCCAGCGTTAGACTTGGTACTGTTCCGGGAACCCATACTGTAGCTTTTGACAGCCAGGCAGATACAATCGAATTGACCCACCGTGCCAGAAGCCGTGCAGGATTTGCTTTGGGAGCTGTAACGGCCCTGGAGTGGCTGACTGAAAAAAACACCGACGGAAGCGAGAAAAAAGGTGTCTTTACCACTGACGACATATTTAAAGATTTTTAATTTTAAGTTTTATTTTGAGGTGTTAAATTGGAAAAACTGAGAAACATCGGTATAATGGCCCACATTGATGCGGGAAAAACTACTACTACAGAAAGAATCCTCTTTTACACAGGCAAGATACACCGTATCGGTGAAATAGATGACGGCGAGGCAACGATGGATTGGATGGCCCAGGAACAGGAGAGGGGTATTACAATTCAAAGTGCTGCCACAACAACCTACTGGAACGGATACCAGATAAATATAATTGATACTCCCGGGCATGTGGATTTTACAGCAGAGGTTGAGAGGTCTCTCCGGGTTTTGGACGGAGCAGTAACAGTGCTTTGTGCAGTTGGAGGAGTCCAGCCCCAGACAGAAACGGTTTGGAGACAGGCTGATACCTATAAGGTTCCAAGAATCTGCTTCGTAAATAAAATGGACAGAATCGGGGCTGATTTTGAAGGTGCCATGGAAGATGTAAGGGTAAAATTTAATGCCCTGCCTGTTCCTGTTCAATATCCGATAGGAAAGGAAAGCAACTTTGCCGGAGTAATTGATTTGATTACGATGGAGGAAATCCACTGGGATCCTGAATCGGAAGGTGAAAAGTTTGAGCGAAGTCCGGTTTCTGAATCCTTAAAGGAATTGGCCCTGAATTGGCGGGAAAAAATGATAGATGCTGTTTCAGGTTTTTCCGATGAGATTGCAGACTTGTACCTGATGGGAGAGGAAATTCCCGGAGAATTATTAAAAAAAGAAATCCGACGGGGAACCCTGGAACGGAATTGTGTGCCGTTTTTTTGTGGTTCGGCAAGAAAGAATACCGGTATTCAGCCTCTTATGGACGGTATTGTGGATTATTTACCTGCCCCCCATGAAGTTCCCCCGGCAAAGGGTTTTCACGTCAAAAAAGAAGAGGAGGTGGAAATACCTTGCTCTGTGTCCGGGACTCCTGTTGGGCTGGTTTTTAAGATTCAGTATGACCGGGAGGCCGGCAGCCTTTGTTATATAAGAATGTATTCAGGAAAGATAAAGCCCGGGGAACAGGTCTATAACATTGGAAAAAAGAAACGGGAAAGGGTAAACCGCATTTTAAGAATGCACTCCAATAAATCGGAACCAATGGATGTAATCGAAGCCGGAGATATTGGTGTTTTTGTAGGGTTGAAATTGGCACAAACCGGAGATACTTTGGGTTCGGAGGGATTCCCTGTTCTTTTGGAAAAAATGAAATTCCCTGAACCTGTAATTTCTGTGGCAGTGGAGCCAAAAACTCTTTCTGAACGGGACAGAATGAAGGAGGCCATTGAAATTCTTGCTAAAGAAGATCCTACATTCACCAGTAAAGAAGACCCGGAAACCGGACAGCTTATCATTTCTGGAATGGGGGAATTGCACCTTGATGTGATTGTCAGGAGAATGCTTGACGATTTTAAAATTGAAGCCAGAATCGGGGCCCCCCAGGTAACCTACAGGGAATCCGTTACTAAAACTGTTACCCATTCCGAGAAGTTTTCTAAAAACCTCGCAGGAAAGGATACTTCTGCTGGTGTGACACTTAAGGTGGAACAGATGCCCCGGGGCACAGGAAATGTGTACACATGCGGAGTTAAGAAAAACTCAGTGCCGGAGGAAATTCTTGCTGCAATAGAAAATGCAGTGACATCATCATTTTCTTCCGGGATACAGTACGGATACCCTTGTACTGATGTAGGGGTTACCCTTGTAGATTTGGAGTATGATGAACTTACTGCAACTCCCTTCGCTTTTGAAGCCTGTACAAATCTCTGCTTTGAGGAAGCTTGCAGGCAGGCTTCCCCGGAACTTTTGGAACCTGTAATGAACCTGGATATTGTAAGTCCCAAGGAATATGTAGGGGATGCCATGAGCCAGGTTACCCAGAGAGGCGGATTGATTTTAAGTCTGGATTCCAAACCTACGGAAGAAGTTATCCACGGTCAGGCTCCCATGGCAAAAATGTTTGGTTTTTCCACCGCACTGCGTTCTGTTTCCCAGGGGCGGGCTACCTTCAGCATGACATTCAGTCATTTTGAGATAAAAAAAGGCGGATTGCAGGGATAGGGTAAAAAAAGCCCCCCGCTGAAACTCAGCGGGGGGCACGGAAAGAAGAGGAGATTTGTAAGAGGAACTGTTGTTTTCTCTTTACATCTTATAAACAATATTTTTGAAAAAAAGGTTACAAAAAAAAAAATAAAATTTTTTGCATTTTACGGAGGTTTTCCATGGAAGTCAGGGTTCGTTACGCACCTTCTCCTACCGGATACCAGCATATTGGTGGTGTGAGAACGGCACTTTTTAATTATTTGTTTGCCAAGTCTCAGAACGGAAAATTCATTCTCAGACTGGAAGATACAGACAGGACAAGATTTTCGGAAGAATATGTACAGAATCTTTATGATACCTGTTCCTGGCTTGGGTTGGACTGGGACGAAGGAGGTGACAAAGGTGGGGAGTACGGTCCATATGTCCAGTCGGAGCGTTTTGACCTTTATAAAAAGTATGCTATGGAATTAGTGGAAAAGGGCCAGGCCTATTACTGTTTTTGTGACGAAGAAAGGCTGGAACGGATCCGCAAGATACAAACAATGAATAAAATGGCACCGGGCTATGACCGTAACTGCCGCAATCTTTCAAAAGAAGAAATAGAAGAAAATCTGGCTGCCGGTAAGCCCTATGTAATCCGTCTTAAAGTTCCCTTGGAAGGTACTACAAAATTCCATGATGCCCTTTTGGGGGATATAGAATGGAAAAACGAAGATGTAAATCCTGATCCGGTTCTTTTAAAAACCGACGGTTTCCCCACATACCATCTTGCAAATATAGTTGATGACCATTTTATGCACATTACCCATGTAATGAGAGCCCAGGAGTGGATTCCCTCAACCCCATTACACGTAATAATGTACAAGGCCTTTGGTTGGGAACATCCGGAGTACTGCCATCTTCCAATGGTAATGGGGCAGGATGGACAGAAACTTTCAAAACGCCACGGGGCCACCAGTTGCAATGAGTTCAGAAATAACGGATATCTGAAAGATGCCCTTATAAATTATATCGCCATGCTGGGATGTTCCTATGAAGACGGCAGGGATATGTATTCCTTGGAAGAACTTGAAAAACTTTTTAAAATGGAGCACATAAATAAGGCTCCTGCGGTTTTCGATTATAAAAAACTGGAATGGTTTAACGGACAGTATATCAGATTAAAGACAGACAGCGAGCTTTTTGAGCTTACATGGCCATTTATTGCAAATTCAGGGCTGTTCGGGGAACAGGATCCGGCGGAGAGGAAAGCAAGGGGGCTTTTGTTTGCAGACCAGACTCTCCTTGAGCCAACGGAGGCCCAGAAGGCTACTCTGATGGCTGTAATGCCTTTAATCCGGGAGAGGTTGCATTTCTTGACTGAGGCACCGGAAATGGTAAAATTCCTTTTCGTTGAGCCTGCAGTTCCCTCAAAAGAGGAAATAGTTCCTAAAAAGCTGGATTTACCGGCAGTTCTCCATAATCTGGAAGAAGTAATTCCGATTATAGAAAAAATGGAAACCATGTCTGATGAGGAATGTGAAGCCGCCTTTAGGGCAAAGGCCGAAGAGCTTGGTGTCAAAATGGGGGATGTGATGATGCCAATCAGAATGGCTGTAACAGGTAGCCGGGTGAGCCCTCCTTTGGTTGGAAGTATTAAAATACTGGGATGTAACAAGGCGGTGGAAAGAATCCGTAAAACTCTTGCTGCCCTTAAATGAAAAAAACGGTATTAATTCTATCCGTTTTATTTATCTTCTGGAATTTGCCTGCCCGTGGAAGGTCTGATCAGGCAGAACAGGATGGAATCCCATATAATTTCCCCGTTCTGCCTTATTATAAGCTTATGGCCTTCCACCTTGCCTATCCGGAACGTGTTTCCGAGCCCTTTATGAAAGATGGGGACTGGTGCATTTTACTGGACGAAGAGGAGTTTTATTGGGCCCAGGGCCGGCTCCTGCATAAATACTACCGGGAAATACCTTTTGAATATTCAATGTTTGATATTTTCCCCTATCCTGAAGTAGAGCTGAAAACCTATACTGATAAAGAAGCTGCAATTATAAAAAAAAACCTGGATATAGACTTTACTGAAAAAACCGGTTATCCCCGGAATGTTTATTTTTTTGAATGCCTTTATGGAATCCATACCCAGGAAGACTGTGACAATGTTCTGGTTCCGGTTGACTTTCTCGGATATCCTCTCAAGGTTCATCCCATGATAAAGGCTCCTCTGGAAAGAGTTGAAAAACAGATTACGGTACTTGCACAATCCGACAATGAGGTAAGGCGGTTTTTGGAAAGTTTGTTCCGGATTGACTGTCATAATTTCCGCAGAATAGCAGGAACCAGCCAGCTTTCCCTCCACAGTTTTGGTATAGCAGTGGATTTTCTGCCCTATACATACGGAAAAAAAGAATACTACTGGTATAATACAGGCAGAAAAGACTGGTATAAAATACCTGTAAAAAAAAGATGGATGCCTCCGGAACAGATTGTCAGTATTTTTGAGAAAGAAGGCTTTGTATGGGGAGGAAAATGGTTTAAGTTTGATAATATACACTTTGAATACCGCCCGGAGGTCTTGATTCTTTCCCGGAGACTGAATGGAAAATGAAAATAAATTCCCTTTTTACCCGGTTAATAGTTTTATTATTACTGCTGTTCCTGCCGGGCTCTTTGTTTCCTGAATCCGTGCCCCGGCTGGAGAAAAAAAAGGGTTCAATGTTTTGGAAAATACAAGGGGAAAATTGCACCGTATATATACTGGGGACATTACACGGCAGTTCCGAAAATATTTTGAACCTGGATAAGGAAATTCTTAACTGCTTTGATAATTCGGAGCTTTATTATTCGGAGTTGTCAAAATCTTTAGCCGAAAATCTGATGGCTTTTCCAATGGATTATATTGGGGATTTTTTTGAACCTGTTTATCAAATTCCCGGAGAATTTTCACATAATGAAAATAAACTTATTTCAAAAATAATAGGGGAAGATGTTTACAGGAAGTTCAGTTCTTTTCATCCGTTTTTGCTTTACACCCTTTTGTCAGGTAAAAAAGAAAATAAAGGAGAAAATATTTACAGTGTTGATAAATTTCTCATTGACAGATTGGGGGATAAAGATTACCAGGGGCTTGATACAGAAGAAAGTTTTAAAGACAGCTTGTGTCCCGGTTCCTTTGATGATTATATAGCTTTAATAAAAGAGTTTTTAAAAAAATATCCTGATTTTAAAGAGGAAGAGGAACTGGAAAAGGACTTGATTTCAGCTTATTTGGAGGGGGATTGCAGAAAATTTTCAGGAATTTTGGATAAGATTTATACACCGGAAAATAATGATTTAACGGAGTATTATAAAAGTTTTAATGAAAAGGTTTTGTCTGCCCGGAACCGGTTGTGGGCAGACAAAATTAAAATTGTTTTAAATGGTGATAAAGATGTTTTTATCTTTGCCGGGGCAGCCCATTTTTGCGGTAGAAACAGTATTTTTGAGATTCTTGCAAATGAAGGTATCCTGGTGATTCCTGCCGGGCTATAAACACAGGCCTTGTTTTAGCAAAGTTTTTTCCGGGTTTTTACGATAAAGGTAACTTTTTTTTAGATGATATCTAAAATGTGTACAGTTTTTCCAACAGTCCGTTTAGTTTTGTTCCATATTCCTTGTCGGCGGCCCATGTTCCTGCCAATCCTGAAATATAGGGTGATTTGCCCTTGGGGGTTACATACTTATATCTTGGATCCACACATTTTGTGTTCAAAGGTTCTTTTGACCCGTAGGCCTTTAAATGCTGCACATGGGCAAGAACACCTTCTGATTCAGAAGAAAATACGCAGCCTCTTTGGTTTTCATCAATGGCACCTAAACCGCAAAAGTTGTTCATGGATTCAGTAACAAGTCCCCCAAACCTTAAAAACCCGGTTTCAAGGCACATTTGTACAAAGGCCACATCATGGTTCACACCTTCTTTTGCACATTTATTAATGTAGTATCCTGCAAGTCTGGATACTTTTTCCCTGTCTGCTTTGGAATTGTTGTCCATAAAGAATGAAACAAGTTCATTGCGGGTCTTTAATCCGGTTCCCATTATTTTTTCCGGGATTTCTTCTTTTTGTGTTTTCCAGGAAATTCCTGTTACACAACCTGAAAGTATTAAAATTAAAACTGGTAAAACAAAAAAATTCTTTTTCATAAATTTATTTTCGGCTTTTTAAAAAAAAATTAACGCAAAAAGAATTTTTTCTTTATAGATATATATAGGGGGCAAAATGAAAAATAAAACCATAAAACCGGATTTTAGGGAAAGAATAATCGAGAAAGGTGTTGAAACCTTGAGCGATAAAGAACTTATTGCCGTGTTACTTAGAACCGGTGTAAAAGGCTGTTCCGTTTCTGTATTGGCAGAAAAAGTAAAAAAAGCCATCTCAGCCACAGAAAAAAGGGATTTACCCTTTGTTCTAGCAGCATTTCCCGGAATCGGAAAGGACAAACAGGCAGTAATTCTTTCTGCCCTTGAACTAGGCAGACGGTTTTACGGTTCTCCAGGCCAGATAATTAAGACAGCAAAAGATGTTTACGAGGTGTTGAGACATTATGCCTTTGAAAACCAGGAACACTTTATTTGTATAGCTCTTAACGGGGCCCATGAAATCCTGGAAGTAAGGGTTGTCAGTATCGGAACTGTTAACAAGACCCTGGTGCATCCCCGCGAAGTATTTTCTTCTCCCCTCAAATTAAGGAGTGCAGCAATAATAATAAGCCACAACCATCCATCCGGCCAACTCAGCCCTTCCCAAGAGGATATACAGCTCACACTAAAGCTCAAGGAAGCCGGTGAGCTTTTGGGGATTCCGGTTCTAGATCATGTAATTATTTCAAAAAAGGGATTCTACAGTATCACTGTATAAAACAAGGGTACCCGTAAAAAGGGCACCCTGAATTGAGCCTAGTCAAGGACTGCGACTACATCTGCCATTTTCAGGATAAGATATTCCTCTCCGTCGATTTTTATCTGTACGCCGCTATATTTGTCATACATAACTTTCTGGCCTACAGAAACGAGGATCTTTTCTGAGTCTGTACCGACTGCTTCCACGACTCCGGTTTGTGTTTTTTCCTGGGTAACAGTATCAGGAATTATTATTCCTCCTGCTGTTTTTGCCTCTGTTTTCTCTACTTTTACCAGTACCCTGTCAGCTAATGGCTTTACTTTCATTTGTTCCTCCTGAAAGTTCGGGGGCAACAATACCCCTTGTTTTAGTGGATAAAAAAAATCCCTACCGGGATGTATTTGTGAGGTTTAACAACTTCTCAGTAAAATATACGAAAGTTTACACAGATGGTCAATAAATATCACAAGAAAAATAAAACTATACTATTGTGTCAAAAAGATACATTAAAACCTATAAAAACCGGCGGTGTGTCAGATTGACACTTGTAATTTATTGAAAATACTGTATTTTTATGAAAATCATGCAAAACATATGGAATTTTGTAAAATTCTCCGCAAAAAAGCTCTTTTTTTACCTTTTTTTTGACATTTTTCCTTGTTGTTTTGGCATGGAATTTGCAACAAGTTATATGTAGTCGAAACCCCTAAGGAGGCAAATTGATGAACAATAAAAATAAGAATTATGTTTTGAATTATGATAGTGTATCAGACGAAAATGTCCTGGCTCTTTATTTAAAGCAAATCAGCAGAATCCCCTTGTTATCAAGAGAGGAAGAGGAAAAGTATGCCGCACTGGCAGCCTCAGGTGACAAGGAAGCCAAAGACATTCTTGTAAAGTCGAATTTGAGGTTTGTAGTTAATGTTGCAAAAAAATTCCAGAATCAGGGGGTTCCCCTTACGGATTTAATCAGTGAGGGAAACATCGGCTTAATGACGGCTGTTGAAAAATTTGATGTGACGAAAGGTTTTCATTTTATCTCCTATGCTGTGTGGTGGATAAGGCAGGCGATTTTAAAAGCAATCTGTGAAAAATCCAGGATGATAAGGCTTCCTTTGAACCGGGCAAACGAGATTGTGCAGATTGAAAAGGCAAAGAAAGCACTTCATGGGTCTTACAGTGAAGAAGAAGAGATAGAGAAGATTTCAGAAATGCTGAATATGGAAAAATCCCATGTAAGGGAAATGATAAACATTACCAGGGACATGGTTTCCTTGGATCTTCCGGTTTTTGATGAGAGGGACAGTTCCACTTTGGGAGACTTTGTGGAAGACAGCACCTACCAGTTGCCGGAGAATTATGTTATCAACGAAAATCTTAAGTGTGAAATTGATAAGGTACTGGATACCCTTTCCGAAAAAGAAGCCGATGTAATCCGTTATAGATTCGGGCTTAACGGACTTTCCCCGAAAAGTTTAAAGGAGATTGGGGAGATTTATTCTCTGACAAAGGAGAGAATCCGCCAGATTGAAAAAAAGGCCATAAAAAGGCTTCAGCATTCTTCACGGAAAGCCCATCTGGAACCCTTTGTTGCCTGATGGCGGTCTTTACAGGTTCCCCTTGAATACTATCCGTCAAGGTAGTAGAATGTTACTACTTTGACGGATTTTTTTAAGAGGATTATATATGGCATTGAATTGTGGTATTGTCGGACTTCCGAATGTAGGTAAATCTACTATTTTTTCCGCTCTTACTTCTGCACCGGCAGAAGCGGCTAACTATCCATTTTGCACTATTGACCCGAATGTGGGGATTGTAAATGTTCCTGATTCCAGGTTGGATTATCTTGCCAAGGTTTTTCAGCCAAAAAAGGTGATTCCTGCGGCAGTGGAATTTGTAGACATTGCAGGGCTTGTAAAAGGGGCTTCCAGCGGGGAAGGTTTGGGAAACCAGTTCCTGTCCCATATAAGGGAAGTGGGTATGATAGCCCATGTTGTAAGATGTTTTGACAATCCTGACATCGTTCATGTTAATAACCGGATTGATCCGGAAGGTGATATAGGAACCATAAATGTTGAGCTTGCCCTGGCTGATTTGGAAACATTGGATAAGAGAATCGAAAAATTAAAGCGAAATGTTAAGGTTATGGGGAAGGATTCCCAAAAGGAAAGTGCCAATATGCTTTCTGCCTGTGAAAAAATACGTCCTTTGCTGCAGGAGGGAAAAGGCGCCAGGTTTGCACAATTAACTGATGATGAAAAAAGCTCGGTTTATGATTTGCATTTGATAACAATGAAACCGGTGATTTATGTATGCAATCTCGATGAAGACGGAATAAAAAACGGTAATCCTTATTTGGATACTGTGAAGAAGATAGCAGCATCAGAAGGGACTCAGGTTGTCCCAATTTGCGGTAAATTTGAGGCCGAAATAGCAGATTTGGATTCTTACGAAGAAAAGCTGGCTTTTTTGGAGGAAATTGGTCTCGAAGAATCCGGGCTGGCAGCTTTAAGCCGTGTTGCTTATGACCAGTTGGGTTTGAGGACCTTTTTCACAGCCGGTGCCGATGAGTGCAGGGCTTGGACTATCCATAAGGGGGATACAGCGCCAAAAGCAGCCGGGGTTATTCATACTGACTTTGAGAGGGGCTTTATTAAGGCGGAAGTATACTCCTTTGATGATCTCAAGGAATATGGTTCGGAACAGGCCATAAAGGCTGCCGGAAAGTACAGGCAGGAAGGAAAGGAATACATCGTTCAGGACGGTGATGTAATTTTCTTTAAATTCAATGTATAGAATATTTTTTAATAAACAGAAACACCGGGTTACTTCCGGCTCCTATCCGATACCTTTGCGGCGCGGAACGGTTCCGGTTCCCCGGTGTTTTTTATAAAGCGTAGTGTATCTATTTTGACACTCTGTTCAATATTTCCACATAGGCTTCCTTGACGTTTCCAAGATCCCTTCTGAATCTGTCTTTGTCAAGCTTTTCTCCTGTTTTTGCATCCCAGAAACGGCAGGTGTCAGGGGAAATTTCATCTGCAAGGAGAATGTTTCCCTTTGAGTCCCGTCCGAATTCTATTTTAAAGTCTATCAGACGGATTCCTCTTTCAAGAAAAAAATCCCCAACAATTTTATTTACCTTTGCGGTTGTTTTGTAAATGGTTTTCAACTCTTTAAAAGTTGCTGCCCCTATAGCCACTGCGTGGTAATCATTTATGAGGGGATCTCCCAAGGCGTCGTCTTTGTAGCATATTTCAAAAACGGTCGTATTAAGTGCTGTTCCTTCTGCTATTCCCAACCTCTTGCTGAAAGAACCGGCCGCAACATTACGTACAATTACTTCCAGAGGGATAATGGAAACTTTTTTGCATAAAACCTCTCTGTCAGAGATCTTTGCCACATAGTGGCTTTTTACACCATTCTTTCTAAGAAGTTCAAAAAGAAGAGAAGAAATACTATTGTTCAGAATTCCTTTGTCATCGATGGTACCTTTTTTTTCTCCGTTAAATGCTGTGGCATCGTCTTTATAATCAATGATTACATATTCAGGGTTATTTGTGGCAAAAACCTTTTTTGCCTTGCCTTCATACAGCATTTCCCCTTTTACGATGTTTCCAATGTCTAAACCCATAAAAATCCTCCAGCTAGATTTCAATTTCTGCATCAGCAGAAAATTCTTCCGCCGTTTTCTTCTTGTACTCAGAAAGGCGGTTTTTCAATGTTTCATCCCCGGTTGCCAGTATTTCCAGTGCTAGAAATGCAGCATTTGCCGCATTGTTTATACCCACTGTTGCTACAGGTACCGGTTTGGGCATCTGCACTATGGCCAGCAGTGCATCCAGACCTCCCAGTCCTCCGGATAGTATCGGAACGCCGATAACCGGAAGAGAGGTCATGGAGGCTATAACGCCCGGTAAATGGGCGGCAAGTCCCGCTCCTGCTATAAAGACCTTAACCCCTTGGGATTCTGCTTTTTTTACAGTTTCCCTTAAAGCTTCCGGTGCCCGGTGTGCTGAAATAACAAAGGCCTTATAGTCTATTCCGAATTCCTTTAAGACTCCTGCGGCCTTTTTCATTACCTCTGTATCTGATTTTGAACCGAAAAAAATTGCAACATCCATAATTCAAATCCTCGTTTTATATATTGAGACTTTACCATATGGAGCATTTTTTTTCAATGGAGGGGAGAAAGTACCGGCAGGTTTTAGTCAGGATTTTTAAAAGCTATTTACCCATTTTTCTATATGAGTTAAAATAGTGATTTATGGAATACGATTTTCAGAATCCTATAATTGTTCAAAGCGATAAAACAGTACTTCTGGATGTTCATTCACCTAAGTTTTCCGAAGCCCGGGACGCCCTTATTCCTTTTGCGGAATTGGAAAAATCCCCCGAGCATCTTCATACATACAGAATTACCCCCTTGTCACTTTGGAATGCGGCATCGGGAGGAGAGACCTGTGATAAAATTACCGGAACCTTAAACAGGCTTGCACGGTTTCCTGTTCCCCAGGGCGTTTTGGCATGGATTTCCGAGACATTTCTTAAATACGGGGCTGTAAAACTTTTTCTGTCAAAAGAAAAGGATTCTCTGCTCCTCGTTATGGAAGAAGAAAAACTTTACAGGCAGCTTTTGGAGGCCAAAGTTTTTAAAGGAATTCTAAATGAATCAACCGTAGGGGATCTGGATTATATCGGTAAAGAATATTATAACGGGGCAAGGGATTTATATATTTTCAGGTCTGAAATAATCAACCGGGGTACCATAAAACAGAAACTCCTAAAATTCGGATGGCCCTGCTCAGACGAAATTCCTCTTGAGAAAGGGGAACCTTTGGAAATTTCCTTAAAAAGTGTTTCATCTACTGGGCTTCCCGTTTTTCTCCGGGATTACCAAAAGGCTGCTGCTGATGCCCTTTTAGGAGATGGCAGGCCCGGTTCCGGATTCGGAACAATAATTCTTCCTTGCGGGGCTGGAAAAACAATTGTAGGAATGGAAATAATGAACCGGCTTAAAACACGTACACTGGTTGTAACAACAAATATTTCTGCTGTGCATCAATGGATAAGAGAGTTAAAAGACAAAACAAGCCTTGCAGATGAAGATATTGGCGAATATACCGGGGAATGCAAGGAAGTTAAGCCGGTAACAGTAGCCACATACCAAATACTCACATGGAGAAATGAAAAAAACAAAGGAACCCGGGAGGAATACCCCCATTTTTCCCTTTTTACTGATTATAAATGGGGATTGCTGGTTTTTGACGAAGTCCATACATTGCCGGCTCCGGTATTCAGGGTTACGGCAGAATTGCAGACTCTTTACCGTGTAGGTCTTACAGCCACCCTTGTCCGTGAAGACGGTCTTGAAGGGGATGTGTTTTCCCTTGTGGGTCCCAAACGGTACGATGTTCCATGGAAAGAGATGGAGCAGAAGGGGTGGATTGCCGGTGCAAGATGTGGGGAAATCCGTCTTAACCTTTCTTTTCCGGACGAAATACTTTATTCCGGAGCTTCGCTCCGTAAAAAACACAGGATTGCCTCGGAAAATATACTTAAGGATGAGGTTGTGTCCTATCTTGTAAAAAATAATCCGGACGAGAAAATTCTGATTATAGGGCAATATCTTGAACAACTTGACCGGCTTTCCAAAAGACTGGGGGCGCCGGTAATTACCGGAAAAACACCCACAGGGGAAAGGGAAAATCTTTACGAAGGGTTCAGGCAGGGCAGAATTCCGGTTCTTATATTATCAAAAGTCGGAAATTTTGCCATTGATTTACCCGATGCTTCTTTTGCAATCCAGGTAAGCGGAACATTCGGAAGCCGCCAGGAGGAAGCCCAAAGACTTGGGAGGATTTTGCGGCCAAAGGAGAAAGCCTACTTTTACAGTATTGTAACCAGGGGAACGGTTGAAGAGGATTTCAGTAACAACAGGCAGAAATTTTTGGCAGAGCAGGGCTATACCTATACAATACAGACTTGGAACGGATCAGAATTGGAGGATATTGGATGGTGAATCTGGATGGGCAGGCTGTAATGGACTGGCGGAATGAAATGATGAAAATCCCAGGTTCCCAATTTATCAGCCTGATGCACTTGTATCTTGGGGAGATTAAAACTCCGTATAGAAAGGAGACCCTTTTATCAGCAGTTTCCGAATTTTTTAAAAATCAGGATGTAAGAAATGATTTGTTTGCAAGACTTGACGGAACGGATTCTGTTATAATTTCTGCAATATGCCTGTTAAAGTTTGCAACTGAAAAAAAACTTTCTGTTTTTTTGGGAAGAATTATAGCACCGGAATTCCTTTTGGACAGGTTGAATAATCTTAAGGCACGGTTATTGATTTATGAAAAAGACTTCAAAGGTCAGCGGATTTATGCTTTAAATCCAATCTTTCCGGAGCTGGAGGAATTCCGGGAAGACTGGAAAATTTTCCCGTCTCTTTCCGGCGGGGATAATAATGTTAAGGATATTTCTTATACTTCAGCTTTTATTCCCGAAACCCTGGAACTTTTTATCGGGGTATTTTTGTTTTTTACCGGAAATGAAGGAGTGCTTTTTAAAAGTAATGGCGAACCTAAAAAAAAGTTTTTGGAGACCGTCGAAGGGATTTTCCCCGGAATTTCACAAGAGATAGCATCCATTTCAGGTTTACCAGATTTTCCGGGACTTACCAGACTTAATATTGTACTGGATTCTCTTTGTAATCTGGGTTTACTCTGCATATCCGAAACCGGGGGTTCTGTTTCTTCTGCCGTATTGGAAAAATTCTCCGCCTTATCATCCAGGAAAAGGTTGCTGTACTTTTTGACAGGTACTGCAGGCCTTTTGTCAAAAACCGATTTTTTGCTTTTTGAAGAAAGTCTGGAATCCGTTTTTGACTTTATAAAAGACAAGGATATTTCCCCTGGTGAGTTATCCTTATTGTTTTTTTGCATATACAATAATTTTCTGTATTTAAAAGACAATGGGAGGGGGGTAGTAAAAGAGGGCAGATTCAGTACGGTGCTCCGGGAAAATTCAGGGGCTGTTTCCGGTAGTGATCCGGATTCCGTCATTTTGGAAAGGGCAGAAAAAATATTCCGGGCTGCTTTTGCTTTTGGTATACTTAAGGTTGAATCAGGTGCAGTCAGAATATTTGAAGGTTTCGGGATTATAAACCAGCCCGTTACAGGTAATCGTAAATCAGTTATTGTTGAATCGGTATTCTCAGTTTTAGTTTTCCCGGGAATTTGTTTTGCCAATCTTGTAAAGATTCTGCCTTTTTTGCGTATTCATTCTTTTCAGACTGTAGCTTCTTTTTCTTTGACGAGGGATTCCGTCTTTTCTGCTTTGTCAAAGGGGTACAGTAATCTGGATTTTATTTCTGATTTAGGGACAGAGGCGGGAGGGGATCTTCCTTCCAATTTTTTGTTTTCCTTTAAAGAATGGGTTGCCGATTGGAATGGAAGTTTGGTATACAGTGGCCCAGTTTTTGTGGTCGAACCTGAAAAAAAAGAATTATACGAATGTAACAAGGGATTTATGGAATGTGTAAAAAAAATACTGGCTCCCGGGGTATTTCTTCTTAAAGGAAAAAATGCCGTTGAGGCTGCGGAAAATGTGAAAAAGAATGGATTTGAAGCCTTCGTTTATCCGGATTTAGATTTAAGCAGCACGCCTGATGCGAAAAGGGAGGGAGCTTTTAACCGGGCTGGAACCGGGGTAAGTTCAGGTGATTTTTTTACTGTCCGCAGTTTTTCCGGCAAAAAAAAACCTTCGGCAAACTGGTCTGATTCAGAGTTAACCAAAGCCGTTGAAGATAATGCTGATATCTGTCCTGAACAAAAAAAAATTTTCTTTAAATTAATCCGGCACAATCTTATCCTATCTCCAGTTCAGGTAAATCCTTTTGCAGTGCCTTTTCAGGTTTTGGAAGTTTCCGGAATGGATTACCCCGGTAAGATGCGGATTCTGGAGAATTCCTTAAAAAAATCATCTCCGGTAAGGGTGACCGTAAACGATGGGGGGGTAAACAAAGTGTATGAGGGTAGGTGTGTCAGAATCGGAAAAGATAAGAACGAGGTTGAATTATTTGTTTATTCTGAAAAGCTTTCTCTGGTACTCTTTTTGGCAAGAATTTCCAAAGTCGAGGAAATTCCTGAAATAGCCGGTGGTTTTTTCTAGCTTTTTAGGAATTTTAGAGTTATACTTAAGGTATAAATTATTGGAGGTTTCAAATGGAAAAATTTGAATGTTCAGCCTGCGGTTATATTTATGACCCGGAAAAAGGTGACCCTGAGGGAGGAATAGCTCCCGGAACTGCTTTTGAGGATATTCCTGATGATTGGGTATGTCCTGTTTGTGGCTTGGGAAAAGATTCATTTAATCCCGTATAATCAGAATAAACTTCGGAATATGTTTATGAAGTTTTTTTAACCGGAAAGCCGGGGGTGTATTTTACACCGCCTGGCTTTTTTTTTATTCCTGTTTATGATACAATTCCTGTGTGTTATGGGAGGTTCAGTATGGAAAACCGGGATTCAAATGCAGTTATAACAGTTGTTGGTACTGACCAGGTGGGAATAATTTCAAAGGTAAGCAGCTATCTTGCCGGTGAAAACATCAATATTGTTGATATAAGCCAGACTATTCTGTCGGGAAGTTTTGTAATGATGATGATGGTAGATTACTCCGCAGCTCTGAAAAAGATAGGGGAGATAAAGCAGGATCTGGTAGAGCTTGGAGAAAGCCTCAATGTAAGCATTAATCTCTTAAACCAAAAGGTTTTCAGTGCAATGCACAGAATTTGAGCCTTTTATTTTGAGAACAGGCGTTTAAAAAAGTTTACGATAAAGTTCCAGATTCTTCTGAAAAAACCCGGGTGCCTCAGTTTTTCCAGTCTCTCGTATCCTTCAATAAGCTCGTCTTTTGTAAAGGGTGACCTCTGGATATTTTCTTCCAGTTCCATCTCAAGCTCCAGAATCTCATTTTTAGGATCAATGACTACCGCCGAAATAGAGTTCCATCCCAGTTCCTTTGCAGCTTCGAGCCTCCGGTGCCCGGCAATAAGCTCGTTGTTGGAATTTATGGTGATAGGATTCATAAGACCGTAACGGCTCATACTTTCTTTCAGGGCTTGTATATCCTGTAATTCTTTTCTGATTCTTTTTTTTACGATTACGTCTTTAACCTGAACCAGCATAAAACCCCCTGTTTATGTTGATAATAATATAATAACAAAGTTTGTTTCTTTTTTAAACAAAAAAAGGCTGATTCCCCCAAAAAAAGGGAAAACAGCCTTGTAAACAAGTTTCATTACAGGAAAGGGTTTTCTGTCAGGTTTTCGGCAGAGAATTCTTCCTGCTGTTCGGTCAGTCCGTCCAGTTCTGTTTCAAGATTGTCCTGAAGCAGATCAACAGTATCAGGCACTTCTTCTTCTGTAATAAAAAAGTCCTTAAACAGGGCATCTTCCGTTACCTTAGTTTTTTTATCAGTTTTTTTATTTTTCTTTCCGTTTTTTTCCTGTATTTCCAGAATAAAATCCGGTAGAACAAGAATATCTTCAGTCTCTTCTTCAATCTTTGGTCTTGTGGCACCGATTGTACTTCTTTGGATTCTGGAAATACCCATCATTTTTGCTTCCTTTTCCCTTTCATGGTAAGAGCAGTACTGGGTGGGTTGGGTCCCGTCCAGAAAGTATTGCCGGACTGCACCGTCTGTACAGGACTCGGTCATAATCATTCCGCTTACAGCACAAACAGTAGCATATACAAGGCCGGTCTGTGGCTTGGGAAAATCTTTATAAGGCAGTTCCCTGTGGACATCGGCCATAAAATTAACAACAGGAGGTGCAGCCAGTGCTGCATCGGAAAGATTTTTACCCATTGAATTTCCGGGAGTATCAAAACCCATCCATGCTGTTGCAGTGTAATAAGGGCTGTAGGCTATTGCCCAGGTATCCGCCCAGTTTTGAGTCGTTCCGGTTTTTCCTGCAACCGGCATCTGATATTCTTTACCGTTTTCGTCCTTGTATTTGAACTTTGCACCGCCGCCTGAAGCAGAACGGAGGGTTCCTATTCTTACAGACTCCTTTAATATATTAGTCATAATATAAGCATTCTGGGGGCTTACCACCTGGATACGGTTCTGTTTCTTTTTTTGTTCGATACGGAGATCTTTTTCCATGTCAAGAATGACAACCCCGTTCCTGTCTTCTACCGAGCGGATGGCAATCGGTTCAACTTCTTTACCCTGGTTTCCAAAAACTGCATAAGCACGGCACATTTGCATCGGTGAAACACTGCATACACCTAGGGCAAGTGAATAAACCCTGGGGAATGTTTTTTCGATGGTTTCCGGATCTGTTATACCCAGAAGTGCTGCACTACGGCTGATTGCAGCATCGTAACCGATTGCATCCAGAACTTTGATTGACGGTATGTTAAGTGACCTTGCCAGTGCCTCCCAAAGCTGTATGGAACCATACCAGATTCCCCCGTAGTTTGTAGGAATATACGGCTGGTCTTCTTCGGACTTCTTGAATACTACAGGTGCATCAATAAACTGGCTGACGGCAGTGAATTTTCTTGAATCTATGGCCGCAGAGTAGTACAGAGGTTTGAAAGAGCTTCCGGGCTGGACATAAGCCTGGGTTGCCCGGATAAACTGGTTTCCGACACCAAAATTACTTCCTCCGATAAGGGCTGTAATATACCCTGTTTCGTTTTCCAGACAGACAAAAGCCCCTTCTACTGTGGTTTTCTTTTCTTCGGTATTTTTTGAGACATTCACCTTGCTTGTAATGGTTTTTAATGAGTCGATTCCGCATACCAGGGACATAATCTCCATGGTCGGGTTTACAAAACTGTTGTAATCCCCCAAAGATTTGACTTTTAGTCTGGATTCAACTATGGCAAGTTCCGGAATATCGAATACCATACCAAGCAATTCCGTCATTGGAATATAAACCCTGTCAGCGTCTGCAAAGCGTACGGCTTTGTTTGATTGATAGGTACGGTTTCCGAATTCAATGGCAGCCCCCATGTGTTTGTCGGCTATCTGTTGGTAGGCAATATTAAGGGTTGTGTGTACGGTGAACCCGTCCTTTGTATAGTCCAGTGTCCCGTAAAGACTGTCGCTCAGGATACGCCGTACATATTCACTGAACCAGGGTGCTTTGTCATCCCTCATGTAGTAGGCACTTGAGCTTACGCGGGTATAGTCAAAATTCTGCCAGTATGAGTCAAAAGATTCGTCAGCTTCCGCTCTTGTGAGGTACCCTAAATCAACCATCTGGTTCAGTACATCAACCTGCCTGAGTCTGGCATTGTCAGGATGCTTGAATGGGTTGTTTCCTGCAGGATTGGACAGCTGTATAACCAGGATGGCAGCTTCTGCCGGAGTCAGTTCTTTTGCACTGTGTCCAAAGTAATATTTAGAAGCAGCCTCGATACCGTATGTCCCGTCGCCAAAAAAAACTTCGTTAAGGTAAAGCTCGGCTATTTCGTCCTTTGAATAACGCCTTTCCATCTGGATTGCCCACCACAGTTCTTCCAGCTTTCTCTTGATTGAAATATCCCTCCGGTCGCAGTATAAGGTTCCGGCAATCTGCTGGGTTATTGTACTCCCTCCGCCTAAATTCCTTCCGATTATTTTTCCTACGACAGCCCTTAAAATAGCCTTTATGCTGAATCCGCCGTGTTCATAAAAAATCTGATCTTCACGGGTGAACAGGGCATTCACCACATGGGGTGGAAGTTCTTCGATAGCTATAATTTCCCGTTTTTCTTCGGAGGCAAATTCTGTAATAACATCCCCGTGAATATCCAACAGTCTGGTTGGCAAAGCCGGATTGAATTGAGTGAAATCTTCTTGGATTATTATGTTACGGGTAAACGCAAGGGCCAAACCCAACGAAACTCCGAATATAATTGAAAACAGGATTGTAAATCCAATAACTACAAATGGGTATATCTTTCGTTTTTCCTGCATATAACCTTTAGACTATGAAAGGGTATGATTTTTGTCAAGTATTCAACAGGGAAATAGAAGCCGCCAAGGATTTTCTTATAAAACCGGAATTATTCATATGCCATGGAATTTTTATATCTTTTTTCCAGTTTCACATTCCTTTTGTTTTTCTGTTAAAACCCGGCCGGTTTTTGAGGTTGAAAAGAAATTGATGGTTTAATCCTTTACTTTTGCCTGTCGGTTTGCCTGAAACAGGGCTCCGGACAAAAAAAAGACCGGTATTTTACTACCGGCCCTGCCAATCAGGCTGCCGGGCACCAGTGGGTGGGAGGGGGTACTGCATGCCCGACACTTTATATATCGGGATAATACAGAAAACCTTAAGAAAAAAAATAAAATTCATTCAATTTTTGTGATATCTATATTCAGCAACATTGATACTGAATATACACCGCCTTTTTCTGCGTCCAAAACCCTTGTTATTTCAAAATCGCCGATGATACATTTGATTTTATGGGGACCCGGTGTAGTTTTTAACTCTTTTTTATTTGTATCAGTAATTTCAATATCGTCAAAATAAAGTCTGGCACCTTCCGGTGCTACAAAGGAAACAACAGGTGTAATATCCCTTAGAGAAATTTCCATTTCCAAAGTTTCACCCTTTTTTATTGAAAAATTCCTGGTTTCCTGCCTGAAATTTTCAGAAATTACGGAAAGATGGTGCATACCAGGGTTTAATTTTGTATAGTCATAGTTTTCCAGGAGATTCCCGTCTACATAAACCGTAATTACTTCATCCTGGGAAAAATTCTCCGGCTTTTGGATTTTCAGTTTAAATGCACCTTCATCCGATAAAATGCTTTTAACCCTGACTTCTATAGGAGTGGAGAAAAAACTGTCATCCAACCCTTTCATAAGAGGCATCAATCTGAAAATAATCTGGTTGTTTTTTCTGTCCGGGATTTCCACCACAGTACTGTATACAGAAGACTTTAATCCGTGGTTTTTATTCACCGGAATTTGCAGCACTGTAGTTATTTTTTCTGAGAAAGGGGAAAAAGAAAGATTAGTTCCTTTATAATCCATTGTAGACGCCTTTATTTCGGGGGTCACATCAAAATAAATTCCGTATCCTTCAAAAAAAGCATATTCATTTACAAATGACTGGGGTACTTTGACTTCTATTTCCACTGCATTGAGAAATTCTACCGTTTCAGGCAGAATAATACCTATCGAATCATTGCAGTAGGCCTGGATAAGGGTAGTTTCTTCCTTGTTATCGGAAATATAAACAGGATGCATCCTGCTTGTCCTGAAAGATTCCGCAAAAATACAAAATGAGAAGAAAAAAACTGAAAGTACCAAAGCGACTTTTTTATAGAACACTTTATTTCTCCATAACAAAGGCCTGGGGATCAAGTGGGGTTCCACCTTCCTGAATCTCAAAATGAAGGTGGGGGCCTGTTGACTGCCCTGTTGACCCTACGCTACCGATAATATAGCCTGTTTTTACCTTCTGGTGCAAGCGAATTTTTATTTCACTCAAATGGCCGTAAAGACTGGACCATTTGGCATCATGCCTTATAATTATGTGGTTTCCGTAAACTTCGTTATAACCGCAGAATTCAACGGTTCCGGCTCTTGAGGCATAAACCGGTGAACCTTCCGGGGCTGCCAAATCTATGCCCTTATGGTTTGCGGGTTTACCGGTAAAGGGGCTTTTTCTTTTTCCGAAAGGGGATGTAAGTACACCGTCGTCAAGAGGAAACAAGAAAGCGGTATTAAGGAAAAATGCTCTTTGGGTTGTGTTGAATCTTTGTGCAGGAAGAAAAATAAAATTTTTCCCGTTGATTTTCAGGTTGAATTTTTCTGTCCCTTCTTCTTCCAGTCTGGAATCCCATGCCAAAAGCCTGCTGATTGCCGACTCACCTCCATCTTCCGGAATAAAAAGACCGGGTACTGTTGGTAAAAGAAGTTCTTTTCCTTCTACGGCTTCATTTATGGAATTTAATGAATTTAAGCTGGCAATACTGTCGTAAAGAATATTGCACCTTGCGGCAAGGTCAAGGATGTCCATGTCTTTTTCAACTTTATATGAATAAATGAGCAGCGATCCGGCTGCTTCGTTTAAGTCCCCCGTTGCCAGAAGCCTGTATGAGGTTGTAACATCCCGGGCGAATTGTTTGAAAATTTCATCCCTGTTATTCAGTTTTTTTACAGATGGATAAACCTGCTGTCCGTAAAGTTCCCGGAATCCTGAAAAAGAACCGGGCAGGAATAAATCCTGGACCCTGAAAAGGAGGATAAAAAAAATAATGAAAAATCGCCGGACTTGTTTCATTGCAGGCCGGATTCCGGTGATTTAACGGGCTTTTTCCGCCTTAAGGAATCAAAAATACGGAAAATGATAAAGGGCAGAATCAGTACAGCCAGAGCCGGGAGTCTCATTCCCCTGAGAACCAGAAAAATACTGCCTGAAGCAGACAGTATAATAAAAAGAGTTTTCAGAAACCTGACTAAAAAAAGCCTTTTTTCCCTGGATTTTTCTTCTCGCGAAAGTCCTGCAAAGGAAAATCTTTTTATCAGGTGCTGGAAAATGACGGCGGCAAAAAAACACAGAAAAACAAAAGCTGAAAAAACAAAAAAAGCCCGGGGAAATCTTTCTGAGAAAAAAAACACCGGGGCGGAAAGCAATACCCCCAAGGCCAGGCACAAAACAACCACTCCAAGGAAATTACATACTGTCCTGAAGACTGAAGAAAACGGAAATTTCAATACTGTAACCTGTAAAAAAATAAAAAAAACCAGTTTGGAACAACTCCAAACCGGTTGATACTTTTGCCGGATTTACTCTTCGACAATAGCTTCGGAAGGACAAACCGCGGCACATGAACCACATGAAGCACATGTAGAAGCATCGATAACTCTTTTTCCGTCACCTTCGCTGATTGCTCCTACCGGACATTCACTTTCGCAGGCCCCGCAGTTTACACAGTCATCTGTAATTCTATAAGCCATATTACCCTCGCTTAGATTTTAGATATTCTAAATATACTATGGGTTTTTTCAAAATACAAGGGGTAAGTTTCATGTAAAAGATTTTTATGTTTATTTTTTCTGCTTGCAAGAATTCCGGCAATCCTGCATACTGAGTTCATGGGTGGATCACAATTAATAGTCAAGAACATGGAGTTTATCCGTGTCCTGCCTGCCTGGGCACAGGAATTTTCCTACAAGTATTGTTCCCAGACAGCAAATTTGTATTTTTTGTACGGAAACATCAGGGATTTTCTTCCCCATAAGATGAATGAGGGGGATTTCCTGTTTGTTAAGATTCAAAAGTATATTTCCGAGGTTTTGTTTGACAATAAAGACATTATAATCTTTTATGACAGATCCAGCGGGGTAACTTTCTGTACTCCGGAAATGGAAAGGGAGTATATCAGGACTATGGCCCTTACATTTCCGGAAGCCCAGGGGGATGATTTTGTTTCCTCCGATCCGGAAAAGTCCTTTTTTTATCTGGAAAAGTATTTTACCATTACGATACCGAAGCAAAAGCGTATTGTACTTATAATTGATTATGCCGAAACTATTGTACCTGCCGGTGATATAAGCCAGATGGATGACGCTGACAGATTCTGTCTCGTGACTCTCAACCGTTGGGCCCATGAGCCGGAATTTACCGAGGGAGATGTTTCAATCATACTTCTTACGGAAAATATAACTGACATTTCCCCGAAACTTGCCGTTTCACCTTCTACCATAAAGGTGGAAATACCATTCCCTGATGAACAGGTAAGAATCCTTTTTCTTAAATTTTTGGAAAAACAGGGGCTGTTGATTTTGGAAAGGGGAGTTACACCGGAAAGGCTTGGCCCCCTTACAGCAGGGCTTAATCTTTTGAACATGAACCAGCTTGCAGCCCTGTCTTACCAGGCGGAAGTTCCAATCAGTCTTGAGTATTTAAAACAGCGGAAAAAAGAGATAATAGAAAAAGAAGCCTGCGGACTTTTGGAATTCCTGGAAACAGAACACGACTTATCGTACATTTCCGGTCATGATTTTGTTAAAAAGCGCTTTAAACGTTCTGCAAAAGCCATAAAACAGGGCCGGCTGGATGTACTGCCCATGGGATATCTTATTTCCGGACCTATCGGTACCGGGAAAAGTTTTATGGTTTCCGCTTTTGCAGGGGAAATCGGTATTCCCATGGTGCAAATGAAGAATTTCAGATCAAAGTGGCAGGGAGCTACCGAATCGAATTTGGAAAAGGTTTTGAGCATACTAAAGGCAATGGCACCGGTTGCTGTCATGGTGGACGAGGCCGATGCTTTCCTTGGAGACAGGAATTCTGACGGGGATTCCGGAACTTCTTCAAGGGTTTTTGCCCAGATAGCGTCATTTATGGGAAATACAGAATACCGGGGAAAGATTATATGGTTTTTGATTACCTGCCGGCCGGATTTACTGCCAATAGATTTGAAAAGGCAGGGCAGGGCAGAAGAGCATCTCGCTCTTTTTTATCCGGAAACTTTGGAAGAAAAAGAGGCTCTGGTTGAAGTCCTGCAAAAAAAACTTGATATAAAGATGAATAAATTTCCATTAGGGGATGTGCTAAAGAAAATGGATTTTCCGGTTTCCGGGGCGGATATAGAGGCTGTCCTTGTAAGGGCAAAGATGAACGCATCGGTGGAAGGCCGTATAATTGTTACCCGGGAGGATTTGGAGGAAACCATAAGGGATTTTATTCCCCCTTCTTATCCTTATGAGATTGAACTCCAGAACCTTGTGGCAGTTTTGGAGTGTACCAGCAGGGAAATGGTGCCGGTAAAGTACCGTAAAATGGACAGATCTTCCCTTGCCAGGGAGATACAGGAACTAAAGCAGCTTTTGGGAGACAACCAGAGCTGATTATTTATCCGGTGTTTTCCGCACTTTTTACTTTATTTTTGTTCAAATTTAAGGAGTTTTTTGTGCCTGTCTGTGAATATACGCCGGAAGAGCTGGCTGCTTTGATGGATTATACCCTCTTAAAACCGGATGCTTCGGAGGATGAAATCCGGAAATTATGTTTTGAAGCAATTGATTACGGGTTCTGCTCGGTTTGTGTTAATCCTGCCAATGTGGCCTTGGCCACAGCCTTGTTGGCTTCTTCTCCGGTAAAGGTATGTTCCGTTGTAGCCTTTCCTTTAGGAGCTTCGGCAACAGAGGTTAAGGTTTTTGAGGCCCGCCATTGTGTTTATACAGGTTGCGACGAAATTGATATAGTTGCGGATATTGCCGGGCTTATAAGCGGTGATTACAGGGCTGTAGAAAAGGAGCTTGCCGCCGTTGTTGCAGGGGCCAGGGATGCAGGCCGTAAGTCAGGGCGGGATATCATAGTAAAGGTTATCATTGAAACTGCACTTTTGCCTGCAAAAGTGATTCCGGAAGCATCACGGATTGTAGTGAATGCAGGGGCAGATTTTGTAAAAACTTCTACCGGATTTGCCAGACCCTTGGGGAATGTTCCTTCCGGGGCAACAGTAGAGGCTGTGTCTTTAATTAAGTCGGCTGTCGGAAATGCGGTAGGTATAAAGGCCAGCGGCGGAATTGGAAGTCTGGAAAAATCCATTGCACTTATAAGGGCAGGGGCAACCAGGCTTGGGGTTTCGTCAGGGGTGAAAATTATTGAGGAATTAAGGTCCTGCTGTTAGTTTTTATCCATGAATGATTTTATTTCCCTTACCCACGGGGAAACGAAGTTTTTTCCCGTGTCCTTTTCGCTGTGTTCAAAGCCAGGAAAGCTGTTGAGCTCACAAAGGTAAAACTCTTTACCGCTGTATAGAAAATCCATGCTGCCGCAGAAGAGACCGGATTTTTCAATTATGAACTCCGCTGCTTTTTTTAGTTTTTTTACGGGGTGGTAAACAAATGATTTTCCGCCTTTGCAGCCATTGGACAAAAAATTTTCCGGATTATGGCGTTTTAAAGCACCTGTAATTTTACCGTTACAGAAAAGAATCCTTATGTCTTTTCCAAGGGAATCAGTAATACATTCCTGGATAACAAAATCTTTTATATCAAGCCCTTTTTGGGTTACCGATTCCAGAATGTTTTTGAATTCATCCCCGTTATGAATTATATGTATTCCTTCCCCCATTTTGCCGTATCTTGGTTTAAATATTACCGGGTAATTATCCACTGTTTCTGAAAGGGAAAAAACTTCAGGTGTTTTAATTATGGTGCCAGAGAATTTTTCAATGGTTTTCAGTTTATCCCCCGCAAGTTCTGTACTTTCCCTGGAATTAAAAAAAAGGCAGTTTTCTGATTCCAGTAAGTCAAAAATCAATGGGTCTGTTACGCCCCGGAGCCAAAAACACTCCCTGTGTCCGGCCGGACTCTGCTTTTCTGAAAGGAAAAAACTTGTAAACCAGTTTTGAAAATCTTTCTCGAGGACAAAGTTAAAGTCAATTTCGCTTTTTTTGCATTCTTCCCTGATTCTCATGACCGGATAAAAATTTTCAGCCCATTTTATATCACCGGTTTTCAGGTTCATGACGAGTATAAGCCTGTTTTTTTTCATGTTACGGTTTCTACCCCGGATACCGGTATTTCCCCGAAAAAATTAAGAACCGAGGCTGCAAGATTTTCTGCCTCTTCTTCCTTTATGCAGCCTTCGTCCTTAAAAGTGAATCTTAGAAAATCTTTAAACTGTCCTGTTGTTAAATTTTCCGGAAAAAGAATAAATACATATGAAAAATCATCCGGTTTTACAAAACTTATGGTTTCCCTGCCAGTTTGAAAATCCGGGGAAATATTTGTGCCTTTATCAGCTGCCCTGGTATAAAAACTTACGGAAGTAATTTTACCTGTAAGACTGCATTCCATTTCGTCTGTTTTTTCGGGGAGACATTCCTTTATGAGATGGATTTTATATTCCAAGGGATGAATCTGATGTTTGTATGCTGCTTCAAAAATTACAACATTTTCAGGAATTCTTACCATCCCTTTTTTATGGAGAACCAGAAATTCAAAAAGCTCCATTCCCCGGTTTTCAATCATTTGGAATCTGCCTTTTTCTGTTCTTTTTCTGTGTCTTTTTTCTTTCTGTGGGCAGTAAAAGTTTCCATACCTTTTTCATGTTTTTTTGAAGTATTTCCGGAAATATCAAGAATAAAGGCCCCTGTTTTTGGATCAAGTTTTTTAGAGAATTCCTTACCGGTAGATAATAAGGTCCCCGAGTTAATTTCTTCCAGCTTTTTTGATTTGAAAAAATCAGAAAGAATCACAAGCCCACAGGCACTGCAACAGTATCTTCCGGTTTTGAAATCAGGCAGTTTGATTTTATCTGAAATAACCCTGAGTTTTAGCTCTCCGAAAGAAGAAGGTTCCGGTTCTGTTTTGCATTTCTCCGCAAATACAAAGGACAGGGAAATCCGTTCTTTTTCCAGTTTTGCAAGTTTTGATAGTTTCCTTAAATTTTCAGGGGCTTTGTTACCGTCAAAAACAAAATGGCACCATTTTCCACCCCGGTCCCCTTTCATGGGACATTCCCCCTGGTGGGGGCAGGGGGAAATAATTTTTGCTTTCCGTTTCATAAGGGACCCTCTCAAAAGGGAAATAAATTTTCCTGAGGGGGGGATTCCCGGTTCAATTACAAGAATTTTGCCTCCCGGACCTGTCATTTCTGTAAAACGCCTTGCTGCCGAAGCTGCGATGGATTCGGTTTTTTCCTTTGCATTCCAAAAAACTTCGTTGAACATATTTGCGCAGGAAAGGAATTTGACCTGATGATTTATTTTTGTTTCCATTCCACCTTTTATTTTTATTATTTTCCAGGGTTCGGTACATTGCGTTGACAAGGTTTCTGAACACACAGCATAGAAGATTTCTTCTCCACGGCTCATTGTAGACATGGAAACATCCAGGGTGTACCAGGTAATTTTTTTGTTCCGCAGCTCCGGCTTGGCAATCCAGAGGGCTGTAACCATGGTCAAAGGACCGGAACCTAAGTCCAGGGCATAGTCCCCGTCGTCCAGTTCTATTTCAAGATTGTGGAGAAGATGGACAAAGCGTACAAGATTCCACCACATAAAATAATGGATATAAGCAAAACTCTGGGCAGGACTGTTCATATATGCAGGATTCCGTTCCGACCGCCGGTCTGTCAGCTGCCGGGACAACTCCCTTATGTTCATTGGAAGATTGAATTTCTGCTTTTGAGTAAGGGGGTAAATGCCCTGTACTGTGGAACCGAATCCATTTAAAATTTTCTGTTGTTCCTCCGGCAGTGATGAAAAAAAATCCGAGACTTTTTTTACGGATCCGGTATTGCCGGATTTATTTGTAGTGTCAATCATTTAATCATTCCGTTTTCCGGTGTTTCCGGATCATCATTTTTATCTGTATATTTGCTGACTATCTTGTAGAGGGTTATCAGCTCCCCTTTAACCTGGCCAATAACGGATTTTATTTCCGTGTTGTTTCCCGACAGGTTCTCCCTGATTATCTCGTTAAAGGCTCCCTGGAGGGTAAATTTCCTTTTTTCAATCAGGTAGTTTAGTCTTTGTATCAACTGTATGTCGGCGGCGGAATATACACGTCTTCCGGCAAAATCCTTTTTAGGGGAAAGGAATGGAACCTGCTCTTCCCAGTATCTTAACACATGGGCCTTGACTCCGGTTATTTTTTCAACTTCCCCTATAAAAAATTCTGCCATAATTTACCCGGGAAGCTCTTAGAAAAAGAATTTTTCCTTGGATGAAATTCTGTTCCATTTAAAGTTAGGTTTGTTTTTTGGGGTGTCGAGGAACTGGAACAGTTTATTGCAACCGTTTTCAGAAAACTCATCCTGGATTCGGAACAGGTGTACATTCCAGTTTTCTTCCCGGGAAATTTCCCCGGTTTCTTCTGCCAGCTTCTCAAAGGCTCCCAGTGCTGCGGAAAGGGGAATGTTTCCGTAGCTGTTTTTTTTCGCCTTTAAAATAAAGACCAGCGTTCCGGCATTTTGGACAGCGTACCGCTTTGTGAGCTCCCATGTCAGATAAATAAAGCCTGCAATTAAATTATCAATTATTTTTGCACATCCGGTTGATGTTAAATCCCTGAATACCTGAGAGTAATAGTCAGCGTCAAATACCAGCAGTGTTTCGTCGATTTTATGGAAAAGTCTTTCTGCTTCAACAAGGACAGTTCTTGCCCCTGCGTTGGATCCTCTGTTCCAAAGTGTTTCTACAGTTTTCCCGGAGGGATACTTTTTTATTTTGGTAGTGTCCTCCTTTGATGTTTTAATCCCTTCATAGGTTATAACAAGGTTTCTGCCGGTTTTTCTGGCAGCTTCCCCTAAAGCCTCCCCCAAAGGAATCTCCTTTCCTGTTATTAAAATAGTCTTTTCCATGGGTTCAGTATACTCTTTGTTGATGAATAGGGCAAGTTATAATAATTTCAGTTTAAGTCATAAGGTATTTTTTGTATTATTGACTGTCACAATACAATCAGGTATTCTTGAAACATGAAAATTTGGCTTAAATATCTGATTGGTGTGGTTTTAGGTTTGCTTGGAGGTTTTTTCCTTCCGGCCTCTGCCTCAGATTCCTCTTTGGGAAAATTCTTTTTTGACTTTTTTGTAAATGTGGGCAGGTACTCCCTTTACCCCATGCTTTTTTTTAGCTTTACCATTGCAGTTTTTGAACTTAGGGATGAAAGGCAGCTGCTTAGGCTTTCTGTTAAAACATTCATTACTATCATCGGAATGACATTGCTTTTGACAATAATCGGAGTTGTTTCGGTCCTTCTGGTCAGGCCGGCAAGGATAACAATTTTTGTGGAAGAAGAAGCTGTTTCCGGTTCCCTTGGTGTGTTGGAAGGTCTTTTGTCATTGTTCCCTTCTTCCGGATTTGAGGCACTTACCCAGGGGCTTTATATTCTTCCTTTATGTATTTTGGCGGGATTTGCCGGTGCTGCATGTGCAACAGATAAAAATATGTCAAAGCCTGTTGTAACTCTTTTTGACTCCCTTTCCAGGATATGCTATGAAATCATGAGCTTTATAATCGAAGTTATGGCGGTGGGAATGATTGCGGTGAGTTTTTTTTGGATGGTTCAATTTAAAGCACTTTTATCCACAAATGTATTCAGGGGGTTCATAATACTTCTTCTCGTTGATGCACTTATTGTGATTTTCGGTGTATATCCCCTTTTATTAAGGATGCTGTTTAAAAAAGAAAATCCATATAGAATTCTTTATGGATGTGTTTCATCCCTGTTGGTTGGTTTTTTCTCCGGGGATGCAAATATGTCTTTGCCGGTGATGATAAGACACAGTAAGGAAAGTCTTGGTGTAAGGCGGCGGGTTTCCAGTGTTTCGCTTCCTCTTTTTTCTGTATTTTGCAGGGCAGGCTCGGCACTTACATGCGCAGTCAGTTTTATTGTTATTTTTAATTCATATTCCCGTTTATCCATAGGTTTTTTTGATGTGCTTTGGATAACATTTGTTTCCTGCGGATTGTCTTTTCTTTTAGGCAGATTTCCCTCCGGCGGGGTTTACGCAGCTCTGGCGGTTTTGTGCGGACTGTATAGTAAAGATTATAACGCAGCCTACCTTATCTTAAAACCTGCTGCGTTTTTTATAGGTGCCGTGGCGGCCATGCTTGATAATCTTTCTGCAATGTTTGGAACCTATATTGTGGCGAAATCTGAAGGAATGGTCCACCACAGGGAAACAAGGTTCTTTATTTAGGGTGTGTTTCCGGAAAATCACACAGGTTTTCCGGCCGGTTTTTCTGACGCCCCGGTCTTATTTAGCCTTGGGCGTTTTTTTGTTTTTTTAATCAAAGACCATGGTATTACGGGTGCTTGTCTTAATATGCAGAAATCCTGAAATATTGAATATTTTTTTATCTGTATATATAATTAGCTGATTTTAAAAGGGGAATTCCCCCGGAGGTAAAATATGGGTAAAGATAAGGTTGTATTGGCTTATTCAGGTGGTCTTGATACCACTGTAATTATTCCCTGGTTAAAGGAAAATTACGACTACGATGTTATCGCAGTTTGTGTTGATGTCGGCCAAGGAGATGATTGGAAGGCAATAAAAGACAGGGCTTTGAGAACCGGTGCATCTGCATGCTATGTTGTGGATGCTAGGGAAGAGTATATAACAGAGTATATCTGGCCCAGTGTAAAGGCAAATGCCGTTTACGAAGACCGTTATCTTCTGGGGACTTCTACAGCAAGACCGCTTATTGGAAAGATTCTTGTTGAGTATGCCCGGCAGGAAGGGGCTGTGGCGATTTGTCACGGGGCAACAGGAAAGGGTAACGACCAGGTCCGGTTTGAGCTTGCAATTAAGGCCTTTGCGCCGGACTTAAAGGTAATTGCTGCCTGGAGAGATCCAAAGTGGAATATGGACAGCCGGGAAGCTGAAATTAAATATCTTGAGGACAGAAATCTTGAGGTCCCCATGAAAAAAGACCAGTCTTACAGCAGGGACGAAAATATCTGGCATCTTTCCCACGAAGGTCTTGAACTTGAAAAAACAGAAAACGAACCTAACTGGAAGCATATGCTGAAGCTTACTACTCCTCCGGAAGAAGCTCCTGATGCCGGGGAATATGTAAAAATTGATTTTGAAAAAGGTGTGCCTGTAAAGGTAAACGATAAGGAAATGTCTCCCCTTGAAATAATGCTGGAGCTTAACAAAATCGGAGGAAGAAACGGTGTCGGGCTTGTAGATATTTGCGAAAACCGCTTTGTGGGTATGAAAAGCCGTGGCTGCTACGAAACTCCCGGTGGATCAATTCTGTACTATGCCCATGAGATGCTTGACCATCTTTGCCTTGACCGGGATACATACCATTATAAACAATTGGTTGCCCTGAGAATGAGTGAACTTATTTACGACGGTAAGTGGTTTACAACATTAATGGACGCATGTATGGCTTTTGTTGATAAAACCCAGGAAACTGTTACCGGTTGGGTAAAACTCAAATTGTATAAGGGTTCAATACGGGGGGCAGGTTCTTATTCCAAATACAGCCTTTACAACGAAAGCATAGCATCCTTTACAACCGGAGAGCTTTATGACCATAAGGATGCCCAGGGTTTTATAACCTTGGTGGGGCTTCCTTTAAAGGTAAGGGCTATGATGGAGCAGTCCGTTGGAGAAGGGCAGGCAGTCCGGGAAAGCGAGTCTTTAAAGAAAAGACCAACCGAGTAAAGTCAGGATAAATATTTAATGCCGCCGGAGGGCATCAGATGGAAGTTTTAATCATGGGCTTATCATTTTTTGCCCTAGGCGGGGTTTCTGTTTCATTAATAATTCTGGGAATTTATAATTTTTTGAAAAGTAAGACTTTCCTGAATTTTTTGTTGCTTTTATTTATGATTATAAACGGAACAGGGGTTGTTGTTTTTCCTGCTCTGCTGTGCTTTGGAAAAGGGATAAGGCCTGGTTTTGTTTGTGTTTTTTTGTTTTTGATTTTTTTTGCAGGGATAATTTTTTTGTCCGTGATAAGGCAGAAAAAATAATCATTAACTTTACAGCTGGTATTTAAACTGTTATAATCTAGCTGGTCCTTTTGACCGTATGTTTTAATTTTGATGGAGTAGAAAATGAGAAATTATTTTATTGCCGGAAACTGGAAAATGCACAAAACAACAGGGGAAGCTGTTGAATTGGCAAAGGCTCTTGTAGAAGACCTTAAAGACGGAAAAAACAAATATATGATAGCTCCGCCTTTTACAGCATTGGATGCTGTATCAAAGGTTGTAAAGGGTACAAATGTGATGCTCGGAGCCCAGAATATGTCTACAGAGGAACAGGGAGCCCATACAGGGGAAGTTTCTGTCCTTATGTTAAAAGATTTGGGTGTTCAGATTGTAATTTTAGGCCATTCCGAGAGGAGACATATTTACAAGGAAGATGATGCAATGATTAATAAAAAAGTCAGATTGGCTTTAAAGCACGGCCTTGAAGTTGATCTTTGTATCGGAGAACTTCTTGAGGAAAGGGAAGCAGGAAAGGCAGAGGCTGTTTGCGAGAGACAGCTCAGGGAAGGTCTTGCAGGGGTAACTGCCGAGGAAATGAAGTTGGTTACCATTGCCTATGAGCCGGTTTGGGCCATCGGTACCGGAAAAACTGCAACTCCTGATGATGCAGAAACTATCCATTACTATTGCAGGAGTGTTCTTGCCGATATGTACGGCAAAGAAGTTGCGGACAGTGTCGTTATACAGTACGGCGGTTCGATGAAGGCTGAAAATGCAAAGGCTCTTCTTGAAAAACCTGATATTGACGGGGGGCTTATCGGCGGTGCATCACTGAAAGTTGAAACTTTCAGCCCAATTGCAAAGTTTAATTCATAATAAGGTCTAGAATTTAAAGCAGAGGCTGTTCCATTCCTGGGGACAGCCTTTTTTTACAGGATTTTGTAAAATGGGTTTTTATTATTCGGCTTCAGATTTTTTTAAAGAAAAGTTCGGAAGAAAAATTTACAAGATTTCCCTGGACGGAGGGTGTTCCTGTCCCACAAGGGACGGAACCCTGGACACCCGTGGTTGTATATTTTGCAGCGGAAGGGGTTCCGGGGATTTTGCACCTTTTCCGGGACTTTCTGTTTCAGAACAGATAGAAGAAGGCAAGGCACTGGTAATAAAAAAACTCGGTAGAAAAAGACCTGATATGTCCCGGAGGAATTTTATAGCTTATTTTCAGAATTATACTAATACTTACGGAAATCCAGGCCGGCTTTATTCCATGTATCTGGAAGCCTTAAATCACAAAGACATTGCCGGTCTGGATATTGCTACAAGACCTGATTGCCTGAATACTGAAATTCTTAGATACTTAGGGGAGCTGGCCGAAAAAAATTTTGTTATTGTGGAACTTGGTTTGCAGACAACAAATGAAAAAACAGCTTCTTATATCCGGAGAGGGTTTAATAATGAGGCATACTTCGATGCGGTAAAAAAACTCCATGATACCTGCAGTTCAATCCATGTTGTAACCCATACAATTTTTTATTTACCCGGTGAAACAGAAGCTGACATGATTAAAACAGTGGAAGATTCCGTTAATGCAGGAACAGACGGAATAAAAATATCCCTATTGCATGTTTTGAAAGGGACTGATTTGGCAGAAGATTATAAAAAAGGTCTTTTTACCCTTCCTGAAATGGAAGAATATTTCTCGGTCATTTCAAAAGCAATAAAAAAAATCCCTGAAAACATTGTAATCCACCGTTTGACGGGAGACGGTCCAAAAAATCTGTTGATTGCACCTTTATGGACAGGGGAAAAGAAGAAAGTTCTTAATGCAATGAACAAATATTTTTTTTCCAATAATGTTTATCAGGGAAGGAACTGATATTTAACCTTTATACTTTAATACAAGGATTGTTAAATCATCCCGTAAAGGGACGGCCTCTGTAAAGGCTTCAAATATTCCGTCCAATTCATCCAGCATTTCCCCGGCTGAACCATCACTGATTTTTCCGAATATATCTTTCAGACGGTCTTCCCCCATTTCATCTCCTGCCAGATTTCTGCTTTCTATAAGACAATCTGTGTAAAGGAGAAGAGTATCGCCGGGGGATAATTCTTTTTTAACGGTTTTGCATTCCATAGGTAAATCCTGTATGCCTAAAAAATGTCCTTTACTTTCCTGGTCTCCCAAAATGGAGACCCCGTCTTTGTTCCGTATGAATACATCAGTATGGCCTCCGTTTACATACTCTATTTCATTATCCTTTACCCTGATTAAAAGACCTGTGAGATAATTTTCTACCGAGCCTTTTTCCCTTATAAGGTGTTCATTTAATCCGGCAAATAACTCTTCCAAGGGCTTGCTTTCCTGTTCAAGAAAGGTGTTTGCACTTATTGATTTGGCAAGAATCCCTACCAGACCGGACGCAACCCCATGACCGGATACATCAAAAAGAGATATTCCTTGGAGTTCTCCGAAATTATCATAGTAAAAATCGTATACATCGCCTGATACGGAAGCCATCGGCCTGAAAATAAACGCACTGTCCCATTTTCCTGTTTGCGGGGCTTTTGAAGGATAAAAGCTTTTTTGCACAAGTTCTGCCATTTTCATATCTCTTTCTGCCATTATCTGCTGTGTTTGCAACTGCTTGTTTTTTCTGCTTATTTCCAATGTCCGTTCAGTGACTTCTACAGAAACTATTGAATATAAAAGGTCTTTGATTGTTACAATTCCAATGTATTTACCTTTTTTTGTGATAACTACCGGTGTGTACAGATGGGAGTCATCTCTTGCGGTTACTTTTGAGGCAGTTATGTCTACTGGTTCCGAGGCATCGGCAAAAAGAAACTCTGTTTCCATAAGTTCCTTGATTTTCTTTTTACCATTCAAACTAAATCCAAATTGCCCTCCAAAAAAATCAAAAAGAATGTTTCTGGGCATGACACCCAGGACTTTTTGGTCTTTATCGACAACAGCAATCAGCTGGCAGTCCGTGTGAAGATGGAGTATGTTTAAAACCTCTGTTGCAGGAGTTTCGGGGCTTACGGTAATACCCTCGGTTGCAAGAGTTTCTATTGGGTGCCCGCTGCCTGAAACAGAAGGAGTTAGGTTGTTTTCACTGTTGGGAGGATTTGTTTTGGCTTCAGTTTTTACGGGTTTTTCTTTCCTTTTTCTGTTTATTATTCCACAGGCCTCCGGTTCCGGTTTACCCAGAATTCTTGCCGGTTTGCCAATAAGGAATCCCTGCCCATATTTAACACCTAAATCTATAACTGTTTCCAATTCTCCCGTTGTTTCTATGCCTTCCGCTATCAGGTTTATGCCTGCTGTACTGCAGAATTCTACAAGACTTTTTACCAAAGACTGTTTTATTTTGTCGCTGTTAATGTTGCGGATTATATTCAAATCTATTTTGATAAAATCCGGATTTATTGAACATAAAAGTTGCAGACCGGAATAAGCCTGTCCCATATCATCAATTCCGATTTTGAATTTTTGGGATTTATAATGATTCAATGTTTCTTTAAATCCACTTATGTCTTTTATTGATGTACGTTCGGTAATTTCAAAAAGGATATCTTCCGGGTTAATCCGGTATTTTTCCAGCCTTTTTTGAGTGAAACCGTCTTTGAAACCCTGGGCGTGGATTAAATCAGGACTCACATTTAAAAAAAGCTTATGTCTTAATCCCATAGCCTTTGCAATTTTCAGGGCCGATTTTCTTGTGTGTTTTTCTAATTCCCAGAGAAGTCCCTGCTTTTCCGCTATTATAAAAAGGTTTTCAATATTGCAGGACAGTTCTTCGATTGAGATGCCCTCCATCTTTGATTGCTTTTCAAAGGCCGGAAGTTTTGCAGTATCAATTCTGGTTAAAGCTTCGTAACCGTATATGTCTCCGTTCTCCAGTGAAACAACAGGCTGGTATACAGGATACAGACAATCTTTTTTTATCAGTTTTTCTACAGTCATTTTTTCTCCCGTAAAATTAACTCTTTCTATTCATGTTTTCTGAACACAGCTTAAGAATTTCTTGTTAAATCTTTATAAAGGAAAAGTAAAAAAAAAGTAAACAATACAAATTTTATTATGAAGGATTAGGTAATCATAAATACAGGGAGAAATAATATTGTTTATAATTCCAAAGTTTATGGATTTTGATTTATTGTTTCGATTACCCAGACTTTTCTTTTGCAGTTTGGACAATAAAGCTTTTTTGTTTTATGTGAACGGAAAGAAAAAAAAGTATTTTTAAATCCGGTTGTAAAAATTTTTTCACACTCGCTGCAAATAAAAACAGTTTTTTTCCTGTATTCAAGAAACATATAAGCACCGATTCCCAGAACAGCAGGTAATAAAATCAACACCGCAAGCCAGTCCCCTGTTTTTATCCAATGTAATATACCTATTACTTCAAGAATATCACAACATAATCCAAGAAGTCCTATTTTAATTTTTAATTTTCTATGCCCGGACTTACCGTCGTAAATAATCTTTAGTGTTTCCAATGATTCAATGTCCAACTTGTCGTACTCTTTTAGATTCTTTTTTATTGAAATAAGTTTTTCTTTTTGATTCTTTAAGATTTTTTGTTCTTCTTCTATTTCCTTTAGTTTATTGTTGAGAAACGAATGTAGCAACTTGTTTTGATGGTGGTCTTCAAGAATTTTTTTTATAGCGTTTATCGATAATCCTGTTTCTTTAAGAAAACATATTAATTTTAATTTTGTAAGCTCCTTGTCGGTATAAAGCCTTCTTCCGCCTTCCGATAGTTCTGAGGGGGATAACAAGCCTTTATTATCGTAAAATTGTAAGGCCCGGACTGAAAGGTTACATAGTTTGGCAATTTCTCCGGTGGAGTATAATGAAGAATTCTCACACATAACTAAAAGAATTACTGCACATAATACTGTATTTTTCAAGTGGAATATGCCGGTTTTTACTTGCGAAGTTCAGGTTAAGGGGCGTAAGATAAACCGTCAATTTTTTCCAGTGAAAGGTCTACAAAATTTTTTATTACTATTGTGGTATATTTTCTTACCGTTTCAGGTGGATTTGTTGTTGCAAGTCCTACCAATATCATTCCCGAGTCCCTTCCTGAAATAAGGCCGTTCACAGAGTCTTCAAATACAAGGGTTTCTTCTGGCAGGGTTTTAAAATATGCAGCCCCGGTTATATAACAGTCCGGTGCAGGTTTACTTTTCGGGTAGTCTTCTGCTGTAAAAATCTTGTCAAAAAGGTTTTTAAATCCCGGAATTTTTTTGTAGACGTTCTCCATTTTTCGTTCACTGGAACTTGTTACAACAGCAGTCTTTATTTTACGGGATTTCAGTTTTAAAAGAAAATCCTGTATTCCCGGAATAAATTCCAGATTCATTGACCGTTCAAAGTAGTCCAAGTCATTTTTTATCTGTTTGCGGGTTTTGGGGTCGTCTCCAAAATAATTTTGTAAAATAAAATGAAGACTCATTCCCTTTATTTCCAACCCCAAATTTACTCTGTTAAGATATTTACGGCCCTGTTCATTCCAAAAAAAAGTATACTGTGGTTCTGTGTCAAGAATGACCCCGTCCAAATCAAAAAGTGCGGCTTTTATCTTCATTAAATTTCCTGCCTGTTATTCGTCGGCTTTTTTTATAATTTCCCTGTGCCATAATAAAAGTTTTTCTTCCAGGTTTTTGTTGTCGCCTTTTATATCACACATTACTCTGAACACGGGTTCCGTGCCTGAGCCGCGCATCCAGATAAACCCGACGGGTAATTCATGGCATTTATCGTCAGGATAAAAAGCAATTTTAAGGCCGCCTCTTCCTGAAACAGAAAAGTCATCAGTACATTCTTTTTCAACGGTTCCGTTACATGTAAAAGCCTTCCATCCTGAGATACCAAGTTGCCCGGAGAAAATTTTCTTGCTTTTTTTCCAGGATTTTTCAAAATATTTTTGATACTCTTTCTTTAAAGTACCGTGGTCTGTATTTTTTATATGCATTACAGCCTGTTTTTCCGATACTCCGGTAGTGGTATAAACGGGCAGGGTAGAAATAATATCACCGAAAGAAAAGTCTTCCCTGTATTTATTTTCCTGTTTTGATTTTATACACCAATTGTGGAAAAGCCCGGTGCAGTCATTTGTGTCACGGAGAAGATACAGTTTTACAAGGGCAAAAAGAGTGTTTCTTGGGTCACGTACAGCAGCCGGATATGTAATATTGCCTCCGTTTGAACCTTCCCCCAGAATCGGAATATTCCAGCCTTCTTCCCTTAACTCTCTTGCTTTGTTTACAACATTTGCTTCCCCTACTTCTGCCCTGAAGGTCTTTGCGTTAAAGGCATCTGCAATTTCTTCGATTCTTATGGATGTGGGATCATTTGTTACGACGCCTGTTTTTCTTTCGGTGCCGTCTTTTTCTGCTGTCCAGGCAGAAAATGCCAGCTCAGACAGAACCGAAAGGGCAAAAACTTCCTGTGCCATGAGAACCCTTGCCTTGTTCTGTGTTTCATCAAAGAACACTATATTTCCCCTGTCCCCGTCGCAGTCTGGCATATATCCAAGTATTAGTCCTGTGGTACCTTTAGAGTGAAGTTTTTCTACTTCTTTGGCACAGTAAACAAGATTCTCGGGTTCAGGGATAATCTCATGAACTATTTGCCTTGGATAACTGTTAAAAGCTGAAAATGTTATACCTGTCTTCTCAAACAAAAGATTATCATTTGATAATGTTCTGGCACTTCCGTTCATATCTGCTACAATGTGGACAGGATATTTTCTTGCGTTGTTCCGTATTGTATCAAAAAAATTGTGTTGTCCCTTTTTATTTAACCCGGGACAACCTGTGTAAATTTCCTTTGAAAAACTGTTGTAAAAATTATTTGAGAGGGTTCTGAAATGCAAGGTGTTTTTGTAAATGTCTTCTATGATTTCCGGTGTGCATTTTTCCACGGCTGCAAGGGCTTCTTCAACACAGTTTTCATTTGTATATAGAGATTTGAATATGGCAATAATTTTTTCCGATTCTTCCTTTGAGACAACTCCTCCGTCATTAAGTCCGAATTTAATTCCGTTATGTCCTATAGGATTGTGGCTTGCTGAAATATAAACAAACCCGTCCGGATAAGATTTGGCATAGCTCATAATTTCCGGTGCGGAAACGATAAAAAGATACTGGATTTGCAACCCCTCTCCTGCGAGTACCCTGAGTATTACATCTGCAATTTCCGGTCCGGTAGGTCTTGTATCAATTCCCACTGTTACAACCGGATTGTTTTTTCCGGTCTTGTCTTTTAGGTATCTTACAAATGCCAACCCGATTAGGGCACTGATTATTTTATTTACCGGGCCGATTTCGGCAGTATTATCTTTTCCTGAATTTGTGGCTGTAAAAACGCTTCTCCATCCTGAGGCGGAAAGGATAAAATCCCTTGCCTTTTCCAAGACTGCACCGTGATCCGGAAGGGTGGAATTTTCCTCCGGTAAAAGAGGATTCACAGAGGAATTTCCAAGAAAAAATCCTGTTCCTGAATCATAAAGTGCTGGCATTCTTTTTCTCCCGATATGCAGTTTAATATCCCCGGTACCCGGTTTCTTCCGGAATATTCTGGTAAAATATACCTTTAATAGATTTAATGGAGATATTTTTTGTTTTTATTTTAATCCCGTTTTAAAAAAAAATCAAATTCTCTATTTAATTTCCTTGCAAATAAAATATGAATTTTTTGTGGTAAACTTTGTTTGTTTTTAATCTGAAAATCAAAAGTCAAAGGGGGCATATTTTGTAAAAAAACGATTGAAAAATACGAATTTCAACAGGATTGGAGCTTTTCTTTGGTTTCATTCCGGTAAATATACTTGACTGTAATTAAAGCTGTTTGTAAAATTATGGCTAGGAGTGTGACTTGGGGCAAGATTATACTGTCGTTATAAAAGATTCCACAGTTTTATCCCAAATCTGCGGGGTTAATGATTACAACCTTAAACTTTTGGAGACCTACCTTGGGTATCCTGTTTTTTCACGGGGAAATGAGCTTACTTTAACAGGGGCCAGGGATTCTGTATGTTGTGCTTTCAGGTCTGTAGTTGATTGTCTTGTAACCGGATTGGAAAAAAATACTTCTGTTCCATGTGCAGAAGTTATAAACGCTTTTTTTGAGTCTCATTCAGGTGAGTTCCCGGCCTATAGTTCCTTTGATGATTCCGTTGAGAATTCCCGGGCGGTGGAGGATTTTCAGAATTCTGTGATAAAAATTCCCAGAGGTCTTAATTTCGTTTATCCTAAATCCAGGCAGCAGGGATTGTATATCAGGGAAATGCAGAAAAATCAGGTTGTCTTCGGGATAGGTCCTGCAGGAACAGGAAAGACCTTTCTGGCAATTGCCCAGGCTTTGTATCTTTTGCTTTCAAAAAAGTGCCGGAAACTGGTACTTACAAGGCCGGTTGTGGAAGCTGGCGAAAGCCTGGGGTTTCTTCCGGGGGATTTGGAACAGAAAATAAACCCTTATTTAAGGCCTCTTTACGATTCCATGTGGGATCTTATTCCCGGTGAAATTATAAAGAGATTGGAAGATTCGGGTATGGTGGAAATTGCACCTCTTGCGTATATGAGGGGGAGAACACTTAAAAACTGTGCCATTGTCCTTGACGAAGCCCAGAATACAACGAAAGAACAAATGAAAATGTTTTTGACCCGTCTTGGGGAGAATTCCTTTGCTTTTATAACAGGAGATACATCCCAGGTTGATCTTCCCCAGAAAACACAATCAGGATTGATAAATGCAGTTTCCATTCTGAGTGATAAAAAAATAGATGGGATTTCTATAATCCGGCTTGAGGACAAAGATGTTGTCCGTAGCCCAATAGTGAGGAAAATAATAAAAGCTTATGAACAAGCAGACTCTGGAAAATAATTTCTTTTTGATTTTATCAGGAAAATTAAAAAGATATTTTTTTAAAAACCTTAAAACCATTATTTTGCTGGTTTCGGCCTTTGTTGTGCTTTCCTGCATAACAACAGGGATTTTTTTTACTTCCGGAGGCTCTGCAAAAATCAAATTATCTGATTACGGGGTCGGCAGGGTTTCGGACCGTGATATTGTTGCGGTAAAAGATATTTCCTATGTAGACGAAGAGGCAACGAGGCTTAGGAGGGAAGCTTCCCAAAGACTGGTTCCCGCTGAATTTAAATTCAATACAAATATTACCCAGGGTGCAAAAAGAAGGCTAAAAGAATTTGTTATAATTGCAGAAGATTGTCTTTCTTCTTCCAATGACAGCCTTTCATTTGCACTGGAAATTCAGGAAGCTTTTCCTGTTTTTGACCAGAAAGTTACATCCGCTGTATATTCCCTCAAGGATCCGGAGAATTTTCTTAATTCATGTGTAAAGATTTTTGATGCAATTATGGATGAAGGAGTGGTTTCAATTCCTGATGCAGGAATGGAATCTTTAAATCCTTCTGTAATTGATTGTGTCTACATGGACGGAAAAAACATTATCCGGGAAACTAAAGAAATTTCAAGTCTCATAACTTTGGAAAACCTTGAGGCCGAGGTTATCATGGGGGCGGAAGAAATGGGTTTTTCAAACGATGAATCCAGGTTGGTATATTCCATTGTAAATCCTTTTTTTAAGGAAAATGTGCTTTTTGCACCGGAAGAAACCGAAAAAAAACTGGAAGCCGCATCTGCCTCTGTTACACCGATTATGGTGGTAATTGAAAAAGATCAAAAGATTATCCGTAAGGGGTACATCATAACAGATGAAAACCGGAGGGATTTGGAAGCTGCTGTCAAGGCTGGATTCAGGGATGACTGGTTCTTCCTTTACTCCTCAATATCCGTGCTTTTGGGTGTATTGGCGGTAACTGTCTGTCTTTTTTCAAGTAAGATAATTACCAGAAAGCTGGCATTTTCCGAACAGGTTTTTTTGACTGCTTCATTTGCCCTGGTATATATAGTTGCTGTTTCAGTCAGTCATCTCGGTACAGCCCTTGCCCCTGAGATTTATACCCTTCTTATCCCATCTTCATTGATGGTTATGATGGCTTATATCCTTATAAAGGATACTTCTGTAGTGATTTATACAGTTGTTCTTGCCCTGGGAGTTCTTGGTGCTACGGAAATGTCAATGATTTCATTTCTTTTTGTGCTTTTATCCGGTTTTGCAGGAATCCGTGTGGTAAATAAAACGGAAAGACGGATTGACATGGTGTGGGCCTCCTTCGTGCTTTCACTGATAAATATTTTGATTTATATTCTTTGTATTGTTGTCACAAAGACGGAATTTCAGCATTTGATTTTAATTTGTATCGGTGCTGCTTTTAACGGTTTTTTAAGCGGAATCCTGGTAACAGGTCTTCTGCCTGTTTTTGAAAATCTCCTGAATACAGCTACGACCTTTAAGCTTATGGAGTTATCCGATTTGAATTCTCCGATTATGAAAAAAATGCTGCTTGCAGCCCCCGGCAGTTACAGCCACAGTATTCTGGTGGCCAGTCTTGCTGAAAATGCCTGCCGGGAAATCGGAGCGGATCCTCTTCTTGCCAGGGTAGGTGGATACTACCATGATATCGGTAAAATGGATCAGCCTGAATATTTTACAGAAAACCAGACTGATTATAATAAACATGATGATTTGAGTCCGAGGCTCTCTGCAACAGTAATCCGCAGCCATGTAAAGCTGGGTGTTGAAAAAGCCCGCCAGCTTCATCTTCCTGAAAAGGTTATAGATATAATTTCCGAACACCACGGAAACAGTGTTATTGCAGTTTTTTACTCAGAGGCCCTAAAACAGGAAGAAAATGTAAATCCGGAGGATTTTTCTTATCCTGGGGAACCGCCGTCAAGCAAGGAGTCTGCTGTTGTGATGCTGGCTGATACTGCCGAGGCTGCCTGCCGCTCTTTGCAGAGACCTTCTGTTTCCAGGCTTGAGAAATTTATCAAAGAATTGTTTGACAAAAAAATTGAAAACGGACAGCTTGACAATGCTGATTTGACATTCAGGGAGATGGATTTGATCCGTCAGAGTTTTGTGCAAACCTTGGCAGCTTATTATCATTCCAGGGTTGAGTATCCTAATCAGAAGGATCCTGATGAGTTGCCGTCTGAAAACCAAGGGAATTCGGTTTCCCAGGGGAATCCTGCTCCTTCGGGAAATTCCTCCGGCAACACTAAGAAAAAAAAGGAAGAATAATATGATTCTTGCAAAGGAGATTTACAGTGTCAAACCGGGTATTGGTTGATGTTAAGAAATTTCCCTCTGCTGTTTTACAGGCAGGGGAGGATGAATGGATTGGGAGTATTGAGTCTTTTGTAAAGGATGTTTTATTGAAACTTGGTAAATCCCGTTGGGAAGTTTCGGTGCTGTTTTGTGATGACAATTTTATAAGGGATTTAAACCGGGAATACCGAGGTATTGACAATCCTACCGATGTCCTTTCATTTGAGTCCGGCGATTTTTATCCCGGCGAGGACGGTAAGGAATGGTTTAATGCCGGCGATATTGTGATAAGCGTTGATACACTTAAGGAAAATTCCAAAGAATTTCTGGTGGATGAAAACGAGGAACTTAAACGCCTTCTGGTTCACGGGCTCCTGCATTTAAGCGGAATGGATCATAAGGATAATTCGCCGGAACAGGAAATGCTGGTATTCCAGGAAGAGCTATTGAAAGAATTTACAGGAGTAAAATTATTATGACTTTTTTTGACAAACTCATAGGAAAAAAGGAAGAAAGTGAAGGTGACGGCATATCTTCATTGGACGAGGTTCCCCTAAACGAAGAAAAAAGGGACATGATAAAGGGGATTGTAGACTTATCTGAAACAACAGTAAAGGAAGTTATGGTTCCCAGGGTGGATGTGGAGGCATTTCCCGTGGATATTCCCCATGATGAACTGGTAAAAACCCTTTTGCAGATACGGCACTCCAGGTTTCCTGTTTACCAGGATACAATAGACAATATTGTTGGTGTTCTTTATGTTAAGGATTTGCTCAAATTTATTATTAACGGAAAGAATTTTAATCTTGCAGATGTTATACGGAAACCTTTTTTTGTTCCGGAGTCTAAAAGAATTGACACACTCCTGAGGGAATTCAAAAGAAAGCATATTCATATTGCAATAGCCATTGATGAGTATGGCGGAATGTCCGGGATTGTATCAATGGAGGACATAATTGAGGAAATCGTCGGTGATATCCAGGATGAGTTTGACAACGAACAGGAAGATTTAACCACCTTGGGGGACGGGGTGTATCTGTGTGATGCAAGAATGAGTATAGCAGATCTTAACAAGGAAATCGGTACTGCTTTTTCCGAGGAGGATTACGAAACTTTGGGAGGTCTTGTATTTGATCTTTTTGGAAAAATTCCTGCTAAATTTGAAAAAGTCTCCCTTGATGATTATGATTTTATCATACAGGATATGGATAACCATAAGATTAATACTGTCAAGATAGTAAAAAAGAAAAATAAAAATGAAAAATAAGAAAAAGGCGGTGGGTATGTACAGTTTTCCAAAAAAAGAAACCTGTGTTTTGGTATTCGTTTTGATGATTGGTACTTTTTTATACTCAAATCCTGTAGATCTTTTTAAAGAAGGTCAAAAATTTCAGTCATTAGGTGATTATTTTTCTGCCATGGAAAAATATACTGAAGCTGTTATTGAAAACCCCAATTATGGTTCTGCCTGGAAAGCTTTGGCCCAGTGTTCTTACAATTTAGACGAATATGAAATGTGTCTGGATTATGTTTCTTCTGCTGAAAAATTTATGCGGGGAGACCCGGAACTTTCAAATCTTGCAGCTTTTTCCTATATCGGCTTGGGAAATCTGGATGAAGCATACAGTTTGTTTTCAACGGTTTTGGAATTGTACCCAAACGATCCGTCTGCCAGGTTTGGCTTGGCCGAACTTGATATTGCAAAGGGGAGAATACCTTCTGCAACGGACTTTTATCTTGATGCACTTAAGCGCAGCCCTGAAAACCGGAAAGCTCTTCTTTCCCTTGCATTGGTTTACGGCGAAATGGGGAATTATGATATGGCAGAAGAATATATTCAAAAAGCCCTTCAGTATCACAGTCAGGATCCCCAAGTACATTTTTATAGTGCATGGCTTCAGGCAAAGGAAGGAAAGCTTGAAGAAGCAGAGGGCAGGGTAAGGGCAGCTTTAAAAATAGATCCGGAATACGATGAGGCATTGGAGCTTTTGTCTTCCCTTTTGTACTACTCAAAAAGATACTCCGAAGTTATTCCGGTTACAGATAAAAGAATTACTGCTGATAGAAATTGTGCATCTGCCTGGTATTTAAAGGCAAGGGCTTTGGAAAATCTTGGGCAGATTGAAGAAGCTTACGAGATTTACCAGTCGGCTTTGTACAGTCTTCCAGGTGACCAGTTTATCAGGACAAGTGCTGAAATGCTCATAACAAATAATTTTACCGTAGAGGATGACAGACGTAATGAGTATGCCGGATATCATTTTGACAGGGCAAAGGAATTCAGCAGCCAACACTACTTGTCGAACAGTATTTTTGAGTATAGAAGGGCATTAAAGCTTGATCCCTATGATTCGGATATAAGACAGGCCTATGCTGAACTGCTGAGAACCCAGGGATATAATGAGCGTTATGCCGGGCAGCTGGAGTTTATTATTAATAACGGTAATCCTTCCGTAAAGGTTAAGGATGCTTATGAATCCTATTCTTCATTGTTAAAACGGAGTCTTTCTGCCTCATGGGGAATTGACTCTGTTTTATTGGATAAAGCCCATCTTTCAATAGGTCTTTATTTTCTTCCTGGAAGCCTTAACGGGATTCATCCTGACGGGGAAAAATTAACTACCCTTTTTCTTTCCGAGTCTATGATGCACGAGGGAACATGCCGGATTTATGCACCTGATACACCGGTAAATTCTTTTTCCGAGGCTTTTAGGGACGGAAGAAACAACGGTGTTGACTATTTTGGTCTTGTGGAATTTGCAGAATCAGAAAATTCAGTTAAAATCACCGTAACTCTTTATGTTACCCGGACTGGTAAAATTGCAGGGAAATTTGAAGTCTACAGAACAGGAACCGACCGGTTTTATAGCGCTGTAATGAGGCTTACCGATTCAATTTTGAAAGCCCTGCCTAAAAGGGGTGTTGTCCTTGCCCGTTCCGGTAAGAATGTTGTTGTAGATTTGGGCCGGTGGGACGGAGTGGCTGTAGACAGCAAATTCAACGTTCTTGGAAAAAATTCAGTTTATGTGGCAGATGAGGGGTTGGATTTTAATTTTAACGAAAAAAATATCAAGGGAACGGTAACTCTGACTGATTTGGGTGAGGATATTTCCCAGGGAGTTTTTTCCAGAACAGGATTTTATGATACTCTGGAAACCGGAGACTATGTGATTCCCGTACAAAACGAAGAGGCGGAAACCGGGACTCAGACCGGAATTTCTGCTGAGAATCAGGCTTCGGCTTCTAGTCTTCTTGATTTGTTGAGGGATATAGCCTTTTAGTTTTACCGGGGCTTACTTGTAATCCAGAAAAAAGAAGGGATCCACAGCCTGTCCTTTGCATCTTATTTCCCAATGGAGATGGGGTCCGGTGGAAAGGCCTGTGGACCCGGAAAATCCTATTTCCTCATCCTTTTCCACTGTTTCTCCCGGAACAGCCCTTAATGAATCCATATGGTAATAAAGGCTGTACAATCCCGGTGAATGCTCGATTATCACAGACCACCCTGTAAGGACTCTGTAGTCGGCAAATACAACCTTCCCACTTCCTGCAGCATGTACAGGGGTACCCTTGGGTACTCCAAAATCAATGCCGTAGTGCTGGCTGGTATATTTTTTACCTGATGAGTATATGTAAACTCTCCGCTGTCCGAAAGGGCTGGTGATTCTTTCTGTATTTACAGGTTTGATAAAATTTCCTGTTTCATATGGCAAGTCCGAAGAGACATTGTTTATAATGTCGTAGAGTATATTGCTTTGTTCCTGTTTCTCTTTGCTTGTATCTGTCATTATAGCTGTGTTTTTATCATCCAGATAAAGATTGTAGGAGGGGTAATTTTTTTCGGAAATTTTTACAGGCATAAATATTGTTTTTTCGGTTTTTCCGGTGAGGATTTTAAGTTCCAATGTTCCCTGTATTGGAAAGGGGGTAAAAGTTGATAAGGGGATATAACCGGAAAATTTCTTCCCGTTTTTTTTGGTTTTAAAACCTTCGGTGCCTCCTAGTTTTATGCCTGCGTTATCATATAGAACACCGGTGACTTTATTGATTTTTCTGTTACATTCTACCTGAAAATATAGTGGGGCTCCCGGATAAACCTGTTCAGGATACTGCACTTTAATGTTACCTTCCCTGTATTCCAGGATTGAGGTTTCACTGCAAAGAATTACCGGTACAAAAAATAATATAAGAAAAATAAATATTGTTTTTTTTGATTTACACACTTTTGGCCACATCCTGTATTATCAATTGAACAGTTTCCATCCCGTTGAAGCTGTTGCGGGAAATCTGGAAAATTACATCAACAAAATCGTTCATAGAAAAGTCTCTGTTTACCCTTTCTATGCCGTTCCAGATTATTCCCGGAAATTTATATTTACCGCAATCCAAAGTCAGTTTGACATGTTTTTTTTCTGTTTTTCCCATTAAGTCTATACCGGTAACCTTAAGTTTTTTTCCTCCAAAAACCAGAGGTTCATTTTCTATTCCGTAAGGCTCAAATAAATCAAGGATTTTCATTAAGTCCGGCGTCATATATTCTCTTGGAAGTTCTCCGTCTATAAGGTTTCCCTGTTCTTCATCTTCCGAAAGTGTTATGTCTTCGGAGATGACTTTCAACCTGTCGATGAATGCCGGAAGGTTTTCTTCTTTAAGTGAGAATCCGGCTGCAAAGGCATGCCCTCCATTGTCAATAAACAGATCCTGGCATTGATTCCGGAGACTGGTTAAATCGTAATTTCCAAAAGAACGCATGGAACCCACTATTACATTGTCCTGTGTGTAAACCATAATTATTGATGGTACCGAAAAAAGGTTTACCGCCTTACTTGCCATGATCCCTGTTACCCCCCGGTTTATCTCCTTGCTTATAACAACTACAAGTTTATTGTTGTAGTCCGTCGGGGATTTTCTTGCCGAGTCTTCTATCTGTAACCAGCTGTCTTGGGCAGTCTGTTTTCTTTCCCTGTTCATTTCAATAACTGCATCTGCATAGTTAAGCCTGTTTTTACTGTCGTTATCCGTAAAAAGTTTTATTGCGGTACCGGGGGATCCCATTCTGCCTGTTGAATTTATTACCGGAGTTATCTGCCATGAAAGATCTTCACTGGAAATTCTTTTTCCGGTTAAATTTTGTTTAAGCATCAGTTCCGCCAAGCCTTTTCTCGGGCTTTTGTTGATTTCCTCCATTCCAAGTTTTACCATAAGGCGGTTTTCGTCCCTGAGGGGCATCAAATCTGCCAGGGTTGAAAGTGCTACAAGCTGAAGATTGCTTCTGTCTTTGTCCGTAAAAATTTTTTGTGTAGCCCACACAAATGAAATAAAAATATTCATGAACCCGTCTATTTCGGTAAACGGCTCCGGACTGTATTTTGCAATTTTGGAAATTTCTTTTATTCTTAAAAGGCTTAAATCCTTTACAAAGGGAAAAACTTTTGAAACCTGGTTTCTTATATCCATTGCATTTAATTCTATTGAGTCACCGAATATTTTTTGCAATTGTTTTTTTTGTAGGGCTTCATCCCAGACGAAAATCTGCTGCCCTTCAAGAAAAGGGATAACCCGTGTTCTTTCGGGTTTTACCATTCCCGGAATCAAAGTATCCGTTATTCTTCCTGTTTCCCTTAGATTTACCAGTTTAACGGCTTCTACAACATAGGCTTCGTTTACAGGTCTTATGTTTAAAAGGCATATTGATTGTTTATAAAGTTCTGTTCCTGCAAATCTCAATGCACAGGCCAGTTTGTATGCAACCCCGCAGCCTGATAAATCTCTAAATGGATAGGTTTCTTCTGGAATTTTAGGATCTAAGGTTGCCACCGCTCCGGGAAGTTCTTCTCCGGCCTGGTGGTGATCCACAACAATTACATCGATGCCCAGTTCAGCTGCATGTTCTATTTCCTCTATATTGGTGATTCCACAGTCTACCGTAACAATCAGAGTGCCGTAATTTTCAGCAAATTCGTCAACAGCCTGATTGGTCAATCCGTAAGGTTCGTCTCCTTCAGGTATCCGCCATGTATAGTCAATTCCCAGATCTTCAAATGTTTCGCAAAGAAGGGTTGTGCTGGTTATTCCGTCCACATCCCTGTCTCCGAAGATGAGGACTTTTTCTTTCTCTTCTGCAGCCTGTAGAATCCTGTCAACTGCATCTTCCATTTCCTTGAATAAAAAAGGATTGTGTAAAAAACGGGGATCTTTTTCAAGAAAAAAAAGAATCTCACTGTTTTTTGTGATTTGCCGTCTGGCCAAAATTGTTGCAACCAGAATGTCACACTGGTACTTTTTTGAAATAGCTCTTATTATATCCCTGTCTGCATCTCTCTTTTTCCAGTTCATGTTTTTTCCTTTTACATAATTATTTTATAAATCAAATTTTCCGGTTCGTTTTTTTTGCCGGATATATTTATACCGCCGGTTATTTGTTTTACCCCTTCTTTAAGGGATTCCTCATTCTGACCGTAAATTTCAAGAATTTCTTCCCCCTGATTTACAAAATCCCCGGGCTTTTTCTTCATAATTATTCCTGCTGTAGGTGAAACCTTGTCTTCTGTTTTGTTTCGGCCAACTCCAAGGAAAACCCCGGCTTTTCCAAAACTCAGGGCATCGTATCCTGTAATCCAGCCTGTTTTTTCCGCCGTAACTTTTGTGCACCAGGGGCTTCTCATTTTGCCTTCCTGTTTAAGGAGCTGCTCCGGGTTGCCACCCTGGGATTCCACATTCCTTAGAAACCTGTTAAGAGGTTCCCCGGTGTTTACGGCTTTTCTGCATTTTTCAATCCCTTCCTGAATAGAGGAGGTTTTCCCCGAAAGGAGAAGCATGAGGGCTCCCAGGTTATAAGTAAGTTCCATTACGTCTTCCGGTCCTTTTCCTCTGAGACAGTCCAATGTTTCTTCTATTTCAAGAAAGTTTCCGATTTTATATCCTAAAGGCGTGTTCATATTGCTTATGATGGCTGCGGCTTTTTTGCCCATTGCCTTTGCAGTCCCTAAAAGGGATTCCGCCAAGGCAGTTGCAGCGTCCTTGGTTTTCATAAAGGCACCGGAACCCCATTTTACATCAAAAACCAGGGATTCAGCACCTTCTGCAATTTTTTTTGAAAGAATACTGGCTGTTATAAGGGGAATTGATTCTACTGTACCTGTAACATCCCTCAAGGCATAAAGGAGCCTGTCCGCCGGTACTACAGACTCGCTCTGGCCTGTCATTGCGTATCCGTCCTTCTCCAGTATTCTCCTGAATTCTTCTGGAGAAAGGGAGGTTTTGTAACCTTCTATGGAGTCCAGCTTGTCCAATGTTCCTCCTGTGTATCCCAGTGCCCTTCCGCTCATCATCGGAACATAAACTCCCAGACTGGCAACAATCGGTGCCAGGGGGAGGGATATTTTATCACCAACACCGCCTGTAGAATGTTTGTCTGCCAAGGGGGTAATTCCATGTAAATTTATTACAGAGCCTGAACGGAGCATAGCCTCGGTGAGGATTCCGGTTTCTTCAAAGTCCATTCCCTTAAAAAACACCGCCATAAGCCAGGCCGAAATCTGGTAGTCCGGAATTTCATGTGCTACATAACCGTTAATCAGAAAATTTATCTCTTCACCGGTTAATTTCTCGCCGTTTCTTTTTTTTGTAATTATATCTGTTGCCCTCATTGCCACCCCGCGTTTTAGTTTTTGTTTATCTTTAAAGCATACCGCCAATGGAAACTAATGTTTTTAATTTTGCCGGTGATACTTTCTGAATCATTGAAAAAATAATTTTTTTTAGAATTTCAAAATCTTTTTCAGGTAGTCTCAGTTTTTGAGTTGCTTTCATTGTTTCTGTATTTATACTGTTCAAAAAATTCCACACCGGTTCCGGAAGTGCTATGTAATAGTCCCCAAAATGTATTCCATCAGGATTATTAAAGTTTGTGCAATCCTGACAGACAAAGGTATTTTCTAGTATATAGTAATACATTTTTTCATTATCGTCTGTACTTTTTATGCTGTTGCATACAGAACATTTGTCAACATATGGGAGGGTTCCTAAAAGTTTCATGTATCTCCATAAAAACCGTAAAAGGGCATACCTTGTTCCTTCTTCTGATGAGATTTCTATCCCGTCAAGGAATCCCTCCAGAAGAAAATAAGTTTTATCAAAGTCGCTGCCGCCTCCCAGGGTGGTAATAACCGTTTCAAAGGCAAGACTTGCGGCCATGGTCTTTACGAGATTTTCCCGTATACCGCTGTGGAATTTATCCGGGAAAAAATCTGTTATCTTGACAATACCTTTTACCCCGTCCCGGTAAATCCAAAGTCTTCCGCAATGAAAGGGAACAGTAAGGGATTTTAGCCTGCTCTTGGGGCCACCGAAAAGCAAGGCTTTTTGAACCCCTTCGTCCCTGCTGAAAAATATTACATTCCGGTTACCGCCTCCGGTATCTTTTACAGAAAGAATTACAGCCTGGTGTTCAAAATTCCTTTTCATTCGTAAAACCTAACCGGAGTAATAGGAATTTAAACGGGAAAAGATTTCCCCGATTTTTGTTTTTTCTTTTACGGTAAGACTTTCTGACCATTTGTCATTTATCAGGCTGATACTGGCCAGGCTTTCATAAAGAACGGTATTAAAGTCTCTTGAAATTTTAAACCAGAAGTTTTCCTGTCCGTCATTAAATAAACCTGCAAACCCCAATTGTTTCTTTTTGGTTTTCATCGGGAAAACCCAAAGCAGTAAATCCAGGCTTTTAAAAATGTCATCTTTATCTTTAGGGAAAATGTAATTTGCTTTGGGAAGAATTTTTTTATCAAGTGATATTTTCCCTATGAATGGAATTACATGAAAAATGTGGGCCAGTTTTTCCCCGGAACAAAGAGTATAGCCTTTCCATATAATTTCCCCCGTTAATTTATCCTTAAAATTTGGAGGAAGGTTACCGGAAATTTCGTTTTTTTCCAGTTCTTCTGCCAGGACCGGGAGTTTTTCATAAGGTATTTTTAATATTTTTCTTCCCTTGATTTTTTCTATGCGGAAAGCCTGGCTGCCTATTTTAACGGAATTAACGGATTGAAACTCTTTTGTTTTTCCTGTTAATGTTTTCTTTCCTTTAGGTTCAAAGGAATGCCCTCCGTGGAGAAGGGAAGGTGCCAGCTTTTCCATGGTCTTTTTGCTTAACGGGGAAACCGACATGGCATACATTTTTGAAGTCTTTACGATTTCTCCTGCAACAATAAAGTCAGGTGTCTCCCTGAACATTCCTGAACCGGGGTGAATCTGGATTTTTTCGGCTGTCATGGTTCTGTAATCATTTTTCCCGTCTCTTACACAAACAAACTGGAGCATTCCCCTTGCAATGCAGTACAAAAAATCTTCCTGGGAACCGCCTCCGGTTATTGGGATTCCCATTTCTGAGACAATCATTTCCAGCTGTTCTTTTATATTCAGGATTTCAGCCATTACCCTCTCGTCAAGAAAATATTTTTTACAGAATTTTGCAGTGTCCTGTCTGCCTGTTCTTGCCTCGGTATATTTTTTCAACAGAATAATAAAACCATAAAAATCACCTTCAGGACCTCTGAATACACGGTGGGCATTTCTGGCTTCCATTTCCTGCCCGTCAGGAAAAAGAAACGGGGACTGGGCAGATAAAAAGGCTGCAGCGGTAATTACTTCTTCAATAACCTGGGGATATTCAAGAATTGCCGCCACTATCATACGGGACTGCCTTGGAAGCAGGGGAAATTGTGCCATCATTTCACCTATTTTGGACAACCTGTTTTCCGGGGTAAGGGCTTCCAGCAGATTCAGTGTTTTTACTGCACCTTTAAGACCTTCCCTATTTGGAGGGCTGATAAAGTCAAAACTTTCAAAATCAGTTATTTCAAGTTCTGCCATCCTTAACACAACTTCCGAAAGGTCAGTCCTGTAAATTTCCTCAGTAGTGTAAAGAGGTCTGGATTCAAAGTCTTCCCTGGTGTAGAGCCGGTAACAGATACCTTCCCTTGTCCGGCCTGCACGTCCCCTCCGTTGGTTGCAGGAAGCTTTTGATACCGGCATTTCCAAAAGACTGGAAGTGTAGGTTTTAGGATTGTAATAGTTCAATTTTGCAAGTCCGGAATCAATTACAGTGGTTATTCCGTCTATAGTTATGCTCGTTTCTGCAATATTTGTCGCAACAACAACTTTCCGTCTTCCAAAGGGAGGTTGGTCAAAAACCTTTTCCTGTTCTTCCTTTCCCAGTCTTCCGTACAGCGGTACAAGATGAATTTTTTTTGAGAAACTGGCTGTGGATAGCATATCAATGCAATTTTTTATAAGTTTTTCGCCGGGAAGAAAAATCAGGACATCTCCGGTTTCTTTTGACGAGCTTATTCTATCCATGATTGAATTAATCTTAAAAAGAAGGGCTTCCTCCCATTCCTGGGCATTCTGTTTTATGTTCCTGAAATTTGCTGCTTTAAATTCCTTGGATTTGAGATTTTCCCTTAGTTTTATATTCCGTTCAGGTTCGTCATAAATAATCGAAACGGGGAAAGATACAGCATCTATCTTAACTACCGGACAGTCATCAAAATATATTGAAAACAAGGCTGTATTTATCGTTGCAGAAGAGACTATGACTTTAAAGTCTTTTCTTTCCTGAAGGACTCTCTTTAACAGTCCCAGTATAAAGTCTATGTTCAGGCTCCTCTCGTGGGCTTCGTCAACCATAATTACAGAATATTTTGAAAGGTAGGGATCCAGCTTCATTTCCTGAAGAAGGATTCCGTCTGTCATTATTTTTATCTTTGTAGAAATGTCGGTATTATCTTCAAAGCGGATTTTGTATGCTGCCAGACGTCCTGTGGAATTCTGTTCTCCCTTTTCTGCTTTTATGGTGGAGTCAAGCTGTTTGTTTATATACTCCGTAACAGACAGGGCTGCAATTCTTCTCGGCTGTGTAACTCCGATTACCCCGTTTTCAGAGTATCCTGCCTCATGGAGAATCAGGGGAAGTTGGGTTGTCTTTCCTGATCCGGTAGGGCTTTCTATTACTATAACCTGGTGCAGCTTGAGCATCTCCAGGATTCTTTCTTTTTGCTGGTATACCGGTAAGTTTGCAGGGTTTAACATAAGGTGATTATAACCTTTATAATTACAAAACTCAAGTTAAAGGCAAACTCAAGGAAAAATACAGGAGAATTGGAAGCCGCCTTTTGGTAATAAAGCCGGAATAAGTATGAACAGTAAAGTTTTTTAGTTCTGGATTTTTTCCCAGGGAAAAAGTTCTCCAAACTGGTCTTTCATTAAATTGAATCTGTCTTTATAGTATGGTTTCCATAAGTCATCCTGGGATTCTATAAATTCCTCTGTAAAGTGGTGCAGGGTGATTTCCCCGGATGAGTAATCCACCTTTGTCGTAATCAAAATAGGGTTTACATTTATATGAATTCCTGAATACTCCGGTGTTTTTTCAATTTCAGCCTGTAAAATAAGGGAATCCCCTGTATATTCCCTGGGAGCTCCGGGGTCGGAAAGTTTTGCTTTGTAACGCTGTCCCGAAATAAAGTTTCCCATGGAATACATTATCAGGGCTTGTCCGGTTCTGTCCCGGAGCTGGTATATTTCCCACTCTTGGGCTACATGGGGATGATGGGCCCAGATAATGTCGGCTCCGCAATCAGCAAGTTTCCTGAAGTATTCCTTTCTGGATTCCTTTACTTCCCGCACATATTCTGGTTCGCTAATATGAATGGCAGTAACGAGTAAGTCCGGCTGGATTTCTTCTTTCACCGCCTTAATCTTTTCTGCAAATTCCTCCCTCATGGTTTCGGTGTAATCATAGTACTGGACTTTTAACCTTGCATTGCTGTAATTGTTTAAAAGTTCCGTTACTGAAAGAAAGGCAATTTTCATGCCGTTTTTGTAAAAAACAGAAATTTTAAAGCCGTCAAAATAATTTTCTTTTATCCCATTGTATATAATGTTTCTTGGAGGAATATTTTTAAGATATTTATCCCTTATGGCGTTCATGGCACTGTTGGTTCTGGCGATTCCACCGCTTCCCTTATCGATTGTATGATTATTTGACAGTGAAAAAACGTCAAAACCTGCATCGATAAGGGCTTCTACATAAGGTGTATTTACATTGAAAGCCGGAAAGGTTGAATAGGGCTGTGTATCGTCTACAGGAAATTCAAGGTTTCCGAAACTTAAATCATCTTGAAGAAGAAAGTGGCTTATATTTTCGTACATTTTTCCAAAGTCTTTCAACCTGAAATTTACATCATGGGCCATAATATCACCGGTAAAGGAAATCAACAGCCTGGTATTTCCGGAAGCCCTGGTATCGGTTCCATCCCTGGTTTTTAAACTACAGCCAATCAGGATAAGCAGAAAAAAAATCGTTAAACAGATCCGGTTTTTCATGTTATTCATTATAGCATCATTTTGATTAAAGATACTCTTTTTTTTATCCGGTAAATAATATATTCTGAACACGAAATGAATTTCCGGAATCTTGCTCCGGAGGAGGTTAAAATGCGTTTTTTTTGCTTTGTTTTTTCCATTCTCTTTCTGATTTCATGTTCAGGTAAAGAAAACTCCGGAGAAAAAATCAATTTCGGTGTTTTAAAGGGGCCTTCTGCTTTGGCTTTTGCCGGTGCCATGACGGATGAATATATTTCCAGAATGCCTGTTCCGGTGGATTATAGTGTTTATACTGCACCGGATATGCTGATTCCTCTTTTGGTAAAGGGGGATTTGGACGGATGTATTCTACCTGTAAATGTGGCTGCAACCCTATATAACAGAAATCCCTCCCTGGTTAAGGTCTGGGGAATCTGCGGAAACGGAATGTTATCTGTTGTTACTACCGATCCGGAAATTAATACTCTTGAAGATCTGGAAGGAAATAAAATCAATATAGGTGGAATGGGGGCAACTCCGGAGTATCTTTTTAAGTATCTGCTGTTAAAAAACGGTATTAAAAATGATTCCGTTGAGACAGATTATTCCCTGGCTCCTTCTGAAATTGTCCCTGCCATGGCTGGCGGGCTTTTAAAGACGGCACTTCTTCCCGAACCCTTTACAACACTTGCATTGGAAAAGGTTGATGGTTCTAGAATTCCTTTTTCTGTCGGACAGCTTTATTCACATGCTTCCGGATTTGAAAATTACCCGATGACAGTGATTGTTTTTAGGGGGGATTTTGTGAAAGAAAATAAATCTTTAATCGCCGGTTTTATAAAAGTGTGGGAGGAATCCTTGGCATGGACTTTGGATAATCCGGGGAAAGCTGCCGAGAAAGCTGAAACTCTAGGATTGGGACTTACTAAAGCGGTAGCTGAAAAGGCAATTCCAAAAGCTAATTTGGTCCACATTCCTTCAGGAGAATATCCAGCCGGTATTGAAGGAAAGCAAAGTATTGATTATCTATTGGGGCTTTTCCATTCTTTTGCCCCTGAGTCCATAGGGGGAGGTGTACCCGGTGAAGATTTTTACATCCGGTTCTGAAACAGGTTCTGTTGACAAGGGACAGGAAGATGTTGCCAAAAAAGAATCCGGATTTTACAAAAAAATCATTGTTAAAATTTCAGGAGGGCTTTTCTTCCTTCTAGTGTGGTATCTCCTTTCCTGTTTTGATGATTCGGCCCTTATTCTGCCTTCACCGTTACGGGTGTTAAGGGATTTTTTTGTAATGGTTTTTTCCAGTGATTTTTGGAGTGATTGCGGGTTTTCTTTTTTGAGATGCTTTTCCGCGTTTTTAATTTCAGCCTTTTTTGCATTTATTGCCGGCCTGTGGTGGGGGCTGTATCCTTTTTGGCGGGATTTTTTTTCCTTTTTTCTTAATGTGATTAAATCCACACCTGTTATCGCCTTGATACTTTTGTCCGTTTTCTGGTTTGGAGCCGGTTTTGTTCCGGTTTTTGCAGGTTTTCTTATGAGTTTTCCTGTTATAACCGAAGCCATTATTGGGGCCTTGGATAAATTTCCGTTAAACATGGTGGAGGTGTGCAGGGAATTCCGATTAAATGGTTTTTCCAGACTTTTTAAGGTTTATATTCCTTACATTACCCTGCCTTTTTTAAATGCCGCAAATACATCTTTAGGAATAGTATGGAAGGTTGTAGTTGCCGGTGAGGTGATAAGTATTCCCGGCAGGGGGTTGGGTGCATCCCTTGTAGAATCAAAAAATCAGATAGATATTTCCGGTGTGTTTTCTTCAGCATTGGCCGTGGTGGTTTTCTGTTGGATTACTGCCGGGCTTTTTTCGGTATTGATTAAAAGATTTAAGCCGGAAAAATATGTTTTTCCCGGATAAGCCGGGCTAAAAAAATGACCTGCACAGAGGAACATAAAAGTGGCTATTTTTGAAAAAGAGGAAATGGAAATAAAGAATCTGAAAATTTTCTATGGAAATATGGAAGATAATCCGGTTTTTGACGGGTTTTCACTTAAGGTTAAAACAAAATCCATAACTGCCATTCTTGCACCTTCCGGAACAGGAAAAACAACATTTCTTTCATTTTTGGCTTTCCCGGATTCAAAAAAGTTTAATGTAAGCTGCGATTTTAATTCTTTTTCCCCCTTTGTGTCCTGTGTTTTTCAGGAACCTAGACTTTTTCCCTGGCTCAGTGTTATTGAAAATGTGGCCCTCCCTCTCAGAAGGTTTTATGGTAAAAAGAAAAGGCTGGAACTTGCGGGACTGTTGCTGAAGGAAAATAGTCTTTACGGACTAAGAGACCGGTTTCCCTGTGAAATTTCAGGGGGAGAAAAGGGAAGGGTTTCTATTGCCCGTGCACTTGCCTATGCCGGATTTTGCAGCCATAATGGCTTACTTCCGCTTATTCTTTTGGACGAACCCTGTAAATCCCAGGATCAGGAAAAAAAGAATGAATTTTATGGGAATTTGCGGAATCTTGTAGAAAAAAAATCGGCAACAGTTATTTTTGTGACCCACTCTATTGAAGAGGCTCTCTCCGTTGCCGACAGAATTCTGGTTTTTAAAGACCGGCCTGTCTCCTTGGCAGGGGATTTTAGTATTACCAAAAATTATACTGGAAGCGGACAAAGTAACCCGGGAAAAATTGCAAGACTGGAATTAATGGAGATTTTATCAAAATCCTGACAAATTAAAAATATTATAAATGTCCAAATAATAAAGGTACAACAGAAAATAAAATTTTACGGATATTTGAAAAAAACTTGACAACCTTATGATGTGGGTATAGCATTTCATAAACGTACAGATCTTCATAGACAGGAGGATATTTTATGAAGAAAATCTTATTGGCTTTGCTTACTGCAGCTGTTGTTCTTACATCCTGCGGTCCTGCAAAGACAGAAATTGAGCTTTATTACTATAAGCAGGAGAATCAGGACGGTCTTAAACTCTTGGTAAATGAATTCCAGAAAGATAATCCTAATATCTCTGTTAAGCTCCTGGTAATTCCCAATGATGCAGATTCTGCAATGTCAACCCGTGCTTCCCAGGGAGAGCTTCCTGCCATTATGCAGATGCAGTCCTATGCACGTGTTCAGGAATATGCTTCAAAAGGTTACCTTGTTGACCTTTCCGGTACAGAAGTTATCTCAAAAGTAGTAGACAGTTCTCTTCCGGCTGTAACATACGACGGAAAACCTTACGCCCTTCCTATGGATTTTGCCGGAATCGGAATTATCTACAACAAAGATATTTTTGCTGATTTGGGACTTGAGCCACCGGAAACCTATGACGAACTGGAAGTTGTTTGCGAAGAACTCCAGGCCGCAGGGATCGTTCCTTTTGCCGCCCTTCTCAAAGAAAACTGGTCAGTTGGTCATTTTATAACAATGGTTCATACAGCCCTTCTTCAGGATGTATGTTCATATGATGACTTTATTGCCGGTATGAATTCCGGAGACCTGTCTTACGGCTGTGTTGATACAAACAGGCTGTTCTCAATCCTCGACTTTTACGGGGCAAATATGAACTCCAATGCCGCCGAAATGGACGGTGCTGCACAGCAGAGATCATTCGGAACAGGCGAAGCTGCAATGATGGTTCAGGGACTTTGGGGTTACATCGATGCAATGAAGGTAAATCCTGATTTGAATGCCGGATTTATTCCTTTCCCTGTATTCAATGACCCTGCAAAGAACAAGCTCTATGCTGATGTTGATTCATGCTTCGGTATTTCTGCACAGGCTTCTGAAGAGGAAAAGGCTGCTGCAATGGCATTCCTTGACTGGCTTTCTTCAGAAAAAGGACAGAAACTCTGGGTTGAAAACTACAAGCTTACCCTTTCATTCAAGGGAGCTGATGTATCTTCATTGGGTGGACCCTATGATGACATGATGGCATCTGTTGGAGAAAAAGGTTCTCTGCCATGGCTGTTCTCACAGTATCCTACTGTTGTATTTGAAGATGCCTGCAAAAACGGTGCCCAGCAGTATATGCTCAAGTCAAAGACAGCAAGTCAGGTAATTGCTGATATTGATTCCCAGTGGGCTGCTGCGACTAAATAAGTTGCTGTTTAGTTTGTGAAAATTCCGCTTTTTGCGGAAATCTTAGAACCGGATAGCAGAAGATTTCTTCGGTTATCCGGTTTTTTTTACGGAGAAAACAATGGTTCAACCAAAATCAAAAAAGATATGGTATTTTGTGTCATTCATTCTGCCCTGTCTTGTCCTTTATCTGTTGTTTTTTATCTATCCATTTTTGAACGGTTTCTTTGTATCCCTTACTAACTGGGATGGTTTGACACCTAGGGTTCCCAATATAATCAGTAATCAGGAATTTGAAACTGACTTAATGGATAAACTTAAAAAAGATAAGGATAAGGAATATCTCAAGAAATTCTACACTTATGATGCTTCTTCTGATCAATGGACCAGGAAAAACCTTTCCGGTTTTGAGACAATGAAGCTTACATTCATTATGAATAAGGTTGATTATTATCCTGCAAACAATAAGCCGGTGGGATTAAAAAATTATATTGATATATTTACCGGAAAGGTAAAGAATGACTTTTATCCCAGATTTATTGATATGGTTTATCATAATAAGGATAGTGATAATCTGCCTATAAGGATTCCTGCCGATGACTACGAAAAACTGATAAAGCCAAAGCTGACACCAGAACAGGTTTCCGAATTTAATTATTACTATACATTTGAACCGGTAGAAAAAAAAGCCGGAAATTATGTTTTTAATACAGAGTATTCCATAACCGCCGTAAAACGGGCTATACGTGAACTGCCTGAAAGTTCTGCCGGAACCTTTACTATTTCCATGAGGGATGTGTTTTTGCGGAACGTGAAGGAGGCTGTTATTTCTGATAATCTTGGTGTGATTGACGGATATGTTTCTGACTTGGCAGAATCCGCGTCCTTATCAGATTCAAGTACTGCGGTTATTGAAAATATTGCAGATGATTTAATCAGGTACTACAAGGTTTCCTGTTTTATTTCCGATACATGGGTAGAAAAGGCTTTCAGGATGGGTGTAATCGGATTTACGATTTTCTTTGCTTTCTTTTCTGTAATAGGTATAAATGTGCTGGCCTTTTTGCTTGCCCTTGCCCTTGATACCGGTATTAAGGGAAATAAAATACTGCGTACAATATTCTTTTTGCCAAATGTTTTGTCAATGATTATTGTTGCCCTGATATGGTCTTCCATTTTCTCAATATTACTGCCTAAAATTACTGGTATTGATTTATGGCTTTCAGATCCTAAAAAGACTCCATGGCTGTTGGTATTGATTGCTGTTTGGCAGGGATGTGGATATTACATGATAGTTTATCTGGCCGGATTGCAGAATATTCCCACCGATGTAATTGAGGCGGCTTATATTGACGGTGTTACAATGTGGCAGCAGTTTAAATATATAACTTTGCCTTTGATTTTACCGGCGGTGACTATATCCCTTTTCTTGTCTATTGCAAATGCCTTAAAGACCTTTGATCTTATGTATGCTATTATTGGACCTACAGGACGGAGTACTGGAACGATACCTTATGTATACGATATTTACTTTGATGCATTCGCCCAGAAACAGGCCGGACTGGCTACGGCAAAGGCTATGCTTTTGTTTGTTGTGATTTTTGCCGTTACCGGATTGCAACTGTTCCTGATGAAGAGAAAGGAGGTTGAACAATGAGTTCCGATTCAAGAAAGCCTTTTGCACCTTCACATTTTTTTACAGTTTGTCTGACGACGTTTTTGATTGTGTTTGCGGTATTTTTCTTTTATCCCTTTATTTTTGTTATCGTAAACTCGTTTAAACCTGATTCAGAAATTATTCTCAACCCAATTGGTTTTCCAAAGAATTTTACTTTTGAAAACTACGGAAAAGCCTGGAGTGAGATGAATTTCCCTGTTGCCTTTTTAAAGACTTTGTTTATAACAGTTTTCGGGCTTTTGGGTATAATTCTTACTTCTTCTTTGGCAGCTTACAGGCTGGCAAGAACTGATAATAAAATTTCATGGATTTTATACGGTTTTTTTGCCTTTGCTTTGGTAATACCTTTTCAGATTATTATGGTGCCTATTGCTGTTCTCTCAAAGAACCTGAATCTGATGTCTGTGCCGGGGATTGTACCTATGTATTGGGGCTTGGGTTGCCCAACGGCAATATTTATGTTTCATGGTTTTGTTAAGAGTGTACCAAAGGAATTGGAGGAATCGGCTTCTATTGACGGAGCCGGCGAGTGGTATATTTTCTTTAACATAGTTATTCCGCTGTTAAAGACAATCATAGCAACAATTGCAGTTATTGATGCCTTGTGGCTGTGGAACGACTTTCTCCTGCCCTTTATTGTTATCCAGGAAGGAACCATACAGCTTGCCCAGATGAAGTTCAGTGGAGGGCAGACCCTTGCAAGGTACGGGCCTTTGACAGCTTCTTTGACACTGTCTTCCTTGCCCATTATTGCATTCTATCTTGCATTGCAAAAATATATTATCAAGGGTATAGCAGCCGGTGCTGTGAAGGGTTAATGTTAAAGCTGTCCTGTGTTCAAGACGGGACAGCTTTTTTATTTTGCAACAGGAAAGGAGATGTTTGCTGTAGGGATATATTTCACTACAAGATGACAGCTTTTTTATTTTGCCATATAATCAATAAAACGTTTAAACCACGAGCCTTGGGGAATATCTTCTTTTACTGTAAGGGGGATTTCACCAAGTATATTGTCTTCTGATCTGTAGATAACCATGCCTACTTCGGTTCCTGCCTTTACCGGGGCCTGGATAAATTCAGGCAATTCAATTTCTCTCTGTATTTCCGATGCTTCTGCCGGGACGGTAAGCTGGGGTTTATATTTTTCTGAAAGCAATACCCTTGTCCCGTATTTAAGGGGGGCACCCCACAGTTTTACAGGGTATGGATTTGCCGGCTCAGCCTGGAGTGTTCTGAAATTGGTAAAAGCCCATTCCATAATCTCCGTTCCGTCTTTTGCCCTGTTCCTGGTTCCCTCCAGGGTTGTATTTCCAGAACCTCCCAAGGTTACGGAGATGAATCTGCTGCCGTTTCTTTCGCAGGTCAGGGAAAGGTTGTATCCTGATTCGTCGATATATCCGGTTTTTAATCCGTCACAGCCTGAAAGGGTTTTAAGAAGAGTATTTGTGCAGGAAAAGCTTTGTGTTACTCCCGGGATTTCTTTGTCGGAGTCGGGATAAGGATATAGATTTCTTGCTACAGGATATTTAAATTCCTTCAAGGAATGGAATTCCTTTAAGTTTTCCGGATATTTATTTATATATGTTTTTGAAAGTATGGCAAGATCACGGGCGGTTGAAATATTACCTGATGATAATCCGGATGTATCGCAAAAAAAAGTATCAGAAAGATTGAGTTCTTTCATATGTTTGTTCATAAGCCGGCAAAAATTATTTTCTGACCCTGCAAGTATTATAGCCAGGGCTATGGCTGCATCATTCCCGGAAGGACATGCCATGGCCTGTAAAAGTTGCCTTATAGTAATTCTTTGGCCTTCGCCCATATAAACTTTTGAGGCTCTTCTGTCCAGATTTGCAGCCCATGCTTCTTCCGGGATTTCGTAACTTTGGTCAAGGGGAATACCTTGTTTTTTCAGTTCTTCCATTGCGGTGTACATGGCTGCAATTTTGGTTATTGAAGCAGGGGGTATAGGACGGTCTGGTTCTTTCTCATACAGTATTTTTCCGGTACACTCATCTATTACAATTGCGGACAGGGCATTTATTTCAGGAGGTTCTGATTCGGGAACGTAAGATAGTCCGGACAGAACCGGCCCGGAAAAGTAGGAAGTTAAGTCTGTGTTATGGTATGTCAGAGTCCTGTCAACATATAAACCGTATATTTTAACACTTGAGAAAAAAAGAATAAGTAAGCCGGAAATTATTCCAATCGTTATAAATATTTTCTTTTTCATTTTTTTCTCCTGCCTTGTGGCTTTAAAGAATGAACCGGGAGTCTGTAGCGCTTTCATAATCACAGAACAAAAAGTTGCCGTTACAACCTGAGCCCTGCCCTGGGGTTAACAGCCCAGGGCTTCGGTAGAAAATCTTAACTACAAAGTACAGAAAAAACCAGAAGGCAATTCAATGTTGAAATTTAAAAGTCAGCCAATTTCGGCGCCCTGGGGTATGGGATTACATCCCTTATATTTGACATACCGGTTACATACAGCAGTAATCTTTCAAAACCCAGACCGAACCCTGAGTGAGGTACAGAACCGAACTTTCTCAAATCCAGATACCACCAGTAATCTTCCGGTTTTAATCCAAGTTCTGTTATACGTGATAAAAGTTTATCGTAACTTTCCTCTCTTTGGGAACCTCCGATGATTTCTCCCAAACCCGGGACAAGTACATCCATGGCTCTAACTGTTTTCCCGTCTTCGTTAAGCTTCATATAAAATGCTTTAATTTCTTTCGGATAGTCTGTTACGATAACCGGTTTCTTAAAAATCTGCTCCGTAAGGTATCTCTCATGTTCACTCTGTAAGTCACAGCCCCAGTAAGCTTTAAACTCAAAATTACCGTTATGTTTTTCCAGTTCTTTAACGGCGTCTGTATAGGTAATCCGGATGAACTCTGAGTTTACCACATTTGTCAATGTTTCAATTAATCCTTTTTGAATACGCTGGTCAAAAAATTCCATGTCTTCCCGGCACTTTGTTAAAGCCCAGTTTAACAGGTGTTTTACAAAGGCTTCTGCTGTATCCATGTTGTCTTTCAAATCATAAAAGGCCATTTCCGGTTCGCACATCCAGAATTCCGCCAGGTGTCTTGTTGTGTTTGAATTTTCTGCCCTAAAGGTCGGGCCAAAGGTGTAAACCCTGGAAAGGGCAGTGGCGTAGGTCTCGGCTTCAAGCTGCCCGGATACTGTTAAATTTGCCGGTTTGCCGAAAAAGTCCTTGGAATAGTCTATCAAAGAAGCTGCCTTTTCCGGCTGCATACCCTTATTTCCTGCTGAAACAGCCTTTTCTGCAAGAGCCTTTAGATCCAAGGTTGTAACCTGGAACATTTCCCCCGCTCCTTCCGCATCGCTGGTGGTAATAATAGGCGTATGAACATACTGGAATCCCTGTTCCTGGAAAAAGGTATGGAGGGCATAAGCCATTTGACTTCGAATCCTGGCAACTGCCCCGAAAGTGTTTGTTCTTGCCCTTAAATGGGCATTTTCCCTCAGAAACTCGAAGGTGTGGTTTTTCTTTTGAAGTGGGTAGGTTTCTGCCGGGGCTTCGCCTAGAATCTTTATGTTTTCAGTCAGGACCTCCACTGCCTGCCCTTTCCCCGGGGAAACAGTAAGGATTCCCTTGGCAACAACCGAGGTTCCTGTGGTAATTTTTTTCAGTGTATCTTCCGTTTCCGGGCTTATTCCCTTTTCACGGTCAAAAGTAAGCTGTATTGAAGAAAAACAGGATCCGTCATTAACTTGTAAAAAAACCAGATTCTTTGAATCCCTTTTTGTTCTTACCCATCCGGATAATTCCACCGGCTGGTTTTCTGCCTTCAGAGAGAGTATATTCCGTATAAGTTCTGTTTTCATAATACGATAAAACTATCATCATTTTTAAATTTGGGCAACTGGTGCAAAAGTAAAAAAGAATCAGGTTCTGGAAACAAGTTCTGTTAACTTCTCCGGCGAGAATTCAATCCAAACAGGTCTTCCGTGGGGGCAGAAAGGATGGGGTAATTTAAAAGTTTTTTCTACTATTCCCCTGGCGGTTTCATAATCCAGCGGATCTCCCTTTTTTACTGCCTGCCGGCAAGCTGTTCTTGCCAGGATACTTTTAAGAAGGGTTTCACTGTCCGGATCTTTATGGAGTAAATCATGCTTTAAATCCTCAACAGAGCCTTTCCATCTTACCGGAACCCCGTTTATGCACCATTTTCCCTTTCCTTCCCGGGCTATGTCGAATCCGGCAGCTTTCAGTTCTTTTTCGGAATTTTCCAGGTACCTGTCTTCCTTTTCAGTTTCAGTTTCTATAATGTATGGAATTAAAAGCTCCTGGCAGGTTCCCGATGTTTTAAGAAGCTGGTCGTAGAGTATTCTTTCATGGGCTGCGTGTTGGTCTATGAGGTAAAGTTTCCCCTTATACTCGGCAACTAAAAAAAGATTAAAAACCTGTCCTATGTACCTGAAATCAAGGCCTGTTTCAGTTTTTAGATTCCCGGGATTTGCTCCGGATATTTCCATGGAATCTGTTGCTTTTGGGTTTTGAAACTGCATTTCCGTGGCAGGTGAATACTCAAGGGTTGGAGAAATGCGTTCCCGGAGGTTATCCCCGTGTTCAATTTCATTGCGGATTTCAGGAAAAATGTTTTCTTTTGAATCCACCTTGGTTTCAAAGTCAGGAAAATTTCCTGCAGATTTTCCGTATATTGAAATGATTCCGGAATCCGGTGAGCCTTCTTTTTCTGTTCCGTTTTTTTGCGGGAATAAATTTGAAAGTGTAAGATTTTTATAAAAATCCCTTACAGCAGAAGAAATTTCGTGGTGGATTTCACCTTTATTCCTGATCCGTATTTCTTTTTTTGCCGGGTGTATGTTGAAATCAACATACTTTGGATTTATTTCAAGAAACAGATAGGCAAAGGGGTGGCTTCCGTTGGGGAAAAAACCCTCTGCCCCGTAATCCATGGCTTGGATTAGCCCGTAGTCAAAAATCCTTCTTCCGTTTACAAAAATCATCATGTCTTTTTTATCTTTCCTGACTACTTCTCTTGTGCCAAGAATTATTTTAAAGCAAAAACCGTCACCGGTTTCTGAAATTTCTTTAAAAAATGAGGCTGGTTCTACAGGCTCTGTTACGGAAAGTGTTCTTTCCAAAAGGCTCTGTTTTCCCGGATACAGATATCTGAGTTTATTATCCGTTGTAAGGCTGAATGCTACCTGGGGCCATGCAAGGGCTTTCTCCTGAAAGGTCTGGCGGCAAAGAAGGGTTTCGGCACCCGGTTTTTTTAAAAAAGCCTTTCTTGCAGGAAAGTTATCAAACAAGCCTCTGATTTCTATTATGGTACCCTTTTCAAGTCTACCCGGTGAAATTTTGTAGTTTATCACTTCCATTGGAGCGGAATTTTCCTTTCCGGAATTTTTCCAGGAAAATGAAGTTTCCAAATTCCAGGCAGCGGAGGTTCCATTTCCCTCTGCTGCATTTTCTTCATTATTTCTTACGGAAGTTATTTTCATCGTGCTTACAGCACAGATTGAAGAAAGGGCTTCCCCCCTGAATCCCAGTGTTGATATGTTCAAAAGGTCTTCTGCCCGGGAAATTTTACTGGTAGTATGGGGTTTCCAGCATATTTCCAGGTCTTCCCTTGTCATACCGGCACCGTTATCACATATACGGATTTTTTTACTGCCTCCCTCCTGAATTTCCAGGGAAATTTCAGTGGCCCCGGCATCAAGGGAGTTGTCTATAAGCTCCCTGACAACAGCATTGGGTCTGTCTATAACTTCCCCTGCAGCAATTTTTCCTGCAGTATCTCCTGGAAGCTCTTTTACAGGGGCAAATCGGTTCATTCTTTATTCCTCTTCTCCGTTAAGATTAAATAAATCCAGTTCCGGTTTTTCCGTTTTTTCCTCCGGCTGGTTCATTAAAATTCTTACCCGGCCCTCAAGTTTTTCCAAATCTTTTTCAAGATTTTTTGCCAGTTTTATACCTTCTTCAAAAATTCCCAAGGCATCCTCAAGGGGCAAATCCTGATTGTTTATGGTTTCTGACAGCTCTTCCAGTCTTGCCAGTCTTTTCTCAAAATCTTTCATATTCCACCTCCATGGATTAAAGACTGTTGTCCGTAACCGGACTTTTATTTTCTATGGACTCCACTACAGCCGTGTAAGTTGCTTCCGAATTAAGAATCGAGAGTTTTTGTCCTCCTGATATGTCATTCCGGAAACGGAGGATTTTTCCGGTTTCTTTGTCCCGCACTATACTGAACCCACGCTTTAATATTTCCAAGGGATTCCTTTCCTCCAGTTTTGTCCTTAATATTCTTGCCTCTTGGCGGTATAATTCCACTTTAGAAACCATGGTTGAAAACAGGTTTTCTTTCAGGTCGTCAAAACGCAGGAGAAATGGCTGTAAAATTTTGTAAAACCTGTTTTCTATGTTTTCAATTTTGAACTGGGCTGCCTTTAATTTTATTTTTTCTATTCGGTTGGTTATCTCGTCCAAAAGATTCTTTTCCAGGTCATTTACCAGGGCATCTATACGGGATTTTTCCGGTACAGTTATCTCTGCTGCTGCGGAGGGGGTGGGAGCCCGTTTGTCGGCGGCAAAATCGCTGAGTGCCCAGTCTATTTCATGCCCCACTGCACTAACTACCGGGATTTCTGATGATGCGATGGCTCTTACCAGGTTTTCGTCAGAAAAGGGAAGGAGATCTTCCAATGAGCCTCCACCTCTGCCTATTATTATTACTTCCCCCAGTTTGAATTTATTGGCTGTTTTAAGCTGCCGTATTAAATCTTCCGGGGCATCTTCCCCCTGGACTTTTGAAGGCAGGATGTTTACGGAAACAGAAGGATTCCTACGCCTTGTTATTTGTAAAATATCCCTTATGGCAGCCCCCGTGGGACTGGTTATTACTGCAATGGTTTCGGGATAAAGGGGCAGGGGGCGTTTCCGGTTTTCGTCAAAAAGGCCTTCTTTGTAAAGCTTTTGCTTTAATTCCTCCAGCCGGGCAAGAATGTCACCTTCCCCTGCAGGTTCAATTTTTTCGCAGATAATCTGGTAAGATCCCCTTTGGGGATAAACAGAAAGGCTTCCTTCCACCGTGACCTTTTCCCCGTCTTTTGGAGTAAATTTTATTCCGTTTATCCGGTTTTTGAACATCACGGCACTTATGGCGGCATCCTTATCTTTCATGGTAAAATACCAGTGTCCTGTGCTGGAAGGGCGGAAATTGGAAATTTCCCCGGTAACTCTTACTTCTGTAAATGATTCTTCCAGAATTGTCTTTATGAAACCCGTTATTTCCGTTACCGTAAGGCTTTTCTTGTCCATCATTACCTTATACTACCAGAAAAAAAACCGTTCCTCAAGTAATAAACTTTGGAATGGGTTCTGCCGATACATAAACCGGTATGAAATCAATAGTCATAATTTACGGTAATATAAGCAGGTTCAGTCTCCTTCCAATTGGAGAAGGAACAGGTGGAAAAAATTTCTTCCAGTGCCAGTTGGAAGAAGCATGGAATTTTCCTTTTGTGGATTCTGTTGTTGTAGTTTCTCCAGGGGAAAAACCACAGGGGTATAAATCTGCCGGAAAGGAACAGTTTTTTACATTAAAAGATTGGACAGTGGAAAATCTTGCAGATTTTATTTCTGCCAAAGCCTCCGGTACTGATCATTGCTGGCTTATGGAAGCTGGAACTCCCTTTGTGGAAAAACGGGCTGCCGAAAAATTATGGAAAATCCACAGTGAATATTTTGCAGAATATACCTTTGCAGACGGTTATCCGGGGGGGCTTTTTCCTGTGGTGGCAGCCACCGGAATTCTGCCTTCTATAAAAGAAATTGCCAAAAATGACAAAACTTCTCCCGGAAAAGGTTTTCTTTTTAATGTGATGAAAAAGGATATTAATTCTTTTGATATTGAAACTGAAATTGCACCCCACGATCAAAGAAGTTTAAGGGTATACCTTAATTCCTGTACAAAAAACGGTTTTGAGCTTTGCAGAAAGTTATTGGCTATGATTAAGGACAGCTCTTCCCGGCCATTATTTGAATTCATTCCGGAGCTTCTTGAAAAAAATCCCTTGATTTTGAGGGGTTTTCCGGAATTCTATTATATTCAGGTTGCTTCGGAGTGCGTTAATAATTGTCTTTATTGTCCATATCCATCGTCAGTACTGTACGAAAAAAACAAGTTTATGAGTTACCAGCAGGCGGCCGGGCTTATAGACAGGATTTATGAATTTTCCGGTTCTGCGGTTGTTTCCCCGTCATTGTGGGGTGAGCCGGCATTAAATCCTGATATAGCAAAAATAGTGGAAAAAATTCTTTCTTATCCGTCGTTAAGTGTTTGCATGGAGACATCTGGATACGGTTGGAAACCCGGTACAATAGAGGAAATTAAAAATGTATGTCAAAAGGCTGTTCCCAGGGAAAACGGCAGGAATCCGGTGGAATGGATTTTATCCCTGGACGGAACAAATGAAGAATTTTACAAGATTCTTCATCCACAGGGAAATTTTGCCGAAGTTCTGGAGTTTGCCGGCAGGCTGTCTGAAAATTTTCCGGAAGCCTTTTACCCCCAGTTTGTAAGGGTAAACGAAAATGAAGAAAACCTGGAAAGTTTTTATAAATTCTGGAAAGAAAAAGCCGGCCGTGTTTTAATCCAAAAATATGACAATTTTTGTAATAATCTCCCTGACAGAAAACCTGCCGATTTATCCCCTTTAATAAGATTTCCATGCTGGCACTTAAAGCGTGATATGGTTATTTTACTTGACGGGACTGTGGTCCCCTGCAGGGAATGCCTTAATAAAAATAACTCTTTTGGAAATGTTTTTTCAGAACCCTTGGAAAAAATTTGGAGTAATGGATTGAAGGAATACGAAAAACACATTACAGAAAACTATTCTTCATTATGCGGTGAATGCGATGAGTATTATACATTCAACTTTTAATTCTAGAAATTCCGATGTAACTATCCTTGGAGGAACGGAACCTGTAAACCACAAATCCCTTCCTATTTCTGTCGTTCTTTTAAACCGTGGCGGAAAGTACTACCGGAGTGCTTATTTTTCTTACCTGGAATCCCTTGGGTTGACCTCTGTAATATCTTTTGAAACCACAGGTTATTCCTACGAATTGGAGAGTCTTTCCGTCCGGTATCCTTCGGTTAAATTTGCCCTTCTGAACCAGCCGGAAACAACCGGAGGAATGATAAATATAGGAATAGGAGAGTCTACTTATAACCAGGTTCTTGTTCTGTGGAATGATATGAAACTTGTAAAAAATTCCCTTTCGGATTCTGTCCTGCAAAATTCCATAGAAAAAAAATTTGTTTCGATTTCCCCTCTTTTTATGACGACTAAAATGGAAACAATGCCCTGTAAAATGGTTCCTGTAATAGAAAACAAGAACCTGGTAATTAATCCTGAAAAATATGTCAGGGATTTATCCCCTACCATCTACCCCTGGGATTTTGCCGGAATTTATAACAAAAAAGAATTCATGTCGGTAGGGGGATTTGACATAGAGTTTTCGGATCCCTATTGGCAGAATTTGGATTTTGGTTTCCGGTGTGCCATGTGGGGGTATCAGAATGTAATTTCTACAGTCTTTAAAGTCACCTACCAAAATCAGACAGAGGGTGAAGTAATAGTAAAAAATACTGATTACTCAAGGTTTTATTTAAAGAATCTTGCTCCGGTGTACAGGAAAAATAAAATTGACATTCCATTTATGGGAGTTTTCCCTTTTATTTTTAAGTCCGGAAAACGAACATCTGAAAGTTGGGCTGAGTATATTAAAATAAAGAAGTGGGTCCGTGACAATGGTTCCAAGTTTAAACAAGATGCAAAGTCTGTAATTCAAGATTGGGAGTCTGAATAGTATGGAGGTTTGCTGTGTTGTTCAGGCAAGAATGGGATCCAGCCGGCTTCCCGGTAAAGCTTTAAAGCTTTTGGGGGAAATGCCTCTTTTGGCATGGACTTTGAGGGCGGTAAAGAATATTCCCGGGGATATCCATGTTTTGGCCTGCGATGAAGACTCTTACAAGGATTTTCTTCCCTTGGCAAAAGAAGCCGGATTTGAGATTTTTCCCGGGGAAAAGGAAGATGTTCTTAAAAGATTTTGCGGAGTAATCCGCAAATTTAATCCCGGATATGTGTTGCGGGCAACCGGTGACAATCCGTTTTTATTTTACGAAAGCGGGAGTCCTTCCATAAAAAAAATCAAAAAAAAAGGACTGGACTATTTTACTTTTTCCAGTCTGCCCCATGGTTCTGGAATCGAGGTATTCCGGGCCGAAGCCCTTTTAGAGGCAGAGAAACTGACAAACCTGCCTTATGACCGGGAACATGTGGGACCGGCAATATACAATCATCCTGAAAATTTTAACTTTCTTATGGAAAAGGCTCCTTTAAAATGGAGAAAGCCGGAATTGAGGACGACTGTGGATACCTTGGAAGATTATAAACTTGTTTTGGAAAAATCCCGGAATCTTCCCTCTGATTTTTTAAAAAAAGAGCAGTTTTTTTTGCGGCGACCCCCTTCTTCTTCCCTAATCGTCAGGGCTTTCAGATAATACGGGGTTATTTTAAGGAATTGTTTTATGAAGAAAATTCTTATTTTCCCTTCTACCGTCAGAAACAGAGGAACCGGCCATATTACGCGGTGCTTAAACTTATTCAGGGCGGTTTCAAATCAGGGATTTTTTGATGTATGGATTTACCAGGATGAACCGGGATGTGGATTCGATTTGGAAGAAATATTAAAAGAGAATTCATTGCCTGTAAACAGGGTGACATCTGATTTGAACCTTTATAATTGGGATTTAGTTGTACTGGATAATTTTAAAACATCCGGAAAATATGTAAAACTTTTGGAAAAATACACGGTTCTGGCAATTGACGAGGGCGGGGAAGGGAGAAAAACATTTGACTATGTTCTTGATATAATACCCTCTGGAAAAACTTTGGATAAGAATTTTAACCTTTATTATCCGGGCTTTTTAAGCCTTCCTGTAAACAGAAAAGAAAAAAATTTAAACCTTAAAGAAATTTTGTTGGTAATCCGGGGAGAAAAGTTTAAAAATGCTGCCTTAAAGGCTGCTGTAAAAACTGCAGCTTTGTTTACGGAAAGCAGGGTTACTGCACTAATTTCCGGCAGCCCGGAAAACCTATGTAAACCCGGAAACCTTGAAATTACCGGTTACCGGGAAAACCTCAAAGAAGAACTCTATAAATATGATTTGGTAATAACCTATTACGGCTTAACGGCTTTGGAGGCCCGGGCTGCCGGAGCAAAGGTCATTCTCGTTTCTCCCGGAAGGCTGCATAAAAAGCTTGGAAGGGGGGAGGGCTTTTTTACATTGCCTTCATTAAAACTTCCGGAAAAAGTCCTGGTAAAAATCAAAAAAAATCCGGGGTTGTTACTTAATGGGGCGGGGGCTTTTTCTGATAACAATAGAAAAGTTTCAGGTTGTGGTGCAAAAGATAAACCAGAAACCCTTGCAGGTTTTGTAAGAAAAATGGATACCGGAGCCATAAGACTTTGTCCTGTTTGCGGCCGTCTTTCTCCTGTTATTCACCGGTTTCCGGAACGGACTTTCCGCCGTTGTCCGGAATGCAGTCTGGTTTTTCAGGAAGTTTTTTTTGGCAGTAAAATGGATTACGGGGAAGAATATTTTTTTTCCCAGTACCAAGCCCAGTACGGGAAATCTTATTTGGAGGATTTTCAAGCAATTAAAAAGGCCGGGTTTGAAAGGTGTTCCGAGATAAGGAAAATCATAAAAACCGGCACTCCTGTTTTGTTGGATATTGGCTGTGCCTACGGTCCCTTTCTCGAGGCTGCCAAAGAAAAGGGATTTGTTCCTTTCGGAACGGATATTTCGGAAGAAGCCTGTAAATATGTATCATGCCGGTTGGGAATTCCTGCAGTTTCTTCGGTTTTTCCTGATTTGAACCTTAACCTCCTGGGATCCGGGGATAAATTCGATGTGGTCTCCATGTGGTATGTAATAGAACATTTTGAAAACCTTCAAGAAGTTTTGGAAAAGGTTTCTTCAATTGTAAAAAAGGGAGGGGTGTTTTGTTTTTCCACCCCGAATTACAGGGGGATTTCAGGAAGAAAATCTTCTGAAACTTTTTTTAAAAACAGTCCTTCTGATCATTTTACTGTATGGAACAAAAGGGCGGCAAAAATAATTCTGGAAAAATATGGTTTTAAGCCTGTCAGGTTCAGGTTTACCGGAATTCACCCTGAGCGTTTTCCCGGCAAGGGGTACTTGAAACCTGGTGGCAAAGACTTAAGGGGTCTTAAAAGATTTGAATATAGTACTTTATTTAGTTTAATGAAATTGTTACGTTTGGGGGATACTTTTGAGGTTTACGGAGTAAAAAAATGAAAAAAGCGATTCTTATTCTGGGGGCCGGACCTATGCAGATTCCTGCAATAGACGAGGCAAAAAAGGCCGGTTTTTATGTGGCTGTTGTTGACGGTAACCCTTCTGCCCCCGGTGGAGTTCTTGCCGATGAATTCAATCCGGTAGATTTGAAGGATTTGAAAGGGCTTTTGGATTATGGCCGGAAGCTGAAATCATGTAAAAATCTCGCAGGGGTTTTTACCTGTGCAACTGATTTTTCCGCTTCAGTGGCTTATCTTACGGAAAATCTTGGCTTACCCGGCCACAGCTATGAAAGTGCCCTTAATGCCACCGATAAATCACGGATGCGGGAATGCTTTAAGAAAGCCGGGGTTCCATCTCCCTTGTTTACAAAAGTTACCGGGAAAACTTCGTTGGAGCCGCTAATGGAAAAAATCGGGTTCCCCATGGTAATAAAGCCTGTTGATAACATGGGGGCAAGGGGTTGTTCCTTGGTTAGAAACTGTAACGAACTGAAACAGGCTGTAGATTCGGCTTTAAAATATTCCCGGAGCGGAACCTGTATTTGTGAATCATACATGGACGGACCTGAGTTTTCCGTTGACGCTCTGGTTGTGAATGAAAAAATATATATTACCGGTTTTGCCAAAAGGCATATTTATTTCGAGCCTTTTTTTGTTGAATTAGGACATACAATTCCCTGTGAGGTTTCTCCGGCGGTGTACCGTGAACTTATAGATGTTTTTGAAAAAGGAATCCGGGCCTTAGGGCTTTCCTGGGGTGCAGCAAAGGGTGATTTGAAATATACATCAAAGGGAGCTATGATAGGTGAAATTGCAGGACGGCTTTCCGGGGGATACATGTCAGGATGGACTTATCCTGAATCATCAGGGGTTAACTTAATTAAACAAGCCTTGAAACTTGCTGTAGGAAACACTGATTTGGAATTAACACCTGGAAAAAAACTATTCTGTGCAGAAAGGGCCTGGATTTCCATTCCCGGGATTGTCAGAAAGGTAACTTCGCCTTTGATTAGTTTTGGCGGTATTCCAAAAGTAATGCCCGACTCCGGCTTATCCTGTGAAGAAATCAATAATATTAAGGCTGTAATTCCCCGGGCAAAGGCCGGGGATAGAGTTGTTTTTCCAAGAAACAATGTTGAAAAATGCGGTAATGTAATCGTAACCGGAAAAAACACGGAAGAATGTGAACACCTTGCAAAAAAACTTTGTTCTTCCATACTTATATCCCTTGAACCTGGTGTAAAAGAAACCGGGGACTTCCTTTGTTCCGTTATTGAAATCCGTGGCGGAAAAGATGGGGGGAAAAAGGCTTTTCCGCCACTGGCATTTCCCTTTGGTAAAAAAGAGCCTGAGATTATCAAAGCTCTTTTGGGGCTTGAACTTTATAAAGGCAGTTTTCCTGAAAAAGTGGAAAACAAAATCCAGAGTCCAAAGATTTTTATTGCTCCTGTTCCCGATTTTTTTCAGGAATATATGGAAAAACCGGATTTTTGCTGTTGGAACAATCTTCCTTTTTCCGATACTATAAACAGGGTCATGAAAGAACATTCTGTTTCATTCCATGATTGCCCTGGGCAGATTGACAGCGGATGTATTGTCCTTAACGGATATTTTTACCGGGCCCTTGCCGCAGGAGGGTTACAGGCTGTGGATTGGGTAATAAACTGTATAAAAAGAGGGATAAAACCTTGGTGAAATTGAGGATTCTTTTTGCAATACTCCTGATTTTTCTCGTGTTCTTTACAGCCTCCGGGGAGGATAGTGCAGGAATTTCCTATAATGATTTGTTATCAGAATTAGGGGCAGAGGGATTTTGGGATCCTGTTTTGGGAAAGGGTGTTATAGTAAAAGACGGAAATATGGCAGGGTTTTCTGTTAATGCTGATTATTTCCTGTTTGATGACGGAAGTGCACAGTTAATCTCCCCTCCATATATTGGAGAGGGTGGTCTTTTTTTTCAAGACAACGCCCTGAAAATTCTGGAATCTTATTTTTCTGTACCTGACAATATCCCGCATTTTAAAATCGGAGCAATACTTATTGACCCGGGACATGGGGGAAAAGATCCGGGGGCTGTCGGAGAGTACACTTTAAACGGGAAAAAATACCGCTGTGTGGAAAAAGATGTGGTTTTGGATTGTTCTACCAAAATATACCGGAAACTAAAAGAAAAGTATCCTGACAAGGCAATAATGATGACAAGAACGGGGGATACCTATCCGAGTTTGGAAGACAGGGTCGAAATGGCAAATAATATCAGCTTAAAACAGGACGAAGCTATAATCTATGTTTCTGTTCATGCCAATTCTTCCTTTTCAAAAACAGCAAAGGGGTACGAAGTCTGGTATCTAAGTCAGGATTACCGCAGGAATCTGGTGGACGAGTCAGATATTGAAACAAAAGAAATTCTGCCCATTCTTAATAACATGATGGAAGAAGAATTCACAATGGAGAGCATATTGATTGCCAAATTTATTCTGGACGGTTTGACGGAGCAGGTAGGTGATTTATCCCCTTCCCGTGGGCTTAAGGAAGAAAACTGGTTTGTTGTCAGGAATGCCAGAATGCCAAGTGTACTAATTGAACTGGGCTTTGTATCCAACGAGGAGGAAGGAAGGCTTTTAAACAGTGAAGACTACTTGCAGAAATGTGCCGACGGAATATATAATGGTGTTGTAAAATTCATTGATTACTTTGAGCATTCAAGGGGTTTTACATCTATTGAATAGTTTGGTAGGTTTATGAAAAAGATAATAGACTGGTTGTTTAAACAGTATAGGTGCAGGATAGTACTTTTTTCTCTGATAGTGTTTGTCATGCTTTTTAGTACTGTGTATTTTTTCTGTATGCCGGAGAAGGTAAGGAGAACCTTTGTGTTTCCATTGAATAGCGGTGGTTTGGTAACGGAAATACGGTATTTGGCAGATGGAAAAAATAAGGAATCTGATATAAAAGTTTATGTGCAGGAGCTGCTTTTGGGCCCCCAAAACCACAGGGGAATGAACCTCCTGACCCCCGGAACCAAGATAAACAATATTTTTGTGAGGGAAGATGTTTTGTATGTTGATTTTGCTGAATCAGCCCTTCTTCCGGGAATGAATACGGTGGACAATCTTTTGGGATTGCCTCTGATAGAAAAAAATGTTTTTACAAATTTTAAAAACATTGATACAATTATATTGTATATTAATGGTAATATTGTATACGAGGATTGGGACATATTAACGGAAAAATCAGTTAATTCTTTCCTGAAAGAACAGGGTTACTGAGCAAAAAATCGTTGACATTTTCCAACTCATTGGTATACTTAATGTTATAAATCCAAGGCTACAATGCGTGAAAGGAAGGAGCTTTGAATGAAAAAAGGATTTTTAATTCTTGCAATGATTCTGTTGCTGGTTTCATTTGCAGGGGCTGACGCTAAGGTTTTGATTGATTTTTCTCTTTTGGCAGCTGATACAGCAGACGCAAACGGGAATATGACACAGAATCAGCGCACGGTTATGGATTATTCCAATATTGCCGGTTCTACTTATACTGACGACCAGAAGGCACTTATGAGTACTTCAATGGCAATCGAAAACTGGGATGTAGTTCTTAATTCTTCTGCCCAGACAGTTGAGAGTATGAGTGTTTCCATGGCCAAAGAAGCCCAGGTAAGTGATAGTTCTTCAAGAAATGCTGGTCAGGTTATTATGGGTGTCAGGACTTTGTTTCCTGCTGGTCCTTACAATGCAAATGTGACAATCAAGCCTCCGTTTGAGATTCCGGCCTATGAGCCTATGGAAGAGGGTGGTGAGACTGTCGGTGCTGAAACACGGTTTGAAAACGGATACGGTGTTATCAAGAACGTAGGTGTAATCAAGAAGATTGCCGTGGAGGTTCTTGGAAGGAATTTCCCCCATGCTCTTTATGTTCAGATTTCAAATGAGAATATGGATACAAAGAAGATTTACATGGGAAATCTTCAGTTTGATGGTTGGAGGACTTTGGAGTGGGTTAACCCCCAGTATGTTTCTGAGGTCAGAAATAGGGAACTCAGACTTTATCCGATGTATCCCCAGTCAACACCTTTCTATAAATTCGATTCTTTTATAGTTGCCAGGGATGCTGCCCATGTAGGCGGTGACTTTGTTGGTTACTTTAAAGACGTAAAAATGATTTATGACAAAGCTCTTCTTGATGCTGTTAGCGATGTTGATGATGAGGATCTTTGGGGAATCATTAAAGACAGGGAAGATGTTAGAAAGAACAATGAGGTAAGAAGATTTGGAAATATCCAGGTTCTTAGGTTCCTGGAACAGCAGAAACAGGCTACTGAGGATGACTTCTCATCTCTTGAAGGTGGAGAAACTGCAGCTGCAGAGACTGCTGCCGAATAGTTCTTGTTTTAAATCTTAAAAAAGGCTGTTGAAAGGATTTCTTTTGACAGCCTTTTTTTATTGTTAATTTGCAGATAATAAACTATATTATTTTTATGAGTACTAAGGATTTGAGGGCCAAGTGGATTCCTGATAGAAGAAAGCTTAAAGAGGTTTATGGCAGATATTTGCCGGCATTTAAATCGGTTTTATCCGATATGGAAACAGAACTTAAAGATGTTTTAAACCTTTCTTTTGTCCCGACTTTAAAATCCAGGGTTAAGAGTTTTGATAGTTATTATAAAAAGTTGCTTAGGGTGCAGCCGGATACCATAGGAATTTCTGATTTTCCTGTTATTTCAGACAATATTGGTATAAGGATTATTTGTCCTTTTCTGGAGGATTTGTCTGTTGTAGAAAAAAGGTTGCTTGATAATTTTATAGTTTTGGAAGTAGAACGAAAAGGGGCTGACAGGACTTTTAGGGAATTTGGTTATGAGTCAACCCATGTTTTGCTGGAATTACCTGAAAGGGTAAAAGAAAAATATGAGTTACCTGCAAAACTTATTTGCGAGATTCAGATAAGAACTATTTTACAGGATGCCTGGGCCGAAGTAGAACATGAACTGGTATATAAGTCTGAATTTTCTCCTTTCGATTTGCCTTTAAAGAGAAAGTTGGCCTCCATGAATGCAAGTTTAAGCCTTGCCGACATAATTTTCCAGGAAATAAGGGATTATCAGAATAAACTTAACAAAGAAATGGCAAAAAGGAAGGAGTCGTTTTACGATCTTGTTAATCATAAAAACATGGATCTTTCCGAAAATAGCCGGTTGGAGGAAACTTCTTTTGAAGATATTTTGCCTTCTTCCCCTTATGTTCAGGGAACGATTGATGACATGCTTTTGGAAGCTATTCACTCCCACAATACCGGTAATTTTGATAAAGCAGTGGATATTTATTCTAAGATTATCAGTACCCAGCCCAATGAGAAAATCCTTACCGTTATTTATAAACACAGGGGAATGGCTTATTACGCAAAAGCAGATTATGCCGATGCACTTGAAGATTTTAAATTAAGTGCAAAATATGACCCGGAGAGTTACAGACCATATTACTATATCGGGATTGTTTTGAGTACCATTGAAAATTATCAGGAAGCTGTTGACTATTATACAAAGTCAATAAATCTCAATAACTTTGGTCCATATGGTTACTTTAGGAGAGCCCAGTGCTGGTATCATCTGGGTGACATGACAAAGGCAGTTTCTGATTTGGATATATCTGTTTCCTTGGGCTTGTCTAAACAGGATGAGGAGTCGTTAAGAAGTCTTATTCTGAAAAAAATGGACAGGGTTTAATCTTTTTTTTATCAGGCTTATCCAGCTCTTTTGCCATGACTTTCTATAATAATTATTACGGTTTGATGATTTAAAAAACAGAGCTTTAAACAGTAATAAAAGTTTTTGATTTTCTTGTCCGTTTGGGAATTCAGGTGTAAAATTGTTTTATGGATTTAACAAAAATATTCGGGAACCCGGTTCCCCCGTCATTAACTAAAAAGGCAAATAAAAAATTTAAACGTTATGCAAAGAAATTCGGTTTCAATGAAGCAGATTTTCCTTCATTGGCTTTGGAAAAGATGCCACTGGGATATGATGACTTTGGGATTTATTCGGTTGTAGATAAAAACAAATCCGGTGCTGATACAGAGGTTTTTGATTTAGACAAGGGTATAATACTCGGTACAATCAGAATGGGGTTTGGTCATTGCAGGATGGCACTTGCGTTGGCTTCTGCGGCAAAATCCATGGGCTATAAACCTTACTGGATGGATTTAATGTCTTTCCCTGATACCTGTGCCAGTAAGACCATAAAATACCTTGAAGACTGGTACAATGTGGGTTCAAGACTTTCCCAAAGATGGGGATTTTTTAATAAGCATATTTGGGAATATGTTACTTCTAATGCGGCTCAGCCGCTTACTTATTCGGTAACAGAACAAGGGTTTTCCAGGGTTCTTACCCCCTTGTATCATGATTTGCCTAAAGAAATGCCTTTTATGTCAACACATCCTTGGACCGGACATGCTGCAGTTGAAGTAGGAATGAAGAATGTAGTAACCATAATTCCGGATAATTTTCCAATGGCTTTTCATATAGCAGAAGGAACCCTCCACTGTGTACAGTCTCCTTCGGCTTATATGGGGTACAGGTCTTTGATTTCCATGGGAGCCGGAATGAATTTAGAATATCCTATGCCTAAGGAGGATATTCTTTTAACCGGCCATTATGTAGATCATGAGATTGTAAGCAACATAGAAAAGGATTGCGATAACAGATTGAGGCGTCTTAAAGATAAAAAGACCCGCAGACTTCTTCTTACGATGGGTGGGGCGGGAGCCCAGGTTTTAAGATTTGCCCAGATTGCAGGATACTGCAAGGCTGATATTGAGGATAAAAGAGTTTCCTTATTTATCAATATGGGAGATCACAAAGGAAGATGGGAGGATTTAAAAAAAGAGTTTGAAAGACAGGGAATAAAATGGCAGCTTCATAATGATTGGACAGAAACAAGGGCTTTTATTGCTGAAAGCGAAGAAGGGGAAGTTTCCGGTGTTCACGTTTTTCTTCATAAAGAATTTTATGCTGCTGTTTATGCGACAAATCTATTAATGCGGATAAGTGATGTTATGATTACAAAACCCAGTGAGCTTTCATTTTATCCGGTTCCAAAACTGTTCATACAAAGGGTTGGAAGGCATGAAGCTTGGGGAGCTATCCGGGGTTCCGAGATTGGAGATGGTACCATAGAAACGGATTCCTCAGAAGCTTTGTGCAGGACTTTAAAACTACTAATCCGGGACGATGATTTGATAACATTGTATTGCAATCACATAATTATGAATAACAAAGACGGTATTTACGATGGAGCCTACAACTCCATACGGGCTGCTCTAGCCAGGGCAGGAAGAAGTTTGTAAATCACGTTTTTTTACAAAATTGATTAATGATCTTTGACTCCCTGCTGCCTTAAGATAAAATACCGGTAGCAGGGAGTTAGGGTATTATAGCCTTGACGCGATTTCGTCTATAAACTCCCAGGAGTTAAGAATTTTCACAGGGGCAGGATCGGCGAGCTTTGCTAGATCCCCTGTAATAAGTCCGGCTTCTATTGTGTCAAGGGTGGCTTTTTCCAGTTTATTGGCAAAATCCACGAGATCCTGCGTTCCGTCAATTTCCCCTCTTTTTGCCAAAGCACCTGTCCAGGCGAATATAAGTGCAACAGGATTTGTGGAGGTTTTTTCCCCTTTAAGATACCTGTAGTAATGTTTTTGAACTGTTCCATGGGCAGCCTCATATTCAAACACGCCTTGGGGCGAAACAAGGACACTTGTCATCATTGAAAGGCTTCCAAATGCAGATGCAATCATATCACTCATGACGTCACCGTCATAATTTTTGCAGCACCAAAGGATGCCGCCTTCACATTTCATGATTCTTGCAACAGCGTCATCTATCAGTGTGTAAAAGTATTCAATTCCGGCTTTTTCGAAATCGTTCTTAAATTCTTCTTCATAAATACGGTTGAATATTGCTTTGAATTTCCCATCATAGATTTTACTGATTGTATCTTTTGTTGCGAACCAGAGAGATACCTTTTCTTCAAGGGCATAGCGGAAAGAACAGCGGGCAAAACTTTCTATAGAGCTGTCCAGATTGTGAATTCCCTGTATAATTCCAGGCCCTTTCATTTCCATTATTGTTTTACGGGTTTCCTTACCCTGGGCATCTGTAAAAACCAGTTCTGCTTTTCCGGGACCGGTAACTTCCATTTCACAGTTTTTATATACATCGCCGTAGGCATGGCGTCCCATAATTATGGGGTTTTTCCAGGAACTTACGGCAGGTTTTACATTTTTAACGATAATTGGTTTTCTGAATACAGTCCCGTCAAGTTCAGACCTGATTATTCCATTGGGGCTTGGACTTAAGCGTTTGAGATTATACTCCTCCATTCTGGCTTTGTTTGATGTGATTGTAGCACATTTTACTCCAACTCCAAGTCGTTTTATTGCTTCAGCTGCTTCGTATGTGACTTTATCATCTGTATCATCCCTTTGCTTTAATCCTAAATCGTAATATTCAGTTTTTAATTCAACAAAAGGAATAAGAAGTTTGTCTTTTATTACCTTCCAAAGTATTCTGGTCATCTCATCGCCGTCAAGCTCTGCAATCGGGTTTTTCATCTGAATTTTAGCCATACACTCTCCAAAAATAATTTATAACTGTAAGAACAACAGCCTGCACCGCAGACCGGAAAATTATGTTCAGTTTTTAAGCCAGTTTTCGATAAGTTCCAGTTGTTCTGCAACTTTTGAGTTGGCAGGACCTCCGGTAGTTTGCCTTGCTTCTTTGCAGTGTTCAGGGGGAAGTATGTCAAAAACATCTTCCTCTATTACGGGACAGATATTCTTTAAGTCTTCTAAAGACAGGTCTTCAAGGTTAAGTTTTTTTCCTATTGCCAGTTTGACACAGGAGGCTGAATATTCGTGGGCCTTTCTGAATGGGATACCTTTTTTTACAAGATAATCAGCCAAATCTGTAGCATTTGCATATCCTCCATAACAAGAGGACTTCATCTTTTCCTTGTTCCAGGATGCAGTTTGTATCATACTTGTAAAAACCCTGATACAGGAAGAAACCGTGTCAAAAGCAGCAAAAAGGGAAGTTTTGTCTTCCTGCAAATCACGGTTATAGGAAAGGGGAAGCCCCTTCATCATTGTAAGAAGGGCCATAAGGTTTCCGAACACAAGTCCGGTCCTGCCCCTGATTAGTTCAGCAAAGTCAGGGTTTTTTTTCTGTGGCATTATGCTTGAGCCTGTGGACCATTTCTCAGAAAGATTGATGAATTTAAATTCTTCTGTGGACCAAAGAATTACCTCTTCGCAGTACCTGGACAGATGGGTCATTATCAGTGAAAAATCAGAAACAAACTCTATGCAGTAATCCCTGTCACAGACAGTATCCAGGGAGTTAGGCGTTACACCTGAAAATCCCAGTATCTCAGCAGTTAATTCCCGGTCAAGGGGCAAACCGCTTCCTGCGAGGGCTCCGGCTCCAAGGGGGGAATAATCTATCCGTCCCAACGCATCGGAAAGCCTTTCGTAATCCCTGATTAAAGGCCATATCCAGGCACACAGATGGTGGGCAAGGGAAACAGGCTGAGCCCGCTGCATATGGGTGTATCCGGACAGCAGTGTGTCCAAATGTTGCTCTGCAATGTGTTTTAAAGTTTTAACCAGTTTTTTTATTTCATTTTGCAAATCAGGAATAACCCGTCTTAAATACAGCCTTTCATCCAATGCAATCTGGTCATTTCTGCTTCTCCCTGTATGCAGCTTCCTTCCTGTATCTCCCAGTCTGTCGGTAAGCACAGCCTCTATAAAGGAATGAATGTCTTCCGCAGAATTATCGATGGTGAGCTTTCCTGAGTCTATCTCGTTTTTTATTTCTTCTAAGACAGACTGAATCTTTGAACTTTCTTCCATGGAAATAATTCCTTGGGTTCCGAGCATTTTTACATGTGCAATGCTGCCTGCTATATCGTCAAGTGCCATTCTGGAATCGACATATATTGATGTTTCAAATTCCACGGCCTCCTTGTCCGGGCCTTCGGAAAACCTGCCGTGCCAAAGTGCAGCATGGTTTCCCTGCAAAAGGTTGTTATTACTGTCCATATGGAAAAACTATCTTAAAAAGGGAGAAATTTCAAGGTATGTTGCCTGCATGATGGAAAATGAATTTGCCATATAGCCGGCATCAGATTTTCATGAATATTTATATTTATAGTTTTATTTCCCAGACTTTGTGGATTTTTGAATCTTTAAAATCTTCCGGAATAGTCGAGGCGGTAATATCTTTAATTTTCAACTCCTGCAGGGAATGGTCTTTTCCTTTTGCCAGCCGGTTTATTTTTTCCTGCAACAGGTTTCCGGAAAATTTAAGTTTCTTGGAATTTGTTGAAAAGTACAGTGTCCCACCCCGGTTAAGCAGCAGAATACATTCTGCACAAAGGAGTGGCCAGTGCCGGTTTATATCCAAAAAGTCCTTCATTTTTTTTGAATTGGAAAAAGTAGGGGGGTCAAGAATGATTATGTCCCATTTTTCTTTTTTTTCCAGGGCTTTTTTTAAAAAAAGAAAAACATCTTCCCGTATAAATTCATGACTGAGGCTGTTTATACCGTTAAGCTCAAAATTTTTCTTTGCCCAGCCAAGATAGGTGTTTGAGATATCAACAGAGGTTACAACTCCGCCCCCGTGAGCCCCGAAAACCGAGAAAGATCCTGTGTAACAAAACAGATTTAATATTTTTTTCCCTTTTGATTCAAAGCATATTCTGTTGCGCAAAATCCTGTGATCAATGAAAAGTCCTGTATCAAGATAGGTTTGGGGTCTGACTATAAAACCCAGTTCTCCTTCCTTTACAGTAATTTCAAAATCATCAGGTGTTTTCTCATTATCAGGCCGGACTGTTTTTTCAGAACCGGTGTCCACAATTTTTCCGTATTGATTATTACCTCTTTGTTTTTTACGGATTCTTGAAAAAATATTGTCCTCAGGTATTGAAAGGGTGTCTGAAAGAATGGCGAGCATTGATTCCAGCCAGCGTTCTTCTTCGGAGCCAGATGTTTTATAAGGTCTTTCATACAAAAATACAACTGCGTATCTTATGCCCGAAGGAAAGTCGGTATAGATGTCAACGGAAAGGGGAATTTCCGGTATATCACGGTTGTAAACCCGGTATGCCCCGTAAGAATTCCTGGCAGCCCATTTGGAAAGGTGCCTGTTTTTCTTTAAAAGTCTGTTTTTAAAGTAAGTTTTCTGTTCGTAAAGCTTTTCCGCAGCCTTTATTTCTGAAAATTCCCGTACCTGTCCTTTATTTGTTTCCCGGGAAGAAAATCCGGTGTCTTTTTTCATGGTTTTATTGTTCTCTAAAAGAGTCCGGACTCTTAAATGATTTCATCTTTACACAGAGCATAGCATAGCCTGAGGTTAAATCTTCCTTTTGTACCACAACGTCCTGGGGTACTTTCAGTTTTACATTAGTAAAATTCCAGATGGCCTTAATTCCGGCCTTTATCAGTTTGTCCGTAATCAATTGTGCCTGGGAAGAAGGTACTGTTAAAATGGCAATCTTTGCCTCAAAATGTTTAATCTGTAATTCCAAAGTATCTATGGCTAGTACAGGAACACCGTGGATTTTTGTGCCTACTTTGTTTTTGTCGCTGTCAAAGGCAGCCTGGATATTCAAGCCGTGGTACTGAAACTCCTGATACCCGGACAAAGCCGTGCCAAGGTTTCCTGCACCGATAAGTACAGCATCCTGGACATCATCCCAACCGAGAAAGTGCTCGATGGCAGCAATCAAGGCTACTGTCGGATAGCCTTTTTTTGGTTTGCCGATAATACCTGTAATTGCAAGGTCTTTTCTGACTTGAATAGGTTCCAGATTTAGTTCATTAGCGATTACTGTACCTGAAATAAATTCAACCCCTTCCGATTGGGCCTGACGTATTATATGGAGGTAAGAAGGAAGTCTTCTTACGGAAGGAGCTGCGGCTATTCGTTGCTTTGCCATACTGTAGAATCCTGTCCTAGTTTTGATTTTATTTCAATAATTAATTAACGATATAATATTTACCGGAAAATTTCAAGATTGATGTTTTTTGACTTGTTTATCTGATTTTAATTTTTCCCGGATATCCGGGAAAAACATAATGTAGTTTATTGTTTTATATTTTCATGAAAAAAATATTTTGATAAAAGCTGCTTTTTTTAATATTTTGAAAAGTTAAAAAAACTCTAAAATGTTTATTTTGAATGGAAATAGGAACATGTTTTTTTTTTTAACAATAATTTTTTTTGTTTTATTTTTTTTTACTTGTGGTATGATTTTCTTATACTGGTAATAGGAAGTGGAGAATGTATTCATGGGAGTAACTGTCCCTTTATTATTTTCTGGTTCCAGGTCTGCGTTGCGGGCTTTTACTTTTTTATTGGTCAGGGGAATAATGGTTTTTCCTTTGACTGTTTTAGGAGTTTAAGATGGCAAAAGGAATGACTTCTATTTGGAAAACCGTACTTCAGATTGCAGTTGCGGTTATGTTGATTATCGGCGGTATCAGTGTTTTTACCAATGGTGCTAAAGATGAACTTGTAAAGGCTGTTGGTAATTTATTCAATGCCGGAACCTTAAGAGATGTTGTTGTATGGGTTCTCGCTGCTATAGAGATTATTACCGGCGTTCTTTTAATTTTGGATTTCTTCCACATTAATTCCCTTGACAGACTTGACGACATTTTCCTCTTGATAATTATGATAGCCTGGATTGTTGTTTTTATGGTTTTGGGAGAATTGATACCTTTGTTTAAAGGACATTTGGCATTTGTTCCCTTCCTTCAGGCCTTTGCCAAGGATGCCGTAATGGTTGCTGTGTTTGGCATAATTAAGGCTAAGATATAGTCTTTTTTCGGGTGGGATTAAGACGGACTTGCAGGTCCGTCTTTTTTTTTATGCAGTTGAAATCAAATTCCGGAATTGAATTATACCAAACCGGTACAGGATAAATTCTTTATCTGAATCTTTACAACATAAATAACGGGAATAAGCAGGTTTTATCATTCCCTTTTTATGTTTGATGTATATGGAATATTTTTGTTTTTTTTTGTATAATATTCCCGGTCTTTCGGGACCTGATTTGATTATATTCTGCTGCCAGTGTGCAGTTTTTTCAGGAGGTTTTCCTTTGTATAGTCCTGTAGATTCAAAAGTAAATTTTCCCGAGGAAGAGTTAAAAGTCCTGGATTTTTGGAAGAAAAACAATATTTTTAAAAAATCTATCAGCCAGAGGGCAAGAGCTGAAGACTTTGTTTTTTATGACGGACCTCCTTTCGCCACCGGATTGCCACATTTTGGTCACTTTATCCCCAGTACTATCAAGGATATTATTCCCCGTTATAAGACCATGAAGGGGATGAAAGTAGAACGCCGTTTTGGTTGGGATTGCCACGGACTTCCAGTGGAGAATCTGATTGAAAAAGAATTAGGCCTTAATTCAAAAACTGATATAGAAAAATATGGAGTTGATAAATTCAACGAAAAATGCCGTGAGAGTGTTTTGAGATATGTAAATGAATGGAAGGGGACAATTACAAGGCTTGGCCGTTGGGTTGATTTTGAACATGACTACAAAACTATGAACCCTGATTATATGGAGTCTATCTGGTGGGTTATGAAAAGTCTTTGGGACAAGGGGCTTCTTTATGAGGGTCATTATATTTTGCCATATTGTCCCAGATGTTCCACAGTGTTGTCAAATCATGAACTTAACCTGGGAGGGTATAAAGATGTTCATGATCCTGCAATAACAATCCGGTTTAAGGTTACAAAGGCAGGTCCAAAGGCATCGGACAAAGAAATGGAAAATGGTTCCACCTATTTTATTGCCTGGACTACAACCCCTTGGACTTTGCCTTCAAATCTTGGGCTTACCATGGGGCCGGATATTGATTATGTGAAAGTGAAAGACGGGGATGAGTACTATATTCTTGCAGAGGCAAGGCTGGGGGCATATTATAAAAATCCGGAAGAACTTGATATTGTCTGGAAGAAAAAAGGTTCTGAGCTGGAAGGTTCAAGATATGAACCCTTGTTCCCGTACTTTGCATCTCTTGCAGTTAATGAAGACGGTTCAGAGGGGGCTTTCAGGGTATTTACAGCTGATTTTGTATCAACGGAAGACGGAACTGGAATAGTACATACTGCCCCAGGCTTTGGAGAGGATGATAATAAGGTTTTCAAAGGTACCGGGGTTCCTATGGTTTGTCCTGTTGATGCTGAATGTAAATTTACAAAAGAAGTTCCTGATTATGCCGGCAGGTTTGTAAAAGAATGTGATAAGGATATTATTGAAAGGCTTAAACAGGAAGGAAAACTTGTAAAAAAGGAACAGATTCTCCATTCCTATCCCCATTGCTGGCGCTGCTCAAGTCCCTTGATTTACAGGGGTGTGGGAAGCTGGTTTGTGGCAGTGGAAAAAATCAAGCCCTCTCTTTTGAAAGCAAATTCACAGATAACCTGGCAACCTCCTCATATTAAGGAAGGTCGCTTTGGAAAATGGCTGGAAGGGGCAAGGGATTGGGCTATAAGCCGTAACAGATATTGGGGAAATCCTCTTCCTATCTGGAAATGTCCTGATTGCGGTAAAACCATTTGCGTAGGAAGCAGGGAAGAGCTTAAACAACTTTCTGGAATTTACCCTGAAGATTTGCATAAGCATTTTGTGGACAAGATTACGATTCCATGTGATTGTGGCGGAATTATGAAAAGGATTCCTGAAGTCCTGGATTGCTGGTTTGAGTCCGGTTCAATGCCCTATGCACAGAATCATTATCCGTTTGAAAATAAGGAATATTTTGAAAAGCATTTCCCTGCGGATTTTATTTCCGAAGGTTTGGATCAAACCAGGGGCTGGTTCTATACATTAACGGTATTGGCAGCCGCTTTGTTTGATAAACCGGCATTTAAGAATTGCATTGTAAACGGGCTTGTTCTGGCTTCTGACGGAAAGAAAATGTCAAAGAGCCTAAGGAACTTTACTGATCCCAATGAGGTTATAAATAAATTCGGTTCCGATGCTTTGAGACTGTTTTTGATTCATTCCTCCGTAGTCCGGGCTGATGACTTAAAATACAGTGATGACGGGGTAAGGGATGTTTTAAAGGGTATTTTAATTCCTCTGTGGAACAGTTATAGCTTTTATGTAACATATGCAAATATAGACGGAATTTCTCCCGAAAAGGCTCCTGAAAATCCTTCCAATCCTTTGGACAGGTGGATTCTATCTTCGGCACAAAAGCTAATTAAAAATGTAACAGAGGCTTTGGATGCCTATGACTTGTCAAGGGCAGTAGATCCTATTATTTCTTTTATTGATGAACTGAATAACTGGTATATCCGCCGTAGCCGGAGACGCTTTTGGCGGAGTGAAAATGATAATGATAAGAATGAAGCCTATGGCTCTCTTTATACCGTGCTGAAAATTCTCACTAAAGTTGCCGCACCTTTCATTCCTTTTGTTACGGAAAATATTTACCAAAATCTGAGACAGGAAAATGAACCTGAATCGGTTCATCTTTGCGATTATCCTGTTTACGATTCTTCTTATAGGGACGAAGAGCTTGAATTTAAAATGGATACTGTACAAAAAGCTGTTTCCATGGGCCGTTCCCTCAGGTATCAGTTTAATCTTAAAATCAGGCAGCCCCTGCGGAGTGTTGAACTTGTAACCAGAAACCCGAAAGAAAAGAGTGTTCTTTTGGAAATGGAAGATTCAATCCGGGAGGAATTGAATGTAAAGAATGTTGTTTTCCATGAAAAGGAAGACGAACTTGTTGAATACCGGGCAAAGGCTAATTTCAGGGTTCTTGGAAAGGAACTTGGCGGGTTGATGGGTGAGGCCGCCAGGAAAATCCAGTCACTTGGTCAGAACGAAATTCTTTCGATTTTGGACGGTGGTGTTCTCAGTCTGGATATAGGGGACAGAACCGTTGAGCTTACCGAGGACAAGATCATTGTTGACCGCCTGGAAAAAGAACATCTCAAGGTTCTTAACGAAGGAACTTTGACAGTGGGACTTGATACTCTTCTTACAAAAGAACTGATACAGGAAGGTCAGGTCAGGGACTTGATCCGGGGAATACAGAACCTTAGAAAAGAAAAGGGCTTGGATGTAACAGACCGTATCCGTCTTTTTGTATCAGGTACAAAGTCTATGAAGGAGGGTTTTGAAAGTTTTAAAGAATTTATTTCATCTGAAACCCTGGCTTCTGAAATTTGTTGGGTAGAAGAGGATAAAGCGGATAGCTTTGTTCCGGTGGAAACAAATGAAGAATTTTGGAAGGTAAACCTGGAAAAGGCATAAGATGAAGAAATATTTTTTCCCCCTTCTTTTCGTTGTGTATTTTTTTACAGGATGTGCCGGAGGGGGGATGTACAAAGAGTCAAGGGAGAACATACCCTGTATTCTTGGCAGTGGGGGAAACCTGTATATTCACATTCCTGTTAAGTCCCATGAATTTGTTGTTTCGGCCTTGAAAGAGGGATTCAGACAAAGAGGTATTGATGTTTCCCCTTTTATTTCCCGTAGTGATGATTTATGGGCAGGGTATTTTCCCGGAATGCAATTGGATGATGGGGGAAAATCGGCCTTAAAAGGTATGACATCCGGTTCTTTTTTCAGGCTTGTAGCTTCGGGTAGATTTTCAAAAGGTTCTTTTGGTGTTGCCTTGGGGATGGCTTCAGGTTGGGAAAAAATAAAAGATAAGGATTCCGGGCTTGATTATTATACTTTTGATGGAGAGTATAAAATTACTGCAACGGTTCCAGAGTCAGGGCTTATTATTGCCAGTACGGAGGAAAGCAGGGCTTTTACTGGTCTTATTGAGAATTATTTTAATCCTCCGGATATTTTCAGCCCTCTTTTTTTGCAGGAAGGTATTGGGGACAGCATCGGTATTTTCTTCCCCGGTGATAATATAACCAGGTTTTTTTTAGGAAATCTGGCTGGCGGTTTTAAGCTTCCTGTGGACGGGGTGGAAATATATTTCAGACTTAGCCAGGAAGAGGGTATATATCAGGTAGAGATGAGGTTTATTCCGGTTGAAGCCAATATGGTTAAAGGGCTTCAGGCTTTGGTAAAAATATTTCTTAGAAGCTGTTTTAGTGATTCCGGGCTAAATATGGAAATAGGTTATTCCGATATATATGTGAGAGGGTTAACCATGAAGCAGGAGAATGTAGCGGAGCTTGTTCTGGCTATGTTTTAATGCTGTTTCTTTTTTCGGGAAAACAGGTTTAAATATATAATGTAGTTGAGGTGATGATATGCCTTTATATGATTACAAATGCAGGATTTGTGGAAAAAAGTTTGAAGTGATACAAAAAATGAGTGACAGGCCCGTCGCACTTTGCCCCGATTGCGGAGGGGAAGGGGAGCGGCAGATCAGCTCGGAAATAGGTATCAGTTTTAAAGGAACCGGATTTTATGTAAATGACAGTCATTCCAATGGTGGTTCCCCGGCTTCTGAGTCAAAATAGGTAGTTTATATGGCGTCAAAAAAAGCCAGGTTTTTTTGTGAGTTTTGCGGTGCAGAAGTAAAGCGGGAAGATAAACTTTGCAAAACCTGCGGACGCTTTTTTGCATCTGTCCGTTGCCCGAAATGCGGAACCACAGGTGGTCCCGGAGACTTTAAAAGGGGCTGTCCAAACTGTGGGTACGCTTTCGGAAAAGATTCCGGTAGAAATGCCGTAATAAAAACAAAAAAAGGCGGAGAACCCGATTCCCTGCCTTTTTGGATTTATGCAGCTGTTTTTCTGTTAACCCTTGTTGTTGCTTTTTTTGTTGTCCTTTCGGTAAAAACCTGAGGGGTACACAAAATTTTAGACCATAAAGGGTTTCATTTCTATTCCGGTACTTCCTTTTTTTATCCAGAAGGTATATATGGAAATGGTCTCTCCGTCCTCAGATACAAGTGTGCTGTCGTGTTCCGCATGAAGCAGGTCTGAAATATTGAATTCCACTACATGAATTTCTTCCTGCTTGTCAGAAGGGTTCAATATGACTATAAATCTGTCCTTTTTCTTTGAATGCCAGCGTGCTGAACCTTTAAAAGGTCTTCCTGTTGTTTTATATTCTTCCTGTTTAGCCAGCTTGTTTTCCTTTATGGAAAAATCAGGATATTCTTGAATCAGTTTAATAAAATTTTTCATTTTTCACCTCTACACATATTATAAACATAAATATAGATTTTTTGTTAAATATTCTTCGATAACTTCGGAATTTTCGCTGTTGCTTCCGGAAAAGGTTATCCTCAGATGTTTTCCGTGTAAAACCACTCTTGACGGGCATTTGATTTTATTTTTACCGATTTTTATCAGAACAGTAACTTCTACCGGTGTTTCCATTCCTTTTACAGAAGAAAAGGAATCCGGCGTAAAAAATATTTCTTTGTGGGACAGGGATGTTACCTGGCCTGTAATTATCTGATTGTTTATGGGATTAGAAAATATACATTGCACCGGCATTTCTTTTGTGGGGCATACAGCTTTGTCTGTAAGTGAAAGTGCCTCAGGTTTGTACCGTAAAATAATTTCCGTTATCTGTCTTAAAGATTCCCCTTCCAATGAGTCTTCCACTATGGCTTTTACTTTTAAAAACAGAGCCTTGTCAGCTTCTGTTTCAGAAAAAAAACGGTTTTTTATAAGAATGACGGGAATGTGAATTTCCTGGGCAAACCCGTTTAAAAACTGCAACAGGACTTTCCAGTGTCTGGGAAAATCCGCAGCACTTATTATTATAATCTGCGGCGAAATTTCGTCAATGTTATCCATCGCTTTTTGAGGAAGTCTGTATCTGACGGTTTCTACTCCCATTTTTTTAAGGATATCCCTTATTTTTATGAAAGCAGAGTCTGTTTCTATGAGTAATAAGGCTTTCATTCTGTCCCCAGATTATCCACGGTATAGTCATAAATAAGCCATATACCGTCTTTTTGATGCAGGTAGTAAGTGTACCTTTTCTTTTCACTGTAGGTGCTGTAGTCAAACCACTGTATAACACTTACAGAACCTTCTGTCGGTGTGTAGGCTGTTTTTTCAATTTGGAATTTGTTTGGAACCATGATAATATCCAGTGCAGCGGATTTATTCCTCATGGAAATTTTATAGTTTTCTATCATTCTTATTCTTCCGTCTTCGGATTCAGAAATAAATTTTTTTGCCAGACTTGAATCCCTTAAAATCATTTCTTCTAAATCCATGTAAAGGAAAAACTCGTCCCAGCTGTTCCTTTGTCTTGCAATAATTGTATCAGTAATAACCTGATCAGGAGAAATCTGTTTCCGGCTCAGGTTGTCAAATGTTACCGGGTCGGTAGGGACAATAGAGAGAGACGCAGCTCCGACAGACGGTCTTACTTCCAGTGTCAGCCGGTTGGACTTTACAGGTTTAATGTACGGGTTATCGGAGCTCATCACTGTTTGTCTGTTCAATTCCGGATAAAAATATCCGTCCATATAGTAAATTCCGCTTTGAGGTATTTCTATATAATCTTTTATGTTTTCTATGAAGGAATATTCCTCTCCGGGTTCAAGACTTATTTCACGAAAGAAAACCGGTTGATTTGTACTTCTTTTCCTGATAAACTCTTCTGTGTGTTCCAGCCTGATATTCTTGCTGTTTACAACATTGAAGTCCATACTGAAAATCCTGTTGTCTGCCAGTTTGAATCTCATTGTATCGCTGGTGTTATTGGAGATTGTGACCCGGATTAAAACAGGGTTTTCCTGTCCATTCCCGGGATAGTAAACTGTTTTGTCGTAAAATCTTATGGTTACGGAGGGCATCTGTTCCTGTGCCTGAATTACTAAAAAAGAACTGAGAAATATCAAAATGGAAACAAAAATTCTTACGGATTTCAAAATTTTACTCCTTGGGTAAACATTAAACCTTTTCTATTATATCATCGGATGTTTTTTATGAATACCTTACTGACAAATGAGCTTAAAACGGAAATTATCTCCTGGAAACCTGTAAAAGACCTGTTCTCAGATATTAAAAATAAAGATTTTCCTGTTGAAACAATAGGAATTCAAAGCGGCTTTTTTCCTGTTCTTTTAAGTATGGTGCAGGATGAAAAAGATATTCCGGGAAATTGTGTTGTTGTAACCTCTACCGAAATGGAGGCGGAAGCCCTTGTCCGGGATTTGGAAGAATGCGGAATAGAAGTTAATTTTTTCCCTTGGTGGAATACTATGGCATACAGGCCTGTTCCGGCAGGAAGCCCGGTTTTCGGGAGGCGCATTTCCGCCTTGGCACGGCTTATGGGGAAAAGGTCGGTTACGGTGATGAGCCAGCGTTGTTTTTTGACTCCTGTTCCCCCTCCTGAATATATCAGATCCTTATTGATTAAGGTAAAACCGGGGGATGTCCTGGATACAGTTGAACTAAGCGAAAAACTTGTTTCATACGGTTACACTAGGGTTCCAAAGGTTACTTTAAGGGGGGAATTTGCCGTAAGAGGTGAGGTTCTCGATATTTTTCTGCCTCAGGGAAACTATCCATACAGAATTATCCTTGATTTTGACCGTATTGAAAAAATAAAGACTTTTTCTGCCGAGAACCAGGCAACAACAGATGATATTGAAGAACTTGAAATTTATCCCTCAAAGGAAGTTGTATGGACTGAGGACAGAGTTAAGAATCTTGATGAAAACCTGCAAAAACTTCCCGGTTTTGACATGGAAAAATCCAAAACGGCAGAAATTCTCATGTTGTCATCGGAAATATCAGGGGAGGAATATTTTTATCCCCTGGCATTCTCCCAAAAACATAGTGTTCTGGATTATTTGGATAAGAACAGTCTTGTCTTTTTTGCTGATTATGACAGGCTGGAAAATAGCAAAGAAGTGCTTCTTAAGGAATTTACCGGGCTTTACAGGGGTGCCATACTGGAACACAGGCGGGAAGGGGACGGTATAGTTTTCCCACCCCCGGAAGCAATTCTTTTTGATTTTGAAGATCTGGTGTATAAACAGAATAACAAGATTATCCTCAGAAGTTTAAGAAGTAAAAATAAATTTTCAGAGAAAATAATTGAATTTAGATGTGATGCCCCGAAAAGTTTTTTTGGAAATATGTCTCTTTTCCGGGAAGAAATTACAGCCCTAATAAACGATGGGTGGAGGGTTTATGTAAATGCAACATCAGAAAGCCAAAGTCTCAGGTTGAAGGAAATTCTTAAAGAGCTTGACCTTGAAGTAATTACTGGCGGTTGTTCTTCGGGATTTGGTATTCCGGATTTGAAACTTATTTTTATCCATGAAAATGAAATTTTTGGCAGGCGCAGGCACGTTCCCAAATCTTTAAAATCAGTTAAAAGTTCTGTAATCGATACATTTGTGGAGCTTAATCCCGGGGATTATGTTGTGCATGTCCAGTACGGTATCGGACGGTTTGAAGGTATCCAGCGGGTAAAGGCTTTGGGAAATGAACGGGATTATATCAAGCTTTTGTATGCAGACGAAGAAGTCGTTTTTATTCCAATTGAACAGGTTAATCTTGTACAGAGGTATATAGGTAATGAAGGTAATACGCCTCGGCTCGATGTATTAGGTTCAAAGAGCTGGGAAAACCGTAAAAACCGGGTTAGAAAGGCAGTGGAAGATATTGCCCGCCAGCTTATTGATTTGTATTCCCGGAGGCAGGCATCCCAAGGATTTGCTTTTCCAAAGGATACCGAATGGCAGACTATGTTTGAGGCCTCATTTCCCTATGAGGAGACAGAAGACCAGCTTACATGTATAGAAGAGGTAAAGGCTGATATGGAAAAACCCCGTCCTATGGACAGACTTATCTGCGGGGATGTAGGTTACGGGAAAACTGAAATCGCCATGAGGGCTGCTTTTAAGGCTGTAATGGGAGGCAAGCAGGTGGCTTTTCTTGCACCTACCACAATTCTTGCCGAACAGCATTATGAAAATATGATTGAAAGATTCCAGAATTTTCCTGTCAGAATTGCACAACTTTCAAGGTTTGTACCTAAAAGTGAGCAGTCAAAAATTTTAGCCCGCCTGCGTGCAGGAGAGGTGGACATTCTTGTGGGAACCCACAGGATAATCCAGAAGGATATAGTCTTTCATGATTTGGGGCTTTTAATTGTAGACGAGGAACAGAGGTTTGGTGTTAAGGCAAAAGAACGCTTAAAGGAATTAAAAAACAATATTGACAGCCTTGCTATGTCGGCAACGCCTATTCCACGTACATTGCATATGTCCCTTTTGAAAATCCGGGATATGAGTCTTCTTACTACACCTCCTTACAACAGGCAGGCTATTGAAACAGTTATTTCGGAATATAATAAAGATCAGGTGGCTGCTGCTGTTAGGCAGGAAACACAAAGAGGCGGGCAGGTGTTTTACCTGCATAACCGGGTTGAAACTTTGGAAGAAACAAAAATAATGTTGTCCCGGTTGGTACCGGAGGTTATGATTGAGACAGCCCATGGTAAAATGGACGGACAGGACCTGGAGGATATTTTCAGGCGGTTTAAAAACGGAGGTTTTCAGGTGTTGGTATCCACAACAATTGTGGAAAACGGAATAGATATTCCAAATGTTAATACAATAATTATTGACAGGGCTGATATGTACGGGGTTTCACAGTTATACCAGCTTAGGGGAAGGGTTGGACGGTCAGACAGAAAGGCCTATGCTTATCTTTTTTATCCTGAAAATAAATCCCTTTCAGAAATTGCAATGAAACGTCTCCAGGTTATTTCAGATTTTACTGAACTTGGGTCCGGTTTTAAAATCGCCATGAAGGACATGGAAATCCGTGGGGCAGGAAATTTATTGGGTAAAGAACAGTCCGGGGAGATTTATTCAGTTGGTTTTGATATGTATCTTAGGCTTTTGGAAGAAGCTGTTCAGGCCTTGTCTGATTCCGGATTCCAGGCAGAACCGGAGCCTCTTTTGGAGCTGGAATATTCCGGGTATATTCCGGATTCCTATGTTTCACTACCGCAAACCAAGATGGAAGTTTACAAGAAGATTTCTTCGATAAACAACAACGAAGAATTCGAGAGGGTTTACTGGGAGCTTCAGGACAGGTTTGGGCCTGTGCCGGAAGATGTTGCAAGTCTGCTCGCGTTGGCTGAAATAAGAATCTTATGCAAGAAAATGTCAATTTCCAGTTTAAAAGAAAAAAAAGGCAGCGTGATGATTACATTTTCCAAGGTCTCCGTGGTCAATGTGGAACGCCTGTTAAGGATAATCCGTGAAAACCCGGGCAGGATAAAGCTTGACCCTAAAAGGCCTAATGTACTTATTCTTCAGACAGGCTCAATCGGTCTTAAAGAAAAAAGTCAGTACATCAGGGAGAAATTGGGAGCCTTGCTGGAAGGTAATTAATGGTTCGTTTTATTCTACCGTAACACTCTTTGCAAGGTTTCTGGGTTTGTCTACATCGCAGCCTCTGGCTACAGCAGTATAATATGCCAGCAACTGCAGTGGGACAATGCTTACCAGGGGCATAAAAACATCATCCATGGAAGGGAGGTCAATCCGGGTGCTGTAAATTTCAGGATCTATTTTTTCCCCAGCCGGAGCAAATAAAAGTACATTTGCCCCCCGGCTGCAGACTTCCTTTATATTGCTGGACATTTTATCTATAAGTTTTTTCTGGGTTGCAATGGCAATTACACCTGTGTTTGGAGTAATAAGGGAAATGGTACCATGTTTAAGTTCACCTCCTGCATAGGATTCGCAATGGATATAGCTTATTTCCTTCATTTTGAGTGCTCCTTCCATTGCATGGTAGTAATCCAGCCCCCTGCCAATAAAAAAAAGACTTTTTGTATCTTTGTATCGTTCCGCACAGACTCTTAGTTCTTCCGAAAGATTTAAAACTTTGCCTACTTTCTCAACAGCTTCCTCCAATTCGCTTGTAAGCATTCTCCCCTCTGATTCCTGAATCTTTTTGTTTGCTAAGGCAGTCTTAAAAGCAATTAAGTACATAATTCCTAACTGGGTGATATAGGATTTTGTTGCTGCTACGGAAATTTCCGGACCTGCGTAGGTATGTATAACATAGTCTGCTTCCCTTGCAATGGAAGAACCCGTTACATTTACGACTGCAAGAGTTTTTACATTGTTTAGTTTTGCAAGTCTCAGTGCTGCCAAGGTGTCGGCTGTTTCTCCTGATTGGGAAAGGAGAATAACAAGGGTCTTTGGGGTAAAAATAGGCTCTCCGTATCTGAATTCAGATGCTATTGAACATTCTACAGGAATCCGGCTTTTATGTTCAAAAAGCCATTTACCCACCATGCCTGCGTGCATTGCTGTTCCACATGCTGTTATATAAATCCGGTCAAAACTTGTCCAAAAATCTTCGGGTATATTATCCTGGGAAAAATCAGGAAGTCCGTTTTTTATCCGGGGATTTATTGTTTCGGACAGAACTTCGGGTTGCTGGTAAATTTCTTTTAGCATAAAATGGGGATAACCGTCTTTTTGTGCCTGTTCGACAGTCCAACGGGCTTTTTGAATTTCCCTTTCTACTTTTTTGCCGCTTTTATCATAAATATTTATTTCGGTAGAAGAAATCTCCCCAATGTCTTCTTCTTCCAGCAGAATATAATTTCTTGTGTATTTCAAAATTGCCGGAACATCTGATGCAGTAAAATTTTCATTTTCCCCTTTACCGATTATGAGGGGGGCATTTCTCCTTGTTACATAGATTTTACCGGGTTTGTCGGCAAAAAGAATGGCAAAGGCAAAGGTTCCTTTAAATTTTTTGTGTGCCGTTAGAATTGATTCCAATGGATTTCCATTGTAGATTGAATCCAGGTATTTGGCGGCAACTTCCGTATCTGTCTGGGATTCGAAACTGTAACCTTGCTCCAAAAGTTCTTCTTTAATCTGCCGATAGTTCTCGATTATTCCATTGTGCACCAGGGAAAGTTTACGGGTACCGTGGGGGTGTGCATTTACATCGGATGGTTCACCATGGGTTGCCCATCTTGTATGACCGATACCGCAGATGCTGCCGGATAAATCCACAGAAGCAAGTTTTGCTTTTAAGGCCGAAAGGGGCCCCCGGGATTTTAACGTATAGATTTTATTGTCCTTTTCTACTGAAATCCCGGAAGAATCATACCCCCTGTATTCCAAGGATGAAAGAGTGTCCAATAAAACTTCTACAACCTGCTGGCTGCCGACATAACCTACGATTCCACACATATGCACTCCTTTTACAATAACTTCTGTCAAAATAATTTGAACAGTAAATTTTCAGTCCTAAACTTGGACTGTACCCGTAAATACAGTCTGGGCATCTCCTGTCATCAAAACCCTGTCAGGGGTATAATTTATAATTAAATCACCGCCTTCAAGAATTACCCTTATATCCTGGTTTTCGTTGCAGTAACCGTTTAAAACTGCCGCTACGACTGCTGCGCAGGCTCCGGTTCCGCAGGAAAGGGTTTCGCCGTTTCCCCGTTCCCATACTCTCATTTTAAGGGTTTTTGAATCAATTACACTTACGAATTCCGTATTGACTCTTTCAGGAAACAATTTGTGGTTTTCAAATAAAGGCCCGGTTTTTTCAAGGTTGAGGGAATCCACATCGTCTTCAAATACAACACAGTGGGGGTTTCCCATGGAAACACATGTAACGGCATATTCTGTTCCGTCAACAGTTATTTTTTCCGAGACTATTTTTTCTCCAGGCAGGAGGACGGGAATCTCTTCAGGCTTGAATTTCGCTTTGCCCATATTTACTGCGACCTTGTCAACCAGTTTATGCCTTGTACTTATAGTTAGATCCTTGATACCGCTTAAGGTCTCAATTTTAATACCGTTTTTTAAGGCTTTAGCCCGGTCGATAATTTCATTGTCGTAAAGATATTTTGCCACGCACCTTATTGCATTCCCGCTCATTTCTCCAATTGTTCCATCATGATTGTAAATTGACATATAGGCATCAGCCTTTTCTGACTTGTCTATAAGAATGAGACCGTCGCCTCCCACACCAAAGTGCCTGTCTGAAAGGAGAACAGAATAAGATTCCGGACAGTTTATATTTTGATTCATGCAGTCAATATATATGTAATCATTTCCGCATCCAATCATTTTTGTAAATTTGAGGGAAAGTTTTTCTTTCCTCATATCATTTATATTTACAAGCTCCGTATTGTGTTGTGAATATTTTGTCATAAGGCATTCGGCCATGGCATTGGCAGTATCCAAAGCTGTAAAACAGGGAATTCCCAAAAGGCTGGCTTTACGCCTTATTTTAACGCTGTCTCTTGCGGGATCCCTTCCTTTTGCAGAAGTAGAAATAATGTAGTTTATTTTCTTGCTTTCAAGAAGGGTCATAACATTGTTATCCGGATTTTCGTGGATTTTATTTACCGGTGTTACATCCATCCCGCTGGATTCTATGGCTTCTGCGTTCCCTTTTGTGGCATAAAGCTGGAATCCAAGCTCTGCGTATTTTTTTGCAATGGATTTTACTTCTATTTTGTCGGTCTTTCTTACAGAAATAAAAACCCCTCCCTTCTTCTGCATTTTATATCCTGCAGCCACAAGCCCTTTGTAAAGGGCTTCCTCCAGGTTTTTCCCGATGCCGAGAACTTCCCCGGTGGATTTCATTTCCGGTCCAAGCTGGGTATCAACATCGGTAAGTTTTTCAAAAGAGAAAACCGGTACTTTGCAGGCCGTATAAGGTGATATAGGATAAACTCCTGTTCCGTAACCAAGATTTGCAAGCTTTTTGCCAAGGCTTACCTTTGTGGCAAGATCGCACATGGGAACCCCGGTAACCTTACTTAGATACGGCACAGTCCTTGACGCCCTCGGGTTTACCTCTATAACATAGATGCTGTCGTTCATCAGAATGTACTGGATATTTACCAATCCAAGGGCATTTAAACCGCTGCACAAAAGTTTTGTTGTAGCCATAATTTTTTCACGCATCAGGTCATCAATATGGGGGGCAGGATAGACTGCAATACTATCCCCTGAGTGTATACCTGTTCTTTCTATATGCTCCATAATTCCCGGAATCAAAATATCTTTGCCGTCGCAGATTGCATCAACTTCTACTTCAATTCCACTTAGATATTTGTCTATAAGAACCGGATTATCCTGTTTTTGGCGGAGAATTATGCCCATGTATTCTTTTACATCTTCATCATTAAAGGCAATAATCATATTCTGACCTCCAAGAACATAGGAGGGCCTTAAAAGTACCGGGTATGAGAGTTTTCCGGCAGCATCCAGGGCTTCTTCCGTAGTCATAACGGAAAATCCTTTGGGCCTGTTAACCCCAAGCTTTTCAAGCAGGGCGTCAAACCTTTCCCTGTCTTCTGCCATGTCTATTGTGTCAGCTGAGGAACCGATTATATTGATGTTATTTTCCTTTAGGTACTTTGTAAGTTTTATGGCTGTTCCCCCACCAAAGGAAACTACAACTCCCACTGGATTTTCCTGGCGGATAATGTTAAGCACATCTTCATGAAAAAGAGGTTCAAAGTAAAGCCTGTCCCCTGTATCAAAATCAGTTGAAACTGTTTCAGGGTTATTGTTGATGATTACAACCTCGTAACCGGCTTCTTTAAGTGTCCAGACGCAGTGCACGCTGGCATAGTCAAATTCGATTCCCTGTCCGATTCTTATGGGGCCGGAACCTAAAACTATTACTGTTTTTTTCCGCTTGCCCTGTTTTTTTATAAAGTCTTCCGCCTCGTTTACGGTTCCTGCCTCCGGGTCATCAAATACCTGGTAAAAGTATGGGGTTTCTGCACTGAACTCCCCGGCACAGGTGTCTACCATTCTGAACACAGGCTTTAATGGCGGGGGAAGCTTTTTCCCGGAAATTTTTCCAAGTGTAAAATCAGTGTATCCGAATTTTTTCCCCTGGAGGTACATCTCAAAGGGGAGGGTATCCCCTGAAAATCCTTTAATTTCCTTTTCGTATTCTGAAAGGGCTTTAAGTCTGTATAAAAACCATTTGTCGATTTTTGTAAGGTTGTTTAACTCTTCAACCGGAATATTCCTGTTAAGGGCTTCAAAAACAGCAAAGAGCCTTTCATCGGTGACAACTTTACATGCTTCAAGAAGTTTTTCCTGTGTATAATCTTTAAATTTAGGCAAATTCAAAGAGTCCAGGGAAATTTCCGCCCCCCTGACAGCTTTCATTAAAGCGGATTCAAAAGAATCCCCAATGGACATAACTTCACCGGTGGCCTTCATCTGGGTCCCCAGGTTTCTCTTTGCGTATACAAATTTATCAAAGGGCCATTTTGGAAACTTAACTGCAACATAGTCAAGGGTCGGTTCGAAAGCCGCATAGGTTTTTCCTGTTACAGCATTTTTTATTTCATCCAATGTGTAACCCAAGGCAATTTTTGTGGCAACCTTTGCAATTGGGTAACCAGTTGCCTTTGATGCCAAGGCAGAAGATCTGGAAACCCTGGGGTTTACCTCTATTACTGCGTATTCAAAGGAATCCGGATGGAGGGCAAACTGGCAGTTACATCCGCCTTCTACACCCAGGGCTTCGATAATTTTCAAAGCCGCAGATCTGAGCATCTGGTATTCTTTGTCTGCCAGTGTTACTGTAGGTGCTATTACTATACTGTCACCGGTATGGACTCCCACCGGATCAAAATTTTCCATTGAGCAGACGGTGATTACATTGCCGTTATGATCTCTCATTACTTCAAATTCAATCTCTTTCCAGCCTGCAATGGATTTTTCTACAAGAATCTGGTTAATGGGGGAAAGGCTTATCCCGTTTTCAGCAATTTCCTCCAGTTCTTTTTTTGTGGAAGCAATTCCCCCTCCTGAACCGCCCAGGGTAAATGCGGGCCGTACAATTACCGGATAAGAGATTTCTTCTGCAAAGTCCAAGGCTGCTTCTACAGTTGTTACAACCTTGGAAGGAATAACAGGCTGTCCGATACTTTCCATTGTATCCTTGAACATCTGTCTGTCTTCGGCTTTGTCGATGGTTTCCGGGGACGCTCCTAAAAGTGTCACATTATTTTCCTTAAGAAAACCGGATTTTGCCAACTGCATACACAGCGTAAGCCCTGTCTGGCCTCCGAGTCCGGACAAAATGCTGTCCGGTTTTTCTTTCTTGATTATTCTTTCTACGGTCTCAAGAGTAAGAGGTTCAATATATATTTTGTCAGCCATTTCGTTGTCGGTCATGATTGTTGCAGGATTTGAGTTGACAAGCACGACTTCAATGCCGTCTTCTTTCAGTGCTCTTAAAGCCTGGGTTCCTGCGTAATCAAACTCTGCTGCCTGCCCTATAACGATTGGGCCTGAACCGATTACAAGTACTCTTTTTATATTTTTATTCAGCGGCATTTTTTGCTCCTTTGTCTTTTCCTTCCATTAGGTCTATGAATTTATCAAAAAGAAAGGCCGTGTCTTTCGGACCACCTGCGGCCTCCGGATGAAATTGAACTGAAAAAGCCTTTATTTTTTTGTATTGAATTCCTTCACAGGTTCCGTCGTTTACATTTATAAAGAGGGGGGTTCCGGTGTCTGTGTCAATAGAGTCATTGTCTACGGCATACCCGTGATTCTGGCTGGATATATAAACTCTTCCGGTTTCAAGATTTTTGACAGGCTGGTTTCCACCTCTGTGGCCATACTTTAATTTAAAAGTTTTATATCCCATTGCAAGGGACAAAAGCTGGTGGCCCAGGCAGATTCCAAAAACCGGAATACCGAACCGGGTGATTTCCTTCAGATTTTCAATTATTAAAGTGTTCTCACTGGGATCTCCGGGACCGTTGGAAAGCATTATTCCGTCCGGATTAATTTTTTTGATTTCTCCGGGGCTTGTATTCCAAGGTACTATCGTAACCTTGCAATTCCTTTTTACCAATTCCCTTGCAATATTGTCCTTTAAACCAAAGTCCATCAGGACTACGTTTCTCTCAACCCGGGAAGGTTCCAGGATTTTTACTTCCTTTGATGAGACTTCAGGAACTATGTCCTTAATCACATATTTTTTTATTTCGTGGAAAGGAATGTCCTGTATGGAATCGGTAATCAATCCGTTCATAACCCCTTTTTCCCGTAGTATTTTCACCAGAGCCCGTGTATCAATATCATAAATTCCTGGAATATCATTTTCCTTTAAAAAATCTTCCAGAATTCCCTTGGATCTAAAGTTTGAAGGTTCCCGGCATGGGTGTTTTACGACATAACCTTTCGCACTTATAAGTGAACTTTCAAAATCTTCCGGTATTACTCCGTAGTTTCCGATTAAGGGAAAGGTCTGTACTATAATCTGACCGGCATAACTTTTATCTGTGAGGGTTTCCAGATACCCGGTCATTCCTGTTGTAAAAACAATTTCAGCAATGACATTCTTTTCGGAACCGAATCTTTTTCCTTTAAATATTGCCCCGTTTTCAAGAACCAAATAGGCTGTTTTGTCCATTCAAACCTCCCTGATATTTATAACCGGATAAGAATAAAAACAAAAAAAAAGGCATTAAGGAAGAAAATTTCCTTTATGCCTGAAATACGGTAAGTTTAACTGTTTTCCCTTGCTTTTGCTCATTTTATCCAGTACCAAATACATATCCCGATAAATCTACCATTTTTTTAATTTTTTTTAAAGTACATTGATAAAAAATATTGTGTCCCCGGTATTCTTTTTATTTATATGTTTGTTTATAAATCAAATTATTTTTTACAAAACTGCCATAAAAAAAATCAAAGTAATTCCATTGTTTGCAAGAATATAGTATTATCTGCTTAAGGTTGTTTTGTGGAGGTTTTTTATGAGTTCCGTTACAGAAATTTTTGGCAGTATGGTCTTTAACGATGCTGTGATGCAGGAGAGACTGCCAAAAGAAATTTACAGGTCTTTAAAAAGGACGATAGAAGAGGGGACTCCTCTTGATATTACTGTAGCAAACTCAGTGGCCAATGCCATGAAAAACTGGGCTATAGAAAAGGGGGCAACCCATTTTACCCATTGGTTCCAGCCCATGACCGGTATTACCGCCGAAAAACATGACAGCTTTATTACCCCGGCAGGAAACGGCAGGGTCATAATGGAGTTTTCAGGAAAGGAGCTTATTAAGGGTGAACCTGACGGTTCAAGCTTCCCTTCCGGGGGGTTGAGGGCAACCTGCGAGGCCAGAGGGTACACAGCCTGGGATCCCACATCTTTTGCTTTTATCAAAGACGGTTCCCTTTGCATCCCGACAGCTTTCTGTTCCTACGGTGGTGAAGCATTGGATAAGAAAACACCGCTCCTCAAATCAATGGAAACCCTGGATAAGAACTGCCGCCGGGTGCTTAAATTATTTGGGAAAGAAGTTAAACATGTGACTCCTACAGTGGGTTCTGAACAGGAGTATTTCCTGATAGATAAAAAGCTCTATGACAAAAGAGAAGATTTGGTATTCTGTAACAGGACTCTTTTTGGGGCAAAGCCTCCAAAGGGACAGGAACTGGAAGACCATTATTTTGGGGCTATAAAACCCAGGGTAAACGCTTTTATGAAGGATCTTGACGAGGAACTCTGGAAGCTTGGGGTTCTTTCCAAAACCAAGCACAACGAAGTCGCACCTGCCCAGCATGAAATGGCACCTGTGTTTACAACCACCAATCTGGCCACTGACCATAACCAGCTTACGATGGAGATGATGAAAAAGGTCGCCCTCAGGCACGGTTTGGTATGTATCCTTCATGAGAAACCATTTGAAGGGGTAAACGGTTCCGGAAAACACAATAACTGGTCTCTTTCGACGGATACCGGTGAGAATCTTCTGGAGCCTGGTAACACACCGGAAGATAATGCCCAGTTTCTTTTGTTTTTAACAGCTGTAATAAAGGCTGTTGACGAATATCAGGATTTGCTGAGACTTTCGGTAGCTTACGCAGGAAACGACCACCGTCTTGGGGCAAACGAAGCTCCTCCTGCTATAATTTCCATTTTTCTTGGGGATGAACTTACGGAGGTTTTAAATTCTATAACCGAAGGAAAACCTTACGACAAAAAGGCAAAACAGGTTATGAAACTGGGGGTGGATGTGCTTCCTGCATTTCCAAAGGATAACACCGACAGAAACAGAACTTCTCCCTTCGCTTTTACGGGAAACAAATTTGAGTTCCGGTCTTTAGGGGCAAGTATGTCCATTGCCTGCCCGAATATTATGTTGAATACAATCGTGGCGGATTCCCTTTCGTTTTTTGCCGATGAATTGGAAAAGGCAGACGACTTTAACAAGGCTCTGAATGCCCTTATTAAGAAAACTCTTCAGGAACATAAGCGGATAATTTTTAACGGGGACGGTTATTCCCAGGAATGGGTAGAAGAAGCTGAAAGGAGGGGCTTGTCAAATCTTAAAACAACTTCGGATGCAATGCCACATTTCCTTGATAAAAAGAATGTAGAGCTTTTCCTCAGGCATAAGGTGCACACGGTTCCGGAAATGGAAGCCCGTTATGAAATCCAGATGGAAGAATATTCCAAGGTTTTGTCCATTGAAGCAAAAACCATGGTTGATATGGTAAACAAGGAAATCATTCCTGCCGTTGTTAAGTACATGGAAAAAACTGCAGAAAGTGCCTTAAAAGTTAAATCGGTACTTCCAGCTTTATCCTGTACGACTCAGGTAAACCTGGTTCATAAGGTCTCGGTTTTAAGTGATGAACTTGCAGCTCTTACCCAGACTCTTTCGGAAATCACAGGTGAGGCACTTGGAATAAAGGATGTAACTGAAGCTGCCGTATTTTTTACGAAAAAGGTGGTTCCTGCAATGGACAATGTAAGGGAAAAGGCAGACCAGCTGGAGCTTGTAATCGGAAAGGATTTTTGGCCTTTCCCCACTTACGGGGATTTGCTTTTTAAAATCTAAAAGCTTAACTGCCTGGTGACTCCCAATATGAATTAAAACTTGAATTATGAAGTTTCTTTGGTTATAATTATCAAAAGAGCTTGTTCATGTGTACTAGTGTGAGGTTTTAGGAGGTTTTGATTGAAAATCGGTATAATGGCCTTTGGCTGTGACCACGGAAGATCCGGCTTTGGTTCGTATTTATCATCGTTTATCGCAAACCTTCCAAGGCAGCCTGGTCTTTCTTTTGAGGTTTTTGGTCCCGAGATAGACAGGTACACATATACAAATGATAATCCCTCTGTTACATATTTTGGTATAAATATTCCTGATTCAAAATCCAGTGAGCGGTTGTGGGTAACTACTTCCTGTGGTTCTCTTTGCAAAAAACGCCGTTACGACGGAGTTATATTCCCATTGGGAATTAGACTTCTTCCCCTGAAATTTGATGTTCCTTCTGTTGTTATAGTACAGGATGTTCTTTCTGATTTGATTAACTTTTCAAAGGACAGGTATTATAAAATATCATCACTACTTTTAAAAAAAGCAGGTGGAATAATTGCTGCCACTGATTTTATAAAAAATGATATGATTGACAATCTCAAAATTGATGGAAATTCAGTTTCTGTAGTGTATAGCGGATTGGATAGGAGCAGGTTTTACCCGCGGCCTAAAAATAATGAAAGTACAATTTTAATTCAGCCTTTTTCAATCCGGAGACCGTATATTATTTATGCTTCAAGGATAGAACATCCCAGAAAGCATCATGTCGAGTTAATCCGCGGCTTTGAAATATTTAAGGAACGTACAGGATTGCCCCACAGGCTTGTTTTGGCCGGCAGCGACGGTGAAAATGCTGAAATGGTTCACCGGAGTGTGATTAAGTCTTCTGTTTCCCAGGATATATTTTTAACAGGTTTTTTCCCTCCCCAAAATCTCCCCGAGTTGTATGCCGGAGCTGACGCCTGTATTTTTCCCTCCAGTTGTGAAGGGGTGGGGCTTCCGGTTTTGGAGACTATGGCCTGTGGTATACCGGTCGCCTGCTCCAATGCCGGTTCTTTGCCGGAAATAACCGGTGAGAATGCCCTTTTGTTCAATTCAGAAAATCCTGAGGAAATAGCCTCTGCAATTGAGCAGTTAGTGAGAAATTCTTCCTTGCGGGAGGAATTGATTTCAAACGCAGTCCAGTGGGCAAGTCAGTTTTCATGGGAGGAAAATGTAAATAAAACAATCGGGATATTGCGGAATCTGATAGAGAAGAATTAAAAAAAACGGCCTTGTGCATGGAATTGCAAAGGCCGGGTGTTCCGATTCAGTTTAATAAGCTGCCTCTCAGGCCGTTAGTACATCCTTTGTTTTTATAACAGGCTTTGACTTGTTTTTTATGTTGTCTTCGGTAATGACAACCTTTTTTTTGCCCTTTATTGATGGAATCTCAAACATCAAATCCATCATTACATTTTCTACTATTGCCCTTAATCCCCTTGCCCCGGTGTTTTGCTCAATGGCAAGATCAGCGATTGCGTTGACAGCTCCATCTTCAAAATCAAGTTCAACATTATCCATTTTTAAAGATGTTTTAAACTGCTTTAAAATGGAATTTTTAGGCTCGGTTATTATACGCTTTAAATCATCCCTTGTAAGCTCATTGAGTGCCACAGTTACAGGAAGCCTTCCTATGAATTCAGGTATCAAACCAAATTTAATCAGATCGTCGGGAGAAATCTGGGAAAACAGCTCCTGCAAATTTTTTTCGTGGTTAAGCTTTACTTCTGCACCAAAACCCATGGGGTGCTGTGAAATTCTGGAGTCAATAATTTTGTCCAGCCCTACAAAGGCACCGCCACAGATAAAAAGAATATTTGTGGTGTCGATTTTAATCATTTCCTGGTTAGGGTGCTTCCTCCCCCCTTGGGGTGGTACGGAGGCTACGGTACCTTCTATAATTTTAAGGAGGGCCTGTTGGACTCCTTCTCCCGAAACATCCCTCGTAATTGAAACATTTTCACTTTTCTTTGAAATTTTGTCTATTTCATCAATGTATATAATTCCCCGTTCGGCAGCCTCTATGTTCCAGTCGGCATTTATAATCAGCTTAAGAAGGATATTCTCCACATCCTCTCCTACGTAGCCTGCTTCGGTTAAGGTTGTGGCATCAGCAATTGCAAAAGGCACCTTCAGTTTTTTTGCCAGTGTTTTGGCAATAAGCGTTTTACCGGAACCGGTTGGTCCTATTATCAGTACATTTGATTTTTCAATCTGGACATCATCATCCTGTATATCCTTGACATGGATAATCCGTTTATAATGATTGTAAACTGCGACGCTAAGGGCTTTCTTTGCCTCATCTTGTCCTATTACATACTGATCAAGGTATTCTTTAAGCTCTTTTGGGGTCGGAATATCCTTATCCATAACAGGTGGAAAATCAGACTTGCCCCGGGAAACACTATCCTTTACCATATTGTGGCATAACTCTATGCAGTCAACACAGATGTTTGCCCGTTCCCCATTGATTAAAATTGTACCGTCTCTTTCAGACCGGCCGCAGAAAGAACATGTCCTGTTATTTTGCTTTGCCATTTCCTTTCCTTTTCATAACAGTATCCACAATTCCGTATTCCCTGCTTTCCTCAGCAGACATATAAAAATCCCTCTCCATATCTTTTGCTATGGTTTCTATGTCTTTCCCTGTTTTTTCAGCAAAATACTCGATTGTCAGTCTTTTAAGGCGTATAATTTCCTTAGCCTGAATCGAAATATCTGTTGCCTGTCCTTGAGCCCCTCCCCAAGGCTGATGTATCATTACACGGGAGGAGGGAAGGGCATAACGCTTTCCCTTGGTACCTCCGGCTAAAAGCACAGCCCCCATACTGGCAGCCTGCCCCAGACAAATAGTCTGAATATCACACCTCACATACTGCATTGTGTCATATATAGCAAGCCCTGCAGTAACGGAGCCTCCCGGGCTGTTTATGTAAAGGCTAATGTCCTTTTCAGGATCCTGGGATTCCAGGAAAAGGATTTGGGCAACTGCTAAATCGGCAGTAGCATCAGTAATTTCCCCGTCTACAAAAATTATCCTGTCTTTAAGTAACCGGGAGAAAATATCATATGAACGCTCGCCGTTACCGGTTTGTTCTACTACGTATGGAACAAGTGAATTCATTTTTTCCTGCATTTGTCCTTATCCTCTTGTAAAATATAATAAATTACTGTTCAGAAGAAAAGAGTTCCGAAAAAGTTGTTTTTTTACCCTTTTTGACAGTGGCATTTTCCAACAAATCTTTGTAAAGTTTGTTTTCCTTGATATCATCAATCAGGTATTCCTTCATTCTAGGATCACTGTAATGTTTCTGAATATCTTCAACAGTTGTGTTTGCTTTTTCAGCTATGGACTTATATTCAGCTTCAACTTCTTCAGGTGAGACAGTAATGTTTTTATCTTTCATCAACGTTTCTACTATAAGCCTGGCTTTAAGGGCTTTTTCCACATCGGCTTTCCAGCCTTCCTGCAGTTTTTCTTTTGACTGGCCAGAGGAAGAGAGAAGCTTTACAAGCTGTTCCTCGTTTGTCTGGAACTGCCGAGCCAGCATTCTGAATCTGGAGTCCAGTTCTGCATTTACCATAGATGCAGGAAGAACGATGGGGTTTTTCTCGACTAATTGCGAAAGAAGGGAGTCGTTCCTAAGCTCTTCCAGTTTTTTGTCAAGAGTGAACTGGAGGTTTTTCTTCAGGTCAGCCTTCAAGTCTTCAAGAGTCTTGAATTTCTCGTTTACATCCTGGGCTAAATCATCGTCCAAGGCAGGAACATTTTTGGTTTTTAGGGCTGTAAGCGTAACTTTTAGAGTCTTTGTTTTTCCTGCAAGTTCCGGTGCATTGAAATCTTTTGGATATTCTCTTGTAAAGACCTTGGTTTCTCCTTTTTTCATTCCGATAACCTCGTCATCAAATTTATAAAGGTTAAGCCCGTCTCCGATTGTGAATACAAAATCCTGCCGCTTTGTTCCAGCCACTTCCTCCTGGTTTCCATCGAGTTCACAAAAAGTAAATGTCCCAATGTCCCCTTTTTCTGCTTTTGCATCATCGGATTTATCCAAAACGATTGAATTTCTTTCCTGAATTTCTTCCAGTTCTTTTTTGATGTCATCGTCTGTTATTTCAACTTGCGGCTGTTCAATCGTTACCCCGGTAAGGTTTTCAACCTTAATGGAAGGGAACACATCATAGGTTATTGTAAAACTGAAATCCTTTGATAAATCAAAGTCATCCATTTTTTCCATTTCAGGTTGGGAATATCCCAGCGGCTTTTCTTCGATTGTATCGAATATTTCTTTTAGGGATTCTTCAATCAAGTCTGCCATTGCATCATTTTTTACAGCATCACCGAATTTTGTCTCTAAAACTGATGCCGGTACCTTTCCCTTCCTGAACCCGGGAATCTGGGCATTCTTAATATAAAGATCCAATGTTTTCTTGTAGACAGACTCAACATCGGCTTTTCCGATTGTAACAGTCAGTTTTACATTTGAATTTTCCAACTTCTCGATTTCTTTCTTGGCCACCACTTAACGTACCTCTTCCGATTTTTCTAGAATAAAAAAAGCGACCTTTTGTGGTCGCCCTGTATAGAGCGGGAAACGGGATTTGAACCCGCGACATCTACCTTGGCAAGGTAGCGCTCTACCCCTGAGCTATTCCCGCGTATTGTATTTAGTATTGTGTGCCTGCGAGAGAAGGGACTTGAACCCTTACGCCTAGGGCACTAGATCCTAAGTCTAGCGTGTCTGCCAATTTCACCACTCTCGCCCGTTTAGACGACATCCTATAAAAAAAAACTCTGAATGTCAATAGCTCAGACAAGGGTGCCTTCACAGGCTTACATTCCTTGGGATAAGTTTTACATATAGTAAGTTATATAATATTTTCATTTTAGTCAATAGTGTTCTATAAAATACCTTTGATTATAATTTTATTACGGACTTTTTTTCCATGCTGTGCCCTGACCGTATTCAGTCAGAATCCGGAAAGTGGTTTCGACGGGGGTACTGAATGTGTAAAGATAAATTCCTGCGTTTATTTCAGATTGTCGTCTATAAAGTTAAAAATAGTACTGTAGTACGCCGTCAAAAAGTCATCCGGACCAAGGTACATCTCATGAAGGGTTCCCGGACAAAATACCAATTGTAACGAGGAGACGGCTCTCTGTAATTTGTTCTGCCCCTCAGGCCTTACATAAACATCATGGTCAGCCTGAAAAAGCAGTACCGGTATCCTGATTTTTTGGGTATTTTGTTTTTTTAATGCTTCTTTTGTTGCTTTCATTGATTCAGAAAGCCATTTGTAGGTTGCACCGTTAGTCTGGTACATTACGTCTTGTTTTCTTTGTTTGTAGATTTCGTAATTCCTTGTTTTGGAATAAAGATATTCCTCTTCCGGTTTGAATTCCTCTTCCGGGTTGTAGGCTGTGTGCCCCGGGACATATTTTTCTTCCATACCAAAAAGGACCGCTCCGTTGGCTATTGCCGAGGCGATAAAACCGGGATAATTGCCCAGCTCTATTTCAAGCATAGGGGCATTGAGAACCGCAGTATCAAAGTATTCGGGATATGTTTCCAAAAATCTGACCCCTATACAGCCTCCCATGGAATGGGCAAAAAGAACCAGGGGAAGATCTTTTGATTCAGGAATAACTATTTGTTCCAGCAAATCCTTTGCATCAGACACATAAATATCAAAATCACTTATGTAGACTTTAGAAAGATCTTCCGGAATATCCCTGGTTGAATATCCGTGTCCCCGGTGGTCAAAAAGGCAAACATTGAATCCTTCCTGCCGGAAATAATAGGCGGTTTCCAAAAATTTCTTGCCATATTCGCTAAAACCGTGGAAAACCACTACAGTTCCCCGTGGATTTTCAGCGGGATAAAAATAATACTGCAACCGGGTTCCTTTTTTTGTTTTAATCGTACCGGTCTTTTGTACCGAATCCATTAAAGGTGTTATCACATTTTCGTAAAATTCAGGGAAATCTTCATCTTTGGCGGCACAAAAGTTTTTGTATTTTGCATCTGGATCAAATACAGTTGTTTCGCTGAAAACAGCGGGAAAGGCAAAAAAAAGCAGTAGCAAAAGTCCTCTGAAA
>JADIMM010000024.1 GCA_017694795.1 Candidatus Gallitreponema excrementavium
GGCATCCCTTGTCTGTCCTTTCCAGTCAACAAGCTTGCCCTTGGCAGGATAACCAATCTGTTCCCACCAAACGTCCCCGTCTTCTGTCAAAGCACAGTTTGTAAAGATTGTATTTTTTGAGGCAGCTTCCAAAGCATTTCTGTTTGATTCTGCAGATGTTCCCGGTGCTACACCAAAGAAACCGGCTTCCGGGTTGATGGCATATAACCTGCCGTCTTCGCCGAATTTCATCCATGCAATATCGTCACCGATAGTTTCTACCTTCCATCCCGGGATGGTTGGAATCAACATTGCAAGGTTTGTCTTTCCACAGGCAGAGGGGAAGGCACCTGTTACATACTTAACTTCTCCTTTTGGATTGGTGAGTTTAAGAATCAGCATGTGTTCAGCAAGCCAACCTTCGTCTCTTGCCATTACAGAAGCAATTCTCAATGCAAAGCATTTCTTTCCCAAAAGAGCGTTTCCGCCGTAGCCTGAACCATAAGACCAGATTGTTCTTTCTTCGGGGAAGTGGGAAATATATTTGTGTTCCATATCTGCACAAGGCCAGATTCCGTTGTCACTTTCGCCTTTTGCAAGGGGTTTTCCAACAGAGTGGAGGCATGGAATAAATTCTCCGTCTGTTCCAAGAACATCAAGAACTTTTGTTCCTACTCTGGTCATGATATCCATATTGCATACAACATATGCAGAGTCTGTAATTTCAACACCGATTTTAGCAATGTTTGATCCTACAGGACCCATGGAAAACGGAATAACATACATTGTTCTTCCGTGCATACAACCTGTATAAAGACCTTTCATTGTTTTTTTCAATTCAACCGGGTCAATCCAGTTGTTGGTAGGGCCTGCATCATCTTCTTTTACACTGGCGATGTAGGTTCTTCCTTCTACACGGGCAACATCAGACGGAAGTGAGCGGAAAAGGAAACTGTTGGGTTTCTTTGTCAAAGGTGTGGCAAGACCGGAGTCTACCATTTCTTTCATGAGTCTGTCGTACTCAGCTGTTGAGCCGTCACAAACATAAATGTCGTCCGGCTGACACATTTTTGCCATTTCTTCTACCCAGGCTTTTACCTTTGGGTGCTTAATGTCATTAATTGTCATATTGGCTCCTATTTAATTCCGGGATAAACCCGGTAGATTACGGATTTTATAAAAAATCGTTTTATATCGATAAAATAATACTGTTTTTTTTCTACAAAGACAAGTATGTGTCTGGACTAGGAGGATAAATTCTTTCCGGGGTATCTTTGCTCTGAAAAAACTTTTTTTGCAGATATAGTAAAATAAAATCCGGGATGATTTTTAACCCAGTGTATTTACAATGGTTCCCGTTACAGGAGTCAATGAGAAGGGGGAAATGTAGGGCAAATCTTTGGCATCTTCCATAGTTTGGTTTATACTGTTCCTTATTTTTCCAATTAAAACTTCGTTTCCGGCTTTTGCTGGGTTTTCAGTAAAACCGGAAAATTCAGGGATTTTTTCCAGGACATCCCTTTTACCCCTGTTTACGAGATGTTCTATAAGGGTGTTGATAATCTTTACATGGCTGACACTTACAGGGGTTTCCCCTTGCCGGGCTGGAGTTCCTCTGACATGGGAAAACTGTGTATAAATAAATTCAGCCGGGCTTACAGGTATTGAGGTACTTCCAAGGGATGAATTTCCTGCTGCCTGGGTAAATCCGGCTTGTTGTACTGCACTTTGAATCGATACCATTTCAGTCTCCTTAAAATTCCTCCCTGACTGAAATATCGGTATTCACAAAAAATAAATTAGTTTTTAATTCTCCCTGAGCCAGATGTCTATGCGGGTTTCCATAGGTATTATCTTATCTGTTTCCTCCGAAATAATCTTATCCTTGATAAATGGAAGTATTATTCTTGTTTTTAGAGTCACCCAGTTGCTGGGTAAAACATTCGGCACAATAATATTTTCCAGTTGTGATAAATGACCTAAAAGGACAGGATAAAATCCAGGAAGAACCTTGTCATTAATGTTTTTTATGGAAGAAAATCCTCCTGCAATACCAAAGGATGTATTCATGAGGCTCAGGTTTTTTGAGTTTTCCAAAAGATTTTTTTGGGTTTCTTCATTAAAAAACCATGTTACAAAGGCCCTGGCAGCCCGCCGGTTTTTTCCTTCTTTGCAGATTCCAAGGTAAAGCATGTCTTCTAGTACCGGGACTTCACCATTTAAGGTTATCCATCGGTAGTCCAGATTTGAAAGTTTGTCCAGGGAGTATGTAAATAATTCCCGGCTTGTGGTATAAGCCAGTAAAATTCTGCCGTCCATTACCAGATTGTATGCAGGATTGTAGAAATATTTAAAAACAAAGTCCTGTTCTGCGGTAAAGCTTGTGTTTGCTTCTGTAATCCAGTCTTTTATGTATGAAATTCCTTTATCAAGATTTTCCTGATTCCAGGAAAAAAGCTTTCCCCCTTCTTCGTAACCGGAGCCAAATAAGACGGTTGTGAGGTACATGAATTCCGGATAGGCAGAAGGGACAAATCCCATCCGGGTGTATACATCGCCTTTTTTTACATTATACTCTTTTGAGGTTTTTTTTATTTCATCCAAAGAAAGTATAAATTTGCTCTGGGAAAAATTATTTCCGTCATTTTTAAATATTACTGCAGGGAGGTTGAAATTTACAGGCAAAAGATATTGAAACCCCTGGATTTTTCCCAACTCCAAAAGTTCCTTGTAGAAAATACTTCTGTCCAGGTCAAGTTCACTAAAAAGATAGTCTAATGTGGTAAAATACGAACGGGTTTCACGGCTTTTTAGCCAGGGTGATATAATAATATCCGGTTTTTCCTGTTCCAGTACGAGGGCTTGGGAGGGGGATTCCTTGTATTTTACAACAACCTTCCATTCGTCCTGACTGCTGTTGAATTTCTCAGCATAGCTTATAAAATCAACGGAATTTGTCCAGATTACGGCAACCTGATTTCTGGCACTGCATCCGGAAATAACAAAAAGTATAACCAGCAGAAATAAAAAGTATTTCAAATTCTTCATATAAGTATAAGATGGATTATAAATCTTTGTGTGTCAATTATTAACCCTTATATCCCGAATTTAAAACAAAATTTTCAATTTTTTACCATGTATTGTATAATGATACTCATGGACTTTGAAGACAAGGATATTTATGCCCTGATAGAGAAAATCGGGGTACATTACAATCAGAATGTTGCAAACCGTTATATAAGACCGGTTCTTGGAGCGGTTTTGGCAGAGAGTGAATTTTCCGTGGATTGTACAGCTCTTACAGAAAGGTTTGAGCAGTACCAGTATCAGGGATATTATCTTGATGATTTATACAGGCAGATTCTTGCTCTTTTTAAACTCTGCGAAAAAATAGAAAAAATTTCCCTGCCGGATTTAAGGAATCAGGCTGCCGGGGTAATGAAAGGGATAAGTTCTGAAAGGGAAAAAGTAATAAGGGATATTGCGGTTAATAACCTGCCCTATAATATTTCCATTTTAAAGGAAATGCTGGTATCTCTTTTTGCAAAAGTCAAACAGGAAGATTCCAGGATGAATGACGGAACTCCTGCTGTAATGAATACCATTCCTGGAATTGTAGATTTGGAAAAATTCCAATAAAAACGAAAGTTTTTTTATTTTTTTTGCAGGAGACAGAAAATAAAAAAACTGCCCCGGTTCCCGGAGGAACTGCAGGGCAGTTTTTGAATAACCTTTTTTTTAAGCAAGTTCTTCGGCTGCTTTGTAGATATATTCGTAGACTTCTCTTATGGTGTTTGTTTCAAGGCTGGAAAAGGCTATCCTCAGATGGTTTTCGTCAATGGCGACAGTACCGATTCCGTAATCTTTGAGCAGTTTTACCCTTAAATCTTCGGCTTTTATCCCCTTGCATTCAAGACTCATAAAGTATCCTGAATTAAAAGGCATGGGGGTAAGCACAGAATGACCTTTCTTGGTTCCAAGGAATTCTTTGACAATCTTGTATCTTTCTTCCAATATTTTTTCAAATTCCTTCTTTTCTGCGCCGGTTCTTTCGTCTTTTATGGCTTTCATTATTATGTACTGGCTGGGGGTAGCACAGCATGACACCGAAGACCTTATGGCTCCCATGAGTTTTTTGTTAAGGGCATCATACTGTTCCTTTGTCATATCCTTGCAGCCAAATGTAATAAATCCGGTTCTGAAACCCCAGGCACAATCTTCTTTTGTGGGTCCGTCGATTTTTATTGCCAGAATATTTTTGTGGGCATTGTAAAGCATGGCGAAAAGTGATTCAGGGTTTATATCGTCTTCGTAAAAAAGTCCGAAATAGGCATCATCACAGCAAACAAGGAGCTTTACACCTTCATCAGCAACAGAAACAAGGTAGTCCCTTATTTTTTCTCCTTCGGCTTTTGTAATTGTGTATCCCGCCGGATTCTGTGGAAAATTAAGAAGAAGTTTGATTTTTCCTTCCTTTTTTCTGGAGTCCACAGCTTCCTTAAAAGATTCCATGTTAAAACCTTTTTCGTCCAACATTTTAAAGCCGCCTAGGATAGATTCGTGGCGGGTTTCGACTATAAGGTTATAATTATCCCAGGCCGGGTCTCCTGCCAAAAGTACATCTCCATCGTCCAGAAACAGGTCCGTGATATAGGAAATTCCGGCTGTAAGCCCCGGTACAACTACCGGAAGTGAAATTTTACCAACATCTATGGAGGGATTTTTTGCCCCTATCTTGTTAAGCCACAGTTCCCTTAATTCCGGAACTCCGGCTGTAGGTGCATATGCTACCGATTCAGCAGGTGATAAACCAGGAAGCTGTTCCTTTACGGAAGAAAGCATAAGAGGTTTTCCGTCTTTTCTTGCAGTGCCGATTGTGGCATTTGCTCTTTTTCCAAGGGACTTCGCTTCTGCACTCTGGGCGATAATTCCTTTGGGAAAATATAATCTTTTCCCCATTCCTGAAAGGAGTTCTGCCGCCGGTGTGTCAGAAAGAAGTTGGTTTAATTCTATAGCTAATGGGTTCATGCCTGTAAGGTTATACAACCCTTAAACTGTTGTCAATGTAATTTACCGTATATAATGCAATAAAATTCAAAAAAAAGATGGGTTTTTCAATCTGAAATATTTTAAAACTTTACATTTTCTAAAAAAAAACTGATGTTTTAAGGTTTTTTTATGGTAAACTGTAATGGAAATATCCGGTTTTGGAGGAAGCAGTGAATACAGAGGTTGAGCGCATTCTTGAGGGTGTGGGAAATTGCAGGAAGGAAATTTCTAAGAGGATTGTAGGGCAGAAAGCCCTGATCGACGGAATGCTGGCAGCATTGATTGCCGGAGGCCATGTGCTTTTGGAAGGGGTTCCGGGGCTTGCAAAAACCCTGGCAGTTAAAACCCTGGCGGATGTTACAGGCTTGTCCTTTAAACGTATTCAGTTTACCCCGGATCTTTTGCCTGCAGATGTAACAGGAACCTTGATTTATGAACCCCAAAAGGGAACCTTTTCCGTAAGGAAGGGTCCGGTTTTTTCCAATGTGATACTGGCGGATGAGATAAACAGGGCTCCTGCAAAAGTTCAGTCGGCTCTTTTGGAGGCTATGGCAGAAAACCAGGTTTCCATTGGTGATACAACCTACAGGCTTCCGGAGCCTTTTTTTGTCCTGGCGACACAGAATCCTGTGGAACAGGAGGGAACATATCCCTTGCCGGAAGCCCAGCTTGACCGGTTCCTTGTAAAGCTGAAAATTGACTATCCTTCCAAGGAAGAAGAGGTGAGAATAGTCCTGGGAGGGGATTCACTTGTAAATGCAGCGGTTTCCCCTGTTGCCGGTGAAAATTTACTGAGGGATTTTAGGAATGCCTTGGATTATGTTACCTGCGAAGAAAAACTGGTGGATTATCTTGTCTCCATTGTTACTGCCACAAGACCGGCGGAAGATTCTTCAGGGAGGTACTCCAGGGAGGGGTTGCTCAGGTATATTTCCTGGGGGGCTTCACCCAGGGGAAGCATAGCCTTGTACCGTTGTGCAAAGGCAAGGGCGGTTATAGAAGGCCGTGATTATGTACTTCCGGAGGATATAAGGGATTCCTGTCACGATGTGTTAAGACACAGGCTTGTGCTTTCCTATGAAGCCGGTGCAGACGGGCTTACAGCCGATGATATTATTACCAGGCTTTTGTCTTTAATACCTCTTCCTTAGGTCTTTGTTTTATGCTGGATATTAACTTTCTTTCTGAACAGGCAGGTAAACTCAAACTTGGAGCCCTTTTGCTAACAGAGGGGCTGCGGAGCGGTAATATTAAGTCTGTATTCAGGGGCCAGGGTATTGAATTTGACGAAGTAAGGGAATACGAATACGGGGATGATACAAGGCTTATAGATTGGAATATTACAGCCAGAATGAACCGTCCCTATGTAAAGAGATATAGGGAGGAAAGGGAACTTACCGTCTTTCTGGTTGTGGACTGCTCTGCTTCTATGGATACAGGGTACGGACCTGTAAGCCGCCGGGAACAGTCCTGGAACACTGTCTCCCTTATTGCATTTGCCGCCGAGTTGACCAACAATCCCGTTGGAGCTGTCTTTTTTGACGGCAAGGCTGGCAGGGCCTTTGTGCCTAAAACAGGTTCCAAATATGTAATGACGATTCTTGGCAATATGGTAAAAACCAGGAGTCATTTTCCGGGATCGGATTTGGCTTCTGTTTTAAGAGGAACACAGAAAATTCTTAAAAGGCGTTCCCTGGTGGTAATTGTTTCTGATTTCAGAATGAACAATTATCAGGAAGAAATGGAAAAACTGGGGAGAAAACACGATGTTATGGCCGTCAGAATAACAGATCCGGCGGATTATTCACTTCCGGAAGGGGGGCTTATTCCGTTTTGGGATCCTGAAACAAATCAAAAATCTTTTATACCGACTTTGTCCGGAATCATAAGAAAAAAGTGGCAGGGTGAAAACCGGCAGATAATACAGAATTGGGAATATATTTGCAAAAGTGCCGGGGTTGTTCCCCTTTCAATATCAACTGAAAATGATGCAGTCAAAGAGCTTATAAAAGTTTTCTCCAATTTCAGGAAAATAAAGGCAAGTAAATCGTAGTATGAGGTTCCGGGGCTTATTAATTTTATTTTTGTTTTCCGCTGCTCTTACGGCTCAAACCGGGGAAATATTTTCCGGGACGGGGGATACTGCCCTTTCAGGAGAAAATCTTCTTTCCGGGAATGAGTTTCCCGTAATGGGGTTCCAGTACAATATATTTCCTTCTGAATTTTATTCCGGGGATACTGTGCATATGTTCTGTTCCTTTGTTTCCAGTGCAGGCCTGATTGAAGCACCCTTTGCCCGGGGAACCGAGGAGGAGCCTTTTTACGAAGACCACAACCTGACAGTCTATACATTGACTCTCGAAGAACAGGAAGGTGTGTATTCCCTTGACCTTGTGTTTAAAGCATGGCATCCTGGAATCCTGAGCTTCCCGGTTTTTAAAGCCGGCCCTTTTGAAATCCAGCTACCTGAATTAAATGTATGCTCGATTATTGAAAAAGAATCCAATCCGGGAATTCAGCCTCTCCGGCCGCCTGAATTTCTTCCCGGAACGGATTATTATATTCTTGCATTGGTAATACTTCTTTTTGTTTTTATAATTGTTGCCGTTGCCCTGGTTATAATCGGGGTAAGGGGGCTTCCCTATTTTGTGCACCGTCATACAATTAAGCGAAGATACAGGATACTCCGTAAAATTTTGAGCAAATTGGAAAAGCAAAAGGAGAAAATTCCAGTAGAGGAATACTATGCCGTAATTTCCAGGGAGTTAAGGCTTTTCATGGAAAGAAAGTTCTCTCTTCCTGTCCCGTCTTTTTGCAGTGACGAAGTGGTAAAAAGACTTTCTGCATTTGATGGGCTTCCTTTAAGGGAAATACAGGAGGTGTTTTCTTCAATCGACCTTATACGTTACGGAAGGTTGCCTCCGGATTCCGTTCTGTCCAATACCGAATGGGGAAAGTATATTAAAAATAAAAACAACCCTAAAGCCACTATGTATATTCTTGATTTGGCTCAACGTATGGAAAATTCCCTGCTAAAGGAGGATGTTTTGTCATGACATTTGAAAAGCCTTTATATCTTTTCCTTTTGCTCGGACTTCCCTTGATTCCCCTTATTGTAAAGCTCGGGGCTTTTAGACCTTTCAGGGTTAAGATGACTCTTTCCAATTGGGGGGAAACCAAAACCGTGTGGTCTCTTCCTTTTTATAAATTTCTGCGCAATCTGTATTGTTTCTTCGGATTTTGTTCTGCATTCCTTATTGTCATTGCCCTTGCAAATCCTGTAATTTACCATACGGAAAAAATGTACACTACGAGAGGTGCCCAAATCCTTTTTATGGTGGATGTAAGTCCGTCCATGGGGGCATTGGATATGAAAGACGGGGCAAACCGGCTGCAAACCGCAGTTTCTTTGATTAAAGATTTTGCCGGAAAACGGACGGGGGATCTCCTGGGGCTTGGTGTAATAGGCTCTTCGGCAGCCCTGGTGATTCCTCCAACGGATAATATTGATGTCTTTACGGAAAGAATAAATTCCCTTTATCTGGGCGAGATGGGATCCGGGTCGGCTTTGGGGGATGGTCTGTCTTTGGGGGCCAGCCATCTTGTTCCTGTTTCCGGGGAAAACAAATCCCCCCCAATTCTGATTCTTATTACCGACGGGGAAAGTAATTCCGGAAAAATACATCCGGAAACCGGGGCAAAACTGGTAAAGGATTTGGGAATAATATTCTATGTGATAGGTGTGGGTTCAAAGGGGGAGGTTGCCGTCGATTATACCGATAAGGAAACCGGAAAGAGAATAACGGGGATTTTAAATTCAACTTTTGATGAATTTGTGCTTCAGAATCTTGCTATGACCGGGGGAGGCTCCTATTACTATGCAGAAACGGAAACCGTTCTTTCTGACATCCTGCAAAAGATAGACAGTGAAAATCCGGTTTCCGGGGACTTTTATCTTAAAAATGAATCTAAAAGTCTTGCAACTCCGGTGGTTTTATTTGCAGTCATTTGTTTTATTTTGTACTGGTTTATAAAACGGATTGTATTGGGGAATGTTTTATGAGTGAAAGTAATCTGTTTTTTGAAAATCCATCGGCTCTTTCCTTCCTCATTTTGCCGGTTTTTGCTGTGTTTTTTTTGTTTTTACGGTGGAAAAAATGCAGACAGACTCTGAATTCTTTGTCCGGAGCACATATAGGAAGGGTTGTTTTTTTCAGGGCTTTTTTTTCGGTGTTAAGCTGGGTTTGCCTTATAATTGCCCTGGCAGCACCCTTTTGGGGATGGAATCTTGTTCCGGAAAAAAGAATGGGAGAATCTGTTGCCATAGTTTTTGATATTTCCAGGAGTATGCTTTGTAAAGATGAATATAATCCCTTGGAAATAGACACGACTGAACCCATAACCAGGCTTGAAGCCCAGAAAATATGGGTAAAAAGTCTTTTGGATTCCCTTGAAGGGGTTTTATGCTCCGGAATTATTGCAAAGGGACGTTCTTCTGTTGCAGTACCAATGTGTTATGACAGGACTGTTTTCGGTACCCTCCTTTCCTATCTTTCACCGGATTTATCCGGAGCTGCCGGAACCGACCTGGGGCAGGCTCTTGAGGTTGCCTTGACCTCTTTTTCCGAAAATTCTGGAAACAAGAAATATATTGTGTTCATTACAGACGGTGGAGACCTTTCCGAATCTTTGGCTTCATCTTTGGGAAAGATAAATGACTCTGTGACTGTTATTTTTGTTGGTGTGGGAGGCTTTGTTCCTGCGGTAGTTCCGGACACAGACGGAAACCCCTTAAGGGATTTTTCATCCGGAAATCCTGCCGGCGAAGTGATAAAAACCGTGTTGGAAGAAAACCAGCTAAAGGAGTATGCCAGACTATGCAACGGAATGTATGTGAGATTGAATTCTTCCGGCTCTGTAAAGGATGTATCCGAAAAAATAAAATCTTCCGCAAAAGGGGAAATTATTTACACATATTCTCCAAAATCCAGAAGGAATTTATTTCTGGTGTTTTCGCTCATTTTTCTTATATTGTCAAAAATGAACTTTGTAAACGGAATATTTGTTTCCCGGAACTCTGAAAGACAGAAAAAAAATCCGGGATGCGAGGCATAAAATGGGTATAAAGAGCTGGCGTTTTTTTCCTGTAGTTTTTCTGGCTGTTTTTGCTTTGTGCTCATGCACAAAAAAACCCTATCTGGATATTGCTGAAGGAAGGTTCCTATGGAACCGGGGGGAATATTCAAAAGCCGTAGCTTCTTTTCTTCATGGAAAAGAAAATTCCAGGGAAGATGATTTTACTGAGGGTGTGGCTTATTCAAACTATGGACTGGCCCTTTGTTATCTCCAGCTCAATGAGCTTTCTGTTGCGGAGGGAATTTTACAGGAGACAACTTTAAGTCCTGACTCTGTGTTGGCGAAAGATGCTTTTTACAATCTTGGAGTTCTGGCATACAGCCAGGGGAATTATTCCCTTGCGGAGGACTGCTTTAAAAACTGCATAAAAAAAAGTTCTCTGGATGCTCCGGTTCCAAGGGATGTTCTGGTAAATCTTGAGTTAAGCATTCTTGCAAAAAATGCCGAAATTGCCCGGGAAAGCTCCAGAATAAAGATACAGGAAACAGGGCAGGAGATTGAAGGAATGAATACGGTTTTTAACATTTACAGAGAAAAGGAGTACAACCGATGGCTGCCTTCGGAAGATACCGCCGGTACTGGATATCTGGATTATTGATTTTTTTTGTTTGTTTTTATTCTTATTCCGTTGATACAGAAGAAAAGAAAGAGATTCTTTCTCCCGAATATTCTGTAAAGGTTTCGTCATTTTATCCTGAAAGGGCCCGTTTTTTTACCATGGAGATTGGGCTTGCCTTTGAGGACTTGGACTCATTAAGGCTTGATCTTCCCGAATTCCCTGAAAGTATTCTTGCAGTTGAAATGAGGGTGCAGCCCATGCCTGCTGCCGGTTATGAAGAATTCAAGTCAAAAAAACGGGGTGATGAAATCCTTGTTTATTCAATCACCTTTATTGCATTAAAGGAGGGAAGAATTAGGTTGGATCCGGCCAGAGTTGAATTTCCAGGAGGGGAAATCGAAATCCCTCTGCCGGTTTTAACCTGCGTTCCTCCCCGGACAGAACACAAACCGGTTATAAGCTGGAAAAACCTTCCTTCTTTTTTTGAAGAAGGTACAGAATATGAATTATCTGTGGAGACAGATTTTATTCCTGCACTTGAAGCCAGGGTGGAATATGATTTAAGTCCTGATTTTTTTATCGAAGAAATGCCCCTTGATTCCGGTTATCCGCTGATAATAAAAAAATTTACACTTATTCCAATAAAATCAGGAAAAGCTGTTCTTCCGGTTGTGCATTATATCTGGAGTGACGAGGATTATGAATATAGGGTGGTGTTGGATAAACAGACTGTTGAGGTAAAAAAACAACCACGGAAAAATGAAACTCCGGAGTCTATTCCCGCAAAAAACTGGAAAGGAAATCCTTCGGGAGTCAGGGTGATTGAAGATTTTGAGTTTTCTGGTGTTCAGGAAAATTCAGATTCCGAAAATCATAACAGTTCTGAAGATTTTTACCCTGAATTAACAAAAAAATTACCGGAGGTCTTGTTTTCAGTCAGGATACCCTTTGTTGCAGGAATCGTAATTTTTTCTGCCGGTATAATCCTTGTCCTTGTGGCTTTTATAACCCTCCGGATTAAAAAACCGGATTCAAAAAAGATTTATATTGCAGTTATTGTCGCCGGATTTATAATTTCCCTTGGAGTTTTTCTTCTCAGAAAGGGTGAATACGGTACTTGCGGAGCCGGTGAACTGTATTATATACCGGATGAAAATTCTTCCCTCAGGCAGGATATAGAAAAAGGTTCTGAAGTTGAAATCCTTGAGGATGCAGGTGACTGGTTTTTGGTCAGAAACTTTGCCGGTGTTGAAGGCTGGATAAAAAAAGAAAATATTCCGGAAGTTAAAAAATTCTGGTAAATAAAAGATATGAAAAACAGATTTTTTATGAAAAAAAAACTGTAATAAATCTATTTTATTGACGGATATTAACCTCTGTATTAGTATTTCAGAATGAAGAAAATAATTAATTTGGATGAAGTTATCCGTAAAGTCCCGGACTTTCCCAAGCCAGGAATTCTTTTTTATGACATAACCGGAATTTTGGTAAATCCGGATGCTTTTTCTTTTTGTATAGACAGAATGGTAAAACTGTACAAAAAGGAAAAATTAACTTCGGTAGCAGCTATTGAGTCAAGGGGCTTTGTTTTTGCCGCTCCCTTTGCAGAAAAACTTGGAATCCCCTTGGTATTAATCAGGAAAAAAGGCAAACTTCCCGGGGATGTTTATTCCTGTTCCTATGATTTGGAATATGGCAGTGCAGTAATAGAGATGCACAAAAGTGATGTAAACCGGGGGGACAGGGTTCTTGTGGTGGATGATTTAATTGCCACCGGTGGGACTCTTAATGCCAGCCGTAATCTTATTGAGCAGGCAGGTGGATCTGTGGCAGGGTTTTTCGGTGTTGTAGGGCTTCCTTTTTTGAATTATAAGGCCTCTCTTGGAGAAATACCGGTTAATACCCTAATTGAATATTTTGGAGAA
>JADIMM010000025.1 GCA_017694795.1 Candidatus Gallitreponema excrementavium
CATGACAACATTTATTTAAATTCTCGATTTTAAAGTTCAAAAAAAAGAATCAAGAAACATCCAAGAAGGAAAAAAGAAAATATATAAAATGTAAATAAGTTAGCTTTTAAATTCATTAGCTTTTTATTTAAATTTATAATCTGTTTATCATTATTTTTCTTAAAAACTTTGTTGTTTTCAAGAACTTGTATTGATTCAGTAAAATTTAATTGATATTCTGTTTTTTTTATTTCATTGTAAATTATACCAGAAAAAGAAAATAAACTAAATAACAAAAAAATAAAACTAAAACCGAAAATTTTAAATTTAGATATCATCATTCTTCTCACTATTTTTTAAAAATAATTTCAATTTTAATTCCACGAAGTTTAAACTTGGCTTTAAAGTTTTTGCCTGCTTTATTTTTGCAATTTTTGTATGCTGTGTAATTTCCTGATAAAAGGTTTTTTGCATCTTCAAAATCAAAATTTGTTCCATAGCTTTTTTTCCAAATTGTAAATTTACAGTTTTCTGTCCACCCGGAACAGTTAAAACTTATTTTGTTTTCCATGACGCTTTTACCGCATACAGGGCAAATTCCAGGACTTTCCTTTGTGTATATTTCTTTAATTTCAGGTTTAATACAATTTGATACATAATCAATAATATGATTTTCAAAAACTAAAGGATTTGTATTAAGTTCATTTTCCCAAATTGTAGTTTGATTAACATTTGCAATTTTCGCAAGTTCATTGTTTTTTGCCAGAAGATTTAATAGCCAAATCCCTTTTTTTGTTGCAAAAAGTTTTTTGTTTTCTTCTAAAACATAACCTGAACTAAAAAGTTTTTTAATTATTTCTGGTCTTGTTGCACTTGTACCTAATCCATGTAAAATTCCTGCATTATCTCCTTTCGGCTTTTCCATGAAATCAAGCAATGTGTCAATTGTGTATTCTCTTTTTGGTTTTGTTTTTTTATCTAATATCACAATTTCACTAATATGACAGTTTTCTTTATTGAATTTTGTTATTTCTTGTATCACTTCGAATCCATCATTTCCATCATTTCCATCATTTGCTGGTTCATTTTGGATATTTTCATTTCCAACTCCCATCCACCCTGATTGAACTACCTGCTTAAATCCTGTTTTTAAAATATAGTTTCCACAAAATAAAAGTACAGTTTCAATGTTATAAATGTAATCATCCTGACAAACAGTAAAGAAACTATCCAAAATAATATTGAAAATATTCTTTTGTTCTACTGTGGCTTTTTCTGGAAGTAAGGCTAAAGGTATTAATGCATGATGAGACTCTAACTTTTTCGAATCAAAGATATTCTTATTATCTGAATTTATGAGTTTTGAATTACAAAATTTAGAATGTGGGTAATTTTCCTTGAGAAGTTCAAATTTTTCCAAAAAAAGTTCAACATTGTTTTCTCCCAATACCCTGCTTGGAGTCCTGGGATATGAAAGGCACTTTAAGTCATTATACAATTCCTCAGCTATTTGAAGTGTTTTTTCAGGAGTATATGAATATTTTTTAAAAGCAATTTTAGAGAGTGTATTTAAATTTAGCAGTTTTGGTGGTTTTATTGTTTTTTTTTCAGAAGAGCTTTTGTTTTTTTCTATTGGCATATTAATTAGACATTTTTTTGCATTATTAAGATAATAATCACTCGGAGAAAATGCAGTTTTATTTTTTGCATCTATTAATTTTGCTTTAATGGTAGTACCGTTGCTATCAGTTATTTTGGCTTCACACTCTGAATACTTTTCAGGAATGAAGTTCTTCACTTCGTAATTCCTTTTTGCTATTTCGCAAAGTACAGCTGTCTGAACTCTTCCTACAGGAAAAATTTCAGAATTACCTATTGAAATAAACCGTGATAGATTTATTCCAACCAGCCAATCTGCCCTCTGTCTTGCATAACCTTGTTGTGCAAGTTTGTTGTATTCACTAAGAGGTTTTGCGTTCTTAATTCCCGACAAAATTACATGAGGAACAAGAGACTCAGAAACCCAAAAACGGTAACAGTTATCAATGTTGCTAATCTTTGCCTGATCCAGGATTATTCTGCCAATTAATTCACCTTCACGGTCTGCATCCGTAGCTATAAGGATTTTGTCAGAATTATGTTCGTTTAGTTTTTTTAAAACAATTTGTGTTTGGTAAGCTGTTGCTGCAATTTTTTGGTATTTAAATTCATTTGGTATAATCGGGAGGTCTTTGATATCCCATTTTTTTAAACTTGGATTGTAAAATTCCGGTTCGACCAACTCAAACAGATGTCCCTGGCAAAAAACAACTTCAATATTTTTCTCTCTATTAATAAAAAAACCAGGGTGTTCTTCTGCATCTAATGCAGTAGCAAAATCTTTGGCAACAGATTTTTTTTCTGTTAAGATCAGCATATATAAATCCTGTTATGTATTCACAAAAAAAACATACACTGATATTAATTTTTTGTCAAAATTTTAAAATCTGATTTTTATATTATATTACCGGCTGAATATTATTAATCATTTTAAGCCCCTTGAATATATTATATTGCCAGCTGAATCATATTTATTCCACTCTTCATAACCTGAAGAATTTCTAAAATGTATTTTATTTCCGTTAGTATCGTATTCATTCCACTCTTCATGGCCTGTAGAATTTCTATAATGTATTACATTTCCATCTGAGTCATATTCTAACCACTCTTCATAGCCTTTGGAATTTCTAAAATGTATTACATTTCCGTTAGTATCGTATTCATTCCACTCTTCATAGCCTTCAGAATCTTTAAAATGAATTATATTCCCATCGGAGTCATATTCATTCCACTCTTCATAGCCTTTGGAATTTCTATAATGTATTACATTCCCATCAGAGTCATATTCATTCCACTTTTCATGGCCTTCAGAATCTTTGTAATGTAATATATTCCCGTTAGTGTCATATTCATTCCACTTTTCATGGCCTGTAGAATTTCTTGAATGTATTACATTCCCGTCAGAGTCATATTCAAACCACTCTTCATAGCCTTTGGAATTTCTATAATGTATTACATGTCCATTACTGTCATATTCATACCAAGATTCATAGCCTTTGGAATTTCTATAATGTATTATATTCTCGTTAGTGTCATATTCATACCATTCTTCAATATTATAATCCCATTTTTCAAAAAGATTATTTTTCTTGTTTATCATATTAAGCTCCACGATTATGTATTCACAATTTTATTATAATATCGCCGTATTCTTACGACAATCCCGGCTGATGCTATCGCCGTATTCTTACGACAATCCCGGCAGATGCTATCGCCGTATTCTTACGACAATCTCGGCAGATGCTATCGCCGTATTCTTACGACAATCTCGGCAGATGCTATCGCCGTATTCTTACGACAATCCCGGCAGATGCTATCGCCGTATTCTTACGACAATCCCGGCAGATGCTATCGCCGTATTCTTACGACAATCAAAGTAAAGAAATAATATATATCTATTCAGCAAGATAAAGAAGTGGTATTAAAAAATAGATACATTAGAACAATTATTTACAACACAAAGACTTGCAATTTTAAAAAGTGGTATTTCCATTTTTTTTATATACCAGTTTTATACCACGGAATATACCACTTTGTACCACTTTTATGTGAATCTTCGATCTCCGTCTTCTCAATTTTCATATAGTGTGTTCGCCGTATTCTTACGACAATCCCGGCAGATGCTATCGCCGTATTCTTACGACAATTATATCAACTTGAAAAAAATGAACTGATGCCGTATTCTTACGACAATACTGAGAGGAAAATAATGAGAAGACGATTAATTAAAGAAAGTCCTTTTTTTGCCAATAGTACAGCTCACGATGGAAATGGCTGGGATAATAAAATGCCAGTTTTTAAAATAAATCGGGGAAATACATTGATGGTCATGGAAATGAGAAAATTATGGAGGATACTTAATTATCTTTTATATTCATCCCCGGCTGGAAAGAACAAAGAAAAAGAAATCAAAGCCATAGAAAGTATTAAGACAATATCCCGGAAACAAAACTGTGTCGTAAAAATGAAATATGGAACTGAAATTAAAAATCATTTACGGTTTCTTAAAGAATATCTTCCACAAGAAAAAAAAGAACAAGTAAAAGAAAAACCAGAACTGTTTGATAATTCCGATAAACCGGATATAGAGAAATATAAAAAAGAAATGGTTGGAAGACATTATAAGTTTATTATATCACCGGAAAATCCTGAGATGGATTGCAAGGCTCTGGCCAAAACATTGGTTGCTCGGCTTGAAGTTTTAACAGGACATAAATTTGTCTGGTTGGCAGCAGTACATACTGATACCGGCCACCCACACGCACATCTGCTTATTAACGGTGTTGATGCCAGGGGTAAAAAAGTTGAATGTTTCCGTGGGACATTGTTAAAACATACTATCCGTGAAATGGCAAAACAAATATGTACAGAAATAAAAGGAGAAAGAACTATTGAAGAAATCAGAGCATCAATTAGCAAACTTCCGGAAGCTAATAGATACTGCACATTAGATAAAGCAATATCTCTTTATAGTTATGTTAGTAAAAATAATGAGAATAAAAATTATGAAACTTGTGTAAGGAGCCAAAATGAAATTATGTATAAAAGGTTGTGTCATCTTGAAAAAATCGGGCTCGCTGTAAAAAGAAAAAATAACAACATTTTTGACTTGGAAAAAAACTGGGAAGAAAAACTGCGTTCTCTTGGAAGATATTCATCTTATCTCAAGGCTAGAAATGATTTGTTATTTACAAGCAATGTGGAACTAAAAGTGTTTAAGGGAGAAAACGGTGAATCAGCAAAAGGTATAATTACTAAAATTTATAAAATGAATTATGAAGAATCCTGGGATAATGCAATAGTGGTTGAAAATAAAGCGGAAAATAAATCATGGTTTATACCTGTCCACAAAGAACCAAACTCAAGGCTTTTAGGTGCCGAAGTAAACTGTTATAAACGAGATAACGGAAAATTCAACACAGTCATCCATGTTACAAAATGGAATTCACTTGAAAAATAAAAATGTAAATAAGTTAAGATTTACTAGTTTACAATTGAAAGAAAAAACTGTAAACTAGTAATATAATGATTTCTTAATCCCGCCAGAAAGAAATCTGAAAAATGAAAAACATATAATCAAAGGGATTGAGAATGCAGAAAAATGAATTTCTACGGAAAAGACCTGATCAGAAAAACCGTAATTTAATTTATGATTTATCAAACCTTATAATACCTGTTCTAATTGCTGTAGTTGGTATAATTATATCAACACAGACTTTTGCACGGCTGGTAGGTTATGATCCCCAGTACACAGACCAGCCTTTTTTTATAACCAAAAAAGAATTCCTGTTTATCGATAAAGGTTATCCATTTTACAATCCAGGACTGGTATTACTCAATATTCTATCGAGAGGATTAACTGATAATTTAATCCAGTCTGTAATATTGCAGGCACTGTTTCCACTTGTTTTATGTGGCGGGATTGCGGTTGCTTCGTTTTTCATCATTAGCATAATCCGTGGCAACGGCCTCAATAAAAATGAAAATCTTTACGGAACGGCCAGATGGGGGACTGAAAAAGATATTAAAAAATTCGGTTTGGCAGAAAAAAGAGGAATTGTGCTGGCAGAATTCCAAAAAGCGGTTGTAAATGCCGTAATTAATCCGAAAGATTCATCAATAATTTTAAGTCTTAAAAAACTTGCCCCGTTGGTTTGCATAGCAGGTAATACAAATGTTCTTGCAATAGCACCGACCAGGTCAGGTAAAGGTGTCGGTATGGTTATTCCTACTGCGGTGAATTTTCCATGGTCTGTTATATTTTTTGACCCCAAAGGCGAACTATTTAATATTACATCTGGATTCAGGGCTAAATTTTCAATTGTGTTGAAATTTGCACCAAAGAATCCTGATAAGAATACAGTATGTTTTAATCCGCTTGATGAAGTTCATCGGGACAACAGGATCGTAAGTGATGTTGACCTTGTAATCCAGAATCTTTTTGAGGAGGCAAAAGGAGGGGAAACTTCCAACAGCCAGTTTTTCAATGAGAATGCTAAAGATATGATAAAAACCACAATACTTCATATTCTGACTGCTGATATTTCGGAGTATGAGGATAAAAAGAATCTTCCTGGTGTTTTTGAGATAATGTCATTGGCAGCAAAACCTGGAAACAGTAATTCAGGGGATGAAGATGATGAAGAAGAACAGCGTCCGGGTGACAAACTTTTCAATGAAATGTTTGAAACAAAACATCTGCTTAACGGAGAAGAAGCTCCCTGGTTACATACAATAATAGAAGCCGGAGCCGGCCGTATGCTGCAGATGAATCCCAAAGTAAGGTCTGATGTATTTTCAACTGTATTTTCAAAATTACAGTTGTTTTCCGACCCTTTAATAGCCCATGCAACAGGACACTCTGATTTCCGTCTGGATGACTTTGTTACAAGTGAAATCCCGATTTCATTGTATTTAGTTGTTCCATTTGCCCATGTGGATGTGATTGCACCGGTATTCAAGCTGCTTATCAATTTTATGTTGAGGCGGTTTTCGGACGGAGAAACATCATACGGCGAGGTAAAACTAAAAAACCGTTTGCTGTTCATGCTTGACGAATTTCCTGTTCTTGGGAATTTTCCGTTTCTGGTAAAAACCATGGGAATTCTTGCCGGTTACGGTATAAACTTTTTTTTGATTTGCCAGGGATTAAACCAGCTTGTAGACATATATGGTCAGAATCATCCGTTTTTGGATCACTGTAAAACACTCTGTATATATGCCCCCGGTAAAATAGAAGATGCAAAAGCCTTTACAGAAGCAATTGGAAAGGAAAGCGTAACAAAAGAAAATATGTCGGTAAGCGGAAGCCGTTTTGCAGTAGCCCTGAATAACCTTAACGCATCAAGTCAGGAAGTGGCCCGGGATTTAATGAATCCTGATGAACTGATGCACCTCCCGCCAACAGAAGCCCTGGTAATGAACCAGAATATGCCGTCTTATATTGCCAAAAAAGTTGTGTATTATAATGATCCGAGATTCCGGACAAAGGCTTATTCTTTGAGGAATAATAAAGACTGGTTAAGAATAAAATGGTTTTTTAATCCTGTCTTTGTTTTACAAATCGGGAAGAAACAAATAAGACTGGGTTATCCAAGACTAAGAACAACTACATATAAAATTGTTATGCCCGATGGAAAGATATATTGGAGGTACCGTGAAACCGGTAATGCACGGAAAGGGTGGATTATACCTTTTACAAAAAGAAGCAGGATGATGTATACAGGGTATATGCCACTGACTGAAATAGAATCCCTTAAGAATGAATTAAAGAGTCTTCCGTCTTATCAGGAAAATTTAAAGAAAAAAGAATTACAAGATTTTAATGAGAAAAAAGATGGAGTTACAAAAGAAAAAATACTTTCAACAAACAATGACGAGAACTTTAATATTATTGATTATCTTGAATCATACAGTGACACGGAAGAAGTATCCCCTTATCAGGGTGAAATACTTGACGGTGAACCACCGCCGACCACCGTACCACTTACGCCGGATATATTTGCTACAGATTTTAAATAGGAGAGATATAAAAATGACAAAGGATATATATATTAAGAACCAGTTAAAAGAAATGCTTGTAAATTTTCTTACAAAAAAGACAGGTCTTGAATGGTATATGTTCAGAAGACCCAGCGAAATAACAAATGCAATTAAACCATATCTTATGGAACGGGTAAATTCCTTCAGTGAAGCAAGAATTAATTTTACGAGAAGTGAATATGAAGAAACAATTGACTGCATCCAGCAATTTAACAGAAATTACCGGATTACCTTTAATTTTACAAAAGAAGAGTATACAAAAATCAAAGATAAAGCTATCGAAAATGGAATAAGTAATCTTGTAAACTTTATCAATACAATTTTGTATTCATTGTGTTTAAGTAATAAAAACGGTGTCTTATTAAAAGACTTTGTAAATTTCTTTTTCTCAAAAGAAACAGCAATACACCTGGTTATACCTTTTGAAATAAACGAAAAACTGAAAAGAACCTCTTATTGCGAAAACCGTCAGGCGTTTTTTAGAAAAGCTTTGTTTTGGCAAATATATTTTTCTCAACCTCAAACTTTGGAAACACCGGATGATGATTTCTATCGTGTAACACCAGAAAAAACCGGGTGGACTGCAACAAACATTATTGGTTGTTCCGGAATAAAAAAATACATAAAAAATAGAAAATTGGGCAGCACAAATAACATAGTGTTGCTGAAAATACTTAATAATTATCTCGCAGGTATGGATGGAATGGAGATTTCAGAATTTAAAGGTGCCGTAAATGAATGAGCATGAAAATGAAGATCTGTTGTCTGAACAGATACATATCAGGGTTACAAAAAAAATTAAAGCCTTAATGAATCAAAAGGCTTATGATGAAGGAATAAGTGTCAATGCCATAGCCCAAAAAGCAGTAGCATTATATCTAACTAAGGATACAATGGACGAAAGTCTCCTCATCGCTAAAATGTCCGACATACAGCGGCAGATCGCCAGGATTATACACGAGATTAATCTGAAGCAAAAACTTGACTTGGAGTGGTATCAGTACTTTTTTTTGTTTGCTCCTCCAATCCCGCCGGATGAGGTAGGTATTCGGCTCCAAAAAGCAAACAAAGATGTACAGGCTTTTCTGCAGAATTTCAAACACAGAGCTGCATCAATCAAGCCTCTCATGGAGACCATCTTTGGCGATTTGTTAGAGGAAGACATCTGAAATGGATAACAGCGTTCCTTTTTCAACCTTTGCGGCAGACCAGGAAAAAAGACTCAGGTTAAAAAATAATTTTCTGGCAGATATTTCCTGCCTTAAAAAATATTTGGAAGACCCGTCTGTTACCGACATCTTTGTCGTTGGAACCGGAGAAATAATAATAAAGGTATTTGCAAAAGGCAAAATTTTCACCGGGGAGAAAATTTTACCTACGAAAGTTCGTGGAATAATTTTGAGTGCAGCAGCCCTTTTGGACAAACAGATTGACCCTGTCAACGGAATACCAAAGCTGGAGGCGGTAATTCCGGCTCCATATAATGCACGCATTACCGGATTATTACCGCCATGGGTGGATACACCGGAATTAACATTCCGTAAACCACCCAGGGAGGTTTTTACCCTTGAAAGTTATGTGGAAAACGGCCGCATGACCAAAGAGGAATATGAACTTATCTGTTCGTATATTAAGGACAGAAAAAACATTTTAATAGGAGGAGGGACAGGAAGTGGAAAGTCTACACTAACCAATGCTATAATCCAAAAAATGGTTGAGATTACGCCCAATGACCGTTTTTATATCGTTGAGGATGTACCTGAATTGCAGTGCAATGCAAGGGATAAAACAATGATAGCTGTTAATCCCGTCCATGCTGCAGAAGCGGTAAGGACAGCATTGAGATGGACACCCGACCGTATTATATTTGGCGAAGTACGATATGGAGAAGTAGCTAATGAGTTAATTAAGGCATGGAACACAGGTCATACAGGTAATGTGACAACAATACATGCCGATAGTTGTACTTCCATGCTTATCCGCATGGAAGACCTGTTGCGGGAAGTCATTCCAGGTTCAATACCTAAACTCAGCAGCACTATACATCTGTGCGTTCATATGGCAGGAGGTAAACAAGGGCCCCATGTGGATGAAGTGTTGCCAACAAACGGAAATAGAACCGATGACTTTATATCATTACTTAAAGCCAATAATTTGGCATAAAAATGTAATTAGATATATATATAATTTATTGATATAAATCGGGCTTGGCTGATGATTTTATATCATTAATTAAAGCCAATAATATTGCCTGAAAATTGTAAATAGATATATATATGTTTAACACCAATGTTTAAAGGGGTTTTAGATGAGAAATTTTCGTTTGGGTTTCAGTAAAAAAACTGTAATGGTTTTGTTTTTGTGTTTTATATGCATTTCTGCTACTTTCGCAGATGATGCTTTTGGTCTTAATTCAAAGGTTCGTATACTCGTAGACCTTATTTCAAGTCCATGGGTAAAGGGTATCGCCTGTATTGCTTTGGTTGTCGAGTGCATTGGGCTTATCACTGCAGGCCGTCAGGAGCCAGGTATGTTTAAAAAATTTATACCCTGGATTGCCGGGACAATCCTGTTTATGGCAGCAGGAACTATAACAAATAAATTCCTTGACAGTACCAACAGTTCGGTTAATTCAGCGACTCTTGGGCTTGATGAGGAGTAAAGGAGGCGGACATGACACTACAGGATTATTCAATTCCGGTACACAAGAGCTTACAACAACCGGATTTGCTTCTGGGAATACCCAAAATAATTGTAGCCCTGATTTTTTGTGTTACTGTGCTTCTTGTTTATCTTCTTGGCTTTGGTTTTTCCCCTGTTGCGATAGTCCTGTATGTGCCGTGCCGGCTCATCAGTAAGAACGACCCACAGTTGTTAAGCATAGGGCTGTCCAGCCTTTTTGAGCTTGATGAACTGGAAGGGTAAGGAGTTTCCATGTTTGGAATAAATTTTTTAAATAAATTCACTTTAAAGCCTTATGAGGAAAGAAACAGTAAACTGGCAACCTATTGTCCATGGTCATATCCCGTTGGGAAAAAAGATGAGGGAATAATTCTTCTGAAAACAGGAGCTTTGATGAGGGCGTACTCATTTATCTGTCCTGATCTTGGCTCTTCTTCAATTCAGACAATACAAAGCGTGTCTTTTTATTTTAACGAAGCAATCAGACAGCTCGGTAGTGAGTGGGGGTGTCAGTTTGAGAGTCAAAGAACTTTGTGCAAAGATTATCCGGGAACAAATTGGGACAATGAGGCCGGCTACCTCATTGACCGGCACAGGCAAAAACTGTTTCAGGAAAAAGACGCTCATTTTCTCAATTATTATTTTATTATCCTTACAATGAATCTGCCAAGTGAAATCTATTCTAAAACAAAGAGCCTCCTGTACAAGAAAGACAGCCAAAGTGGTGAAGATTATTTGAATCTGGAAAGATGTGAAAAAGAAATACAGGCTTTCCGTGATACAACGGAAGGTATTATGAGTCATCTCACAGGCAAAATAAGTTACAAAAACCTCGACAATGATGGAGTTGTAACACTGTGCCATTATTCTGTCAGTGCACGGAGGCATAAGGTTTCTTGTCCGGAAATCCCCACACTGATGGATTATTACATAACAGATGATAACCTGAAAATCGCAAATACATTGCAGTTGGGGGACACATATATACCGATTATTGCAATCCGTGATTTTCCTATGCAAACCTATCCTGCTATGCTGGGAATACTGAATTCCAGCCAGATTGAATACAGGTGGGTAACACGCTGGATTGCAAGGAGCAAAGCTGATTCGGCTAAAGATATTGAAAAATACCAGAAAAGGTTTTACGGTTCAAGGAAATCATGGGGAACTGCATTTGCAGAAAGTCTTGGCAATTTTGAATCCGGCAGGCTGGATCCGGCTGCAACAGCATTTGAAGAAGACACCAATGTTGCAAAGGTTGAACTTGCAACCGATGTTTATTCGTTCGGTTACTACACATCCAACATAATGGTATGGGACAAAAATTATGAAGTGGCAGTCGAAAAAGCAAGATACATAATCAGTCTTGTCAATTCCACCGGATTCACAGCAAAAATGGAATCTGTCAATTCATTCAACGCATTCCTGTCCATGCAGCCGGGGAATATGTATGCCAATGTACGCCGTCCGGTAATCTCATCCGGCAATCTCAGTCAGATTATACCGCTGTCATCGGTGTGGAGCGGAACGAAATACAACCAATGGACAAAGGAGTGTTTCGGTTGCTTTGCCCCCCTCATAACCTGCTCAACATCTTCCGGGGTGCCGTTTTTTCTCAACCTTAATGTCGGTGATGTCGGTCATTGTTTTATTTTCGGACCATCCGGAGCAGGAAAATCAACTCTTCTTGCTCTGCTGGCTAATCAATTCCCTAAGTATCAAAATGCGAATGTTGTCATATTGGACAAGGATAAGACTTCACGCAGCGTAACAATGGCAGCGGGGGGTATCTATGTGGAACCGGGGGCAGAAAATGTGGCTTTCCAGCCCTTGCGGGAACTGGAAACGGAGGTGGATATTTCCTGGGCGGCTGAATTCGTTAAATTGCTGCTTGAAATGCAGGGGATTAAAACCGATGCAACTATGAGTGAGGCAATTTCAGTCGCACTTAAACAGATCCGTGACGAAAAAGAACCCCGGGACAGGACATTGACGACTTTCCAGCAGTATGTTAATTATTCAAACCCAAATACGGGAATCAACGATATAAGGACTGGTATTCAGCCCTATACAATTAACGGCGAATACGGCCGCATCTTTGATGCCCAGGATACAAATTTTTCCCTGTCCAAATGGATAATGATTGAGATGGGGACACTGATGAAAATGGGGCAGCAGGCTGTAACCCCTGCTCTGTTTTTTATCTTCAGGTTTATAGAAAAAATATATTCAAAACCTAACGGTGATCCTACGGGAGACCCGACCCTCCTTATTCTTGACGAGGCCTGGGTTTTTCTTGATAACCCTTTTTTTGCAAAAAAAATTGAAGAATGGCTTGTAACCCTGAGGAAAAAAAGGGTTTTCTGTGTCTTTGCAACCCAGGAAGTAGCCAAGGCGGTTAAATCAAGTTTATCCACAACGATTATAAGCCAGTGCCTTACCAAAATATACCTTGCGGATACTAACGCATCGTCCGAAATTGTGGCAGGCTATTACCGTTATTTCGGGCTGGAAGACAACGAAATAGAAGCCCTGGCGAGGGCCAGAATGAAAAGGGATTATTTTTACAAATCACCTAACGGGGCAAGGATGTTTGAACTGGGGCTTGATAAATACCAGCTTGCTTTGCTTACCCCTGACCATAATCTCCTCGACAGCCTTGAACGGCAGTATGGCAAAAATTCCGGTATTCCTCTTGCGGAGGAAATATTCACCCGGAAAGGGATAAATGAATACAAACAGTATCTTTAATACTTAAATAAATGGAGGATTTAAAATGAACAGGAAAGGTAAAGAAAAAATAATAACCCTGCTTATCCTTTTGATTTTTACGGTTGAACAGGGTTCGGCAAATATGCCTGTAATAGATATATCTAATCTGATGAATTCGGTATCACAGCTTTATGCCATCTATGATCAGATTAACGCTACGATAGAACAGGTACAGAATACCTACCAGCAGCTTGAAACACAGATTAATTCAATTAAAAACATGGACTGGAATGACCTGAAAGGCAGCTTTGCAGATGGTAATTGGTCGGATGCCGAAGGTTTCCAGGGAACATGGGAAAACATCGGTAAATTCCGGACAAATCTTACCGATGCCACAAGTGTAATTAACGATAATTTGAATTTGATTAATAATGTAAAAAATACACTTGAAAACAAAACCGTTACCTGTATGGGTAAGCAATATACGGTTGCCGGATTGTTCGGTATAGGCAAATACGGTCGGAACAACCTTATGAACCTCCCTGCCTCGGCCTGGGACTATGTTAAGGAAGCAGGGGAAGAAATTGCTAAAGGTTATGCTGGAAAATTAACATACAAAGAAAAAGAAGCAATAATGAACAGGTGGGGGCTTGACCCTGAGAATTATGCCTACTATAAACTCGTTGAGGAACAGGTTAATGATTTAACTTCCACCTTGCTGTCCAAAGGAACGGAGGAATACTATACCGCAGAGCTGACAAAAGCAGCTAAGAATAACGAGGCACTTCTTGAGCTGTCCAACAATGCCGGGGAATCCATAACCGGACAGATGCAGGCTACAACAGGGGCAATTCTTTCCCTAAAGAGTGATATTTTGAATTTGACTTACGGGGTGAGGGAAACAGCTGCAATGTTCGCAACTGAATCTAAAAGGGAGGAAGTGGCAAAAGCTGCAAAGGCGGAAAGGGATGCCGTCAGAAAGGAACAGCGTAAACTTGAGTATCAGAAGCAGACAGGGTATGTTCCCAGTTGGCTGTAGATGGAGGCATAAAATAAATGAACCGTTATAAAAAACTCTATATATTTATCATATTAATGTTTACTGCAATGGGTCTGTATGGCGGCCCCATTGATTCGACCATAACTGCTACTGCGGCAAACGATTTCAGGGTTTTTGACTTACCCCTGATAAGCGGAATAGGTTATTTTATCAAGACAATTTCCACATTCGGCTATGTTGCCGGATACCTTGCTACCATTTTGGGGGTGGTGGGTGTTGCCTGGAATGCTTTCAGGCTGATCTTCGGTACCCAGCAGGTCAGGAAAGCCTGCGTTGACATCGGGGCTAAGTTCCTCCTTTTTACCGTTATAGTAAATCTTTACGGCTCCATCATCAGCGGGACAATGACCCTGGCAACCGACCTCGGGTTGTATGCCGGAGGTGGGTACTATGAAACAAGGCAGACGATGGAAACCATGTTTCTTGACCTCACCGAAAAAAGCAGGGCGGCCGACGAAGCCCTGGAAGCATATTATAATGCAATGGGTGAATCCGGCAAAAAAATATCGGATACAACTATAAGAATGATTGCAAAAAACACCGGTGCAACCCCCGACGAAATCCGTGAAAAGATGGAAAAATTCAAGGCTCAGGAATCAAGGTATGGGGATTTGAATCTGGAGAACATAGGAAAGGGTGCTGTTTCTGCAGGAGGGATAACAGGTGGTGCCATAGCCGGTGCTGCAATAGGGTCTTTGGTTCCCGGTGTAGGTACGGTTATCGGAGGGATAGTCGGCGGTCTTATAGGCGGTATAGGAGGTTGGTTCCTTGGCGGCTGGGTGGGGGAAAAGGCCGACAATGCCATATCAGAACATAATATGTATAAGAATGTACAGGATGCACAATACAAAAAAATACTCCAGGACATAAACGACGGTGATTATAAACAGGCGTTTCTCCTCCTGAAAGCCCTTAACGATGTTATAACACCTACCATTGCCGAGGACGGGACAATTTCTTACATTTACGACCCAAGGATCTACCTTAAGGGGGCAAACGGTTCAGGAATAGAAATCCTTTCCCCGGGTGCAATAATCAAGACAGGGGTGCTTTGGGCAAACATAATCAAGACAATGGAAGCCTCGGAATATGACTCCGATGCCGGAAATTTTTTGGAAAGGTCTCTTGACGGGACCTTTAATTCCCTTACAAGATGGCTGATGCAGATAATACTTGTAATTGGGATAATTGCCAGTATGATTTTTGCAACAATCCAGTATTGCATGGCAGTTTTTGAGTATTTTATTGTCACATCCATGGGGGTTCTTTTTATCCCCTGTGTCCTTTGGGACGGTACAAAAACCTATGCCTCAAAGCTCATTGTCCTGTTCCTTTCGTTCTTTGTAAAAATAACCGTTACCATACTCTGCCTTTTTTTTGTTGTGAATATCTTTTCCAAGGGGGCAAGTGTAATTGTTACAAGCGGTGACCCCACAAGCCTTGCCAATTTTGCCTATCTGTTTTTCATAATAATTATGGGCTTTGTCCTGACCCAGAATGCACCTCAGATTGCAATGACGATGCTTAACGGAACTCCCCAGCTGTCCATGGGAGAATTTCTCCATGCAGCAGCCACCGTAGGAGCCGGGGCTGCCCTGGCAAAACAGGCTGCAACCACAGTGGGTAACAAGGTCGGTACACCTCTCGGCCATGTGGCTCAGGGTGCAAATGCCGGAATATCCGAAGGTCTTGCGGCTTTCTCAGGTTCCAGGGATGGGGGTGCAACAGTCCGTGAATCCCTAAGACAGGGTGTATCCCAGACTGCATCAGCCTGGCGGTCCGGCATTGTAAACCAGACAAGCAGGCTTATCACAGGCAGGGACAGTGCCACTGCAGTAAATGCCTCCTCCCTCCATAGCGGTGTTGGTAGTGTAAACAGTGAAAAATTTGAAAATAAGATTAACAAAAATAATGCAAATGCCAACGGCACAATAAACAACCAGTCAATCAACGAATATTACAGGTTCCAGGCGGAAAAAAACGCACAACAAAATGCCGGGTCCGGAAATCAGAAAACCGTACCGGAACCGGAAAAACTTCAGGAACCACTGGGACAGGAAAAAAGCGACCTTGAACAGATATAAAAAAAGAGGCTGCACTTCACTGTGAAGTGCAGCCAATTCTTTTGGGACAGCCCCCTTTCCCTTAATTTATTTTACGCTTGAAGTAATATTGAGAACCATCTCCATCTACCGCTACCAGTTCCCAGCCCTGTCTGCCGAACTCATTCAACATTTCAGGGTCAAACTTGTAATCAAATGCTAAGTCTTTTTCAGCACCCCAAAGTTTCCGTCCTTGTCCATTTGGTATTTTCCTTGAAAAATCACTTCGGTATTTTATTGCATATTCCCATCTATCCACAGCTTTCCACCTCCTGTTTATTTTTTAACAAGTGTCACTACACCGTCAGAAACCGCACTTTCGTCGGTAACCATAAATACAGAGGAAATCACCGTGGGATAATCCCCGGATTCACCTTTAAGGGTGTAGGTGTTCCCGGAAACACTGACTGCAAATACAGCTTTTGCCGTAATTCCGCCGTTGCTATACTCTATTGTGACTTTTCCCCCCTCAAGGCTCCATGTCCCCTCATTTGTCCTGCCGTTGTAATTATAAGTCCATGTACCCCTGTCCCCAAATGTAAACTGTGAACCGTTTGCCTCACTGATTGTATAGCTTCCGGTAAGTTCACCCTCGGTTATGTCCGGATCTTCCCCGCTGCCGCTTCCGGAATCTTCCCGGCTGTAGGTCGAATATAAGTATGTACAATAACTGCTGTCTTCCGGGCTTCCTTGTGGCAGCTTATAGTACACAAGATGAATCTTTGAATCTACCAGTTTAAGACATACCAATATTTCCCGGTAAAAATCTTGATACCCCGGGGCAAAACTGTAGAAGCACACATCTGTGGAACTGAATTCGCCAAATTCGGGTTTGCCCCCCAAAAAACTTTTCATCATTTCCTTTCCCCCGGTCAGGGCATTTTCTAATGATGTAAGGTCTTCCGGAACTTTAAAGTCAACTCCTGATGTTACGAATTCAAAGGTACATTCATTTTCGTCCAGAACCAGGATGCTTTCCGGGTCTTTGTCACCGATCCATGTACCGAGCATTTCGGAATAAAGTTCCCGGGGGGAGACGGTTCCCTCTCCATCCCCGGCCGGATTTCCGGGCTGTTTGCAGGAAAAAAGAAAAATTAATGATGTTAATGAAAATAAAAATAATAACTTTGCGGCGGCAGACATTCTATTCATACCGACCCTCCTTGTTTTGAAGATAAGTATTCATAAAGTCCTAACTACTGTCATTTCGTAACGCCACTATTATGAATCCGGCATCGGACTTCTCACCTCAGCCGGTTTTAACTTTGGATAATTTAGTCTATCCTGCTTTACATTTTATGTCCAGTCTTTTATAATGGGTTTATAAACTATTGTAAATAAATAGAAATATCAATCTACCCGCCACGGTTGATCCGCTGTTTATTTAAAAGGGGTAGAAATGTCTCAAACTTATTTTCCCACACCGGGAACAAATCTTACAGGATTTTCAGATGACAGGAAAAAAAACGGCATGAGGGCTTTGGACTCTGTGGACGGCCTTGCACAAAAGAATGCAAGAATGTGGCAGATTATTTCACTGGTCTCTCTGTCATCTTTTTTTATTGCACTTGGGGTTCTGATTTATGCCGTAAATCTTCCCAAGACAATTCCGGTAATCGTTACCGTGGACTCCACAACCGGAAAGGCCGAATATGTCGGAAAAATTGACAAATCATTGTACGGCAAGGAGGCGATACCCGAAATCGCCAAGATTTATCAGATGAAAGAGTTAATCACCAAAATGTATACCAAGTTTATTGACCGAACGGCTCAGCAGGTATACATTGACGAAGCCTATGCCATTGTCCAAAAAGGGGCGGTCGGGCTTCTGGACAACTTTTTCCGGCAGAACAATCCTTACCAGGATTTCGGCAAGTATGTCCAGACTGTGGATATACAGGAACCATTAAAGCAGACAGACAAAACATATTTTGTGAACTTTACCGTCGTAAAAAAACATCTTGAGGGATACATACTGTCGGAGGAAGAGTACACGGCCCTCATTAATCTTGATTTCTATGATTCCGTCCCGGAATCCAATGTTCTGGGGATTTATATCGTCAATTTCGATATTACAAAAAAAAATAAAGGAGCGTAAATTATGAAAAAAATATTTGTTTTTTTAGTTATTCTTTTTGTGTTTTACAGTTGTAAAACGGTAGATATGGATGTAATTACATTTACGGAAAAATCTTCCATGCCAGGGGTGGACAGTCTTGAGGAAGAGCAGAAAAAAAATCTAAAGGAAATGGAAAACTACATGGTCGAGGAGGAATTGAAAGAGGTTGATGTCGAAAAAACAGTTGTCTATGTCGAGAAGCCTGTCTACTATCCTTTGGAAACATACGGGAAAAAACCGGAAGGCAGGGAGGCGGCAAATGCTTCTGTGGACGCTGCAATACAGCAGCCACGGAAATTTTCCGGCGGTAAAATGTTTTATGATTATGATGAAAATTTTGTCTACGAAATTTACTGCCAGCCTTACCGTATAACAGACCTGGCTCTCGAACCCGGCGAAATGGTTCTCGAAAACCCCTTTATATCTGAAAGCCAGGTCTGGGAAATGGGGGCAGGAGTTTCCAGGAAAAACGGACAGGATGTCCAGCACTTTTACCTTAAACCCGATATTTCCGGGCTGACAACATCAATGATTATTATTACTGACCGCAGGGTATACCATTTTTTGCTAAAATCCTTCAAAGACTGCTATATGGCAATGGTGGAATTTGAATATCCGGATACAATGCCCTACAACATTAAGACGGATGCAATGCTTAATACAAAAACAAACGGGTTGACTGGGGTTGACCCTAAATTCCTGTCGTTTGACTATAAGATGACTTACTCGATTTTCAGAAAGCCCGTCTGGCTTCCCACAAGAATATATGACGACGGCAGGAGAACATATATCCAGATGGACGAGACGGTTCTTCATACCCAAAGCCCTGTATTGTTCAACCATAAAGACGAGAGAATCAACTACCGTGTTGATAAAAACCTTATAATTATCGATGAATTGATAGAAAAGGTAACTCTCCGGAGGGGGAAAGAAAAAGTAACTGTCAAAAAGAAAAATTATGTTGAACCAAAACCGGTCAGGGAAACAGTGGAGGAACCGGAGGAGTCAAAGACTTTAGCCGGAGAAAAGGAAATTAAACCGGAGCGTAAGGGATACAACCTCCATGCCCAGTTTCCTGCAGGGGACAAGGAGTAACAATGTTCGGTAAAAAATTCAGAAATCCCTTTAAAATTGAAATAGATAAGGAACAGGCGGAAAAGGACAGAAATGAATACATGGCTCAGCCGCCGGAAGTCCTTAAACAACTGGAAATGTGCAGGAATTTTATGTTGGTATTTATCCCGGCTGCTGCTATCGCCGTTTTTCTGTTGCCGGTTTTTATAGCACTGCCTGTCTGTACGGCAGCCGGAGCCTCTGCATTTCTGTTCATGAAATTCAGGAAAAAGGAAGGGTGGAAACTCAGCCTTGTTCCGGGCGTATGTATTTTAATCGGAATCATTCTAGGTTTGATGCTAATGAATATGCTCAAAACAATCAGAGGATAAAAATGGAAACAGATGAAAACGAAAACCTTGAAAATGAAAATAATCAGGATAAAACCGGTTCGATTTTTGACATGATTGGCAATTCCGTGTCAGACCGGGACTTTGCAGAAATGATCAGAGAAAATGGCAATGTCAGCGGCAATGTCAGCGAATTTGAAATTTCAGATGAAGATGATTCAGGTGAAGAGGAACAGGATGATTCCGTGTCAACGGATTCCGGATTCTCCGGGCAGGAGGCACCGGGTTTTGTTGATGACCTTTCCGGGAACGGCGGGGACAGCAACATTATTGAGCCGGAAACGGAATATGCAAATGCGGATGAGGGTGGTATTCAGGCTGATGGAGATGGAGAAAAACCTGGCGGCAGCGGCAATGCCGGTTCAGGAGAAAAAAATTTTACAACCTTGGATTCCGGCCAGGAGGAAATAAAACCTTTTAAAGTTTCCGCCTCTGAAGCCATGGAGGCAGGGACAGCCGTAACCAGAAAACCGCCGGTACTAAACAAACAGTTCATACTGTATGTGATTATTGGGGTTTTTTCGGTGCTTGTTGTTTTTGCCCTGTTTATATATCCCGAAATATCAAAAAGGAAAAAAGAGCAGTTGAATAAAAAACCCAAGGCAGTGGAATATCCGGTCCCTGATTACTCATCCCTTGTAAATGACAGCCCGGAAACAGAAGTTGCCATTGGAACCGCAGAAAATTCTCCGGAAAAAGAAAAAAACGGCGGACAGGGGGAAACGGAAGAGGAAATAATAGACAATCTTCCCCCTGTCAACGAAAAGTACAAACCCCAACCCCGGCAGTCCCAGGTTTATTACGGCGGAGGTGGGGGGTATAGTTACGAAGTTCCGGATACAAGGAGTGATGCTCTCCAGTCAAAATCAATTAACGGTATTAAAGGTATAACTCCGACACAGAAAAATTATCTGACTCCGGATTATACAGCTTCTTACCCGGTACCAGGTGGTTCGGCATCGGCAGCTTCCGGTTCTTCAACAGCAGGGTCAAACCCCGCAGGGGCAAACCCCTATGCAAAATTCGGGCTCCCGAGCAGGGAAGAATACACCAACCAGCTGATGAGCCAGTACAATACAACCCAGGATTCCTATGCACGGCAGAATGACCAGGCAGGAAAAAACAATTTCTACAACCAGAACAGGGGAAATGTATCCGGACAGTGGCTTCCGTTGAATTCAATATGGCAGGGTACAATTTTCGATGCGGTACTGACAAGCGACATTTCCACCGACTTGCCCGGCGAATGTACGGCTGTCATCACGAAAAATATCTACTCAAGCCAGGACGGCAGGTATCTTCTGATACCCCAGAATTCCAAGCTGTATGGTTCCTACAATTCATCAATAAGCTACTCCCAAAACCGTGTCCAGGTAGGATGGCATACACTTATCCGGCCGGACGGTTATATGATAAACCTTGGGAATTTTAATGCCACCGACAGCAAAGGAGCCTCAGGTCTGAAAGGAAGGATAAATGACCACCCCTTTGCATATCTCAAGGCCTTGGCTTTGATGAGTGCAGTGAATTTGGTCAATTCCGAACTGCAATCGGCAGGTGCTTCCAGCGGCAATGAATATGTCCAGAATGTCATGGCAAATTCCCAGGAAATAGCAACAACCCTTGGAGGAAAACTTATAGACCGGGCAATGGATGTACAGCCGACAATAACAATTAAATCCGGTACCATAATCAATATTGTTGCAAATACAACTATAGAGCTTCCCGTAATGGAACCCTGGGAGGTAACCGAACCTTACAGGAAATAAACTGTAAAAATTGTAAATAGATATAAATATAAGAGAGGTTTATATGAAAAAATCAACAAAATTTATTATTGCATTTCTGACTACATTGAGTGTTCTCATGGCATCCTGTGTCACATCACTCATATTTTCCGGGTGTTCGCTTTTTATGAAACCTGAAAGTCTGTCTGACAAAAAAAATGTGACCGCCGTTACATTCGCCAAAACCTATGTAACCGTGCAAAAAGGCGGCAGCGAATACCTGAAATATACGGTAAAACCCACCGAAATACAAAATTCCACGGAGGTAACCTGGGCTTACGACCCTGAAATTATCAGTATAGAGGCCGACCGTTATGGCGTTATTGTTACCGGTCTTAAAACCGGCCAGAGCTACCTTAAGGCCACAGCCAACAACATAACAGCAGCCTGTATAATCACTGTGGAGGGGAACGGCGAAATCTATGAGGGGGAGCCTTATATTTATTCAAATTCCACCGTTGTTGAACTTACTCCCGGCAGCAATAAAACCGTATCAGCATCACTGTACGGCGGAAGTTCTGCCGATTTGGAAGAATTTACATGGACAATCAAAGACCCGGCTGTTGCCGACATTGATTATGCAAGGGGTTCCTGCGTCATAACGGCGAAAAAAAAGGGAAGCACCCAGATAACTGTATCCCATCCTGATGCCAGGTTTGATTACACAATGGTTGTTTATGTGTATACCGATAATCTGACAGCAAGTTATATTACCACCAGCCAGAATGTACTGATGATTAACAAGAATGAAACGCTGAATAAAACGGTGACTTTCGATATTGTTAATCCGGTTACCTCCAACTATCAGGGTGGGTTTACCTATGAAGTAATTACCAACTCAGGTAGTCCGAGTTTTTCGGTTACTGCAAACGGTAATACGGCAATCATTACCCCTGAAACCAACGGTTTGTCCATTCTCAGGGTATCCCACGAAAACTGCGAATACTCCCTGGATGTATTGGTCAGGGTTACTACTTCCGTAAGGAATGTGTATATCGAAACATCGACTTCTACACTGGTCTGTGATGGTTCGGAAAATTCATACAGCATATTTGCCGACATCAGGGGAACCGAAGATACCAATGTCTATGTAAACCCGGAGGAATTTGTCTGGACAGTTTATGATACCGATGGAAACAGCCTGACAGAAGCAGAATGGCAGGATTATATGGACTGTCAGTCCAGCGGCAACCAGTTCACCTTGACAGGTAAAAAGAACAATGCCTATAAAGTAAAGGTAAGCCATCCGCTGTCAGAATATTCGAGGACAGTACTCGTTATACTTAGAAACCAGCAGGGAAGTGCCATTGATGCTTCGATGTATATAACAACAAGCTCAAATTATGTTAAAACAAAGGTCGGGGCTGAAACGGTGGAAATTTCCGTACAGCTCATGGGCGGGGAAAGGGGGGATGAAAATGACCTCGTATGGACAATCGACAACGGGGAAAACAATGACATCTGTAAAATAATAACCCCTACAGGCAACATCCATGCCAGAAAAGCGGGAAGTGTTACAGACGGGTCCCTTTATATTACGCCCCTGAAACCGGGAACTGCCACTATAACGGTATCCCATCCCAAAATACTTTATACTACGGACATTATTGTCAAGGTTCTTTCGGAATATGCCCTTATGGAAGAGCCGGCCTATATAAATACTGAAGCAACTCTTGTAAAAATGCTTAACGGTTCAACGAAAGAAATTTCGGCAGAGCTTTCGGGAAACATTTCCCCGGGGGACGAGAACGGTCTGGCATGGGAAAGCGAGACCCCTTCCGTAATATCCGTATCACCGTCTTCCGGCGAGACCGTTGTACTGGATGCCTGTGGAACCGGTGACAACCAGACCAAAATAAAAATATCACATAACAAGGCTCTTTCCGTAAAAGAAATACTGGTACTTTCTGCAGATACCCAGGAAGCCCTTGACAGCATGAAAGCCATAATATCAGGGAATACTTATTTCAGAATAAATGAGGGTGGTACCTGTACCCTTGAGCTGGAACCCATAGGTCTGGCAGAAACTGATATGGCAGGGATAACATGGACTACCGAAGATCCGGGGGTAGCCATTGTAAGTGCAGGTGATACCAGGCTGAAGGCTCAGGTTACTGGGATAAAATCCGGAACCACAAAGGTTACGGCAGGTCTTGCCGGTTGCAAATCCTGTACCTTTAATATCACCGTTTTGCCGGAAGGGGAAGAAACCGGTGTTGTTACATCTAAATATCTGACAACCGATAAAAATGCCGTTGTAATTACCGTCTGCGGTGAATCAACCGACCTGTCTGTTACAGGCGTAAACCTGACCGAGGCTGAAATGGCTTTAACCGAATGGACAATAGAAGATGAGACCGTTGCATCAGTCACAGCCAACGGTAAAACGGCGACAGTTACGGCCAGAACCGGAGGAAAAACTAAAATAACTGTTACAAACAGGGAAAGCGAAAATTCTGTAACAATAGACCTTAAAGTCGGTGCTTTGTATGAATGGACCGATGATTTTTATGTATACATTACTACCGAAGAAGATACAGTTACACTTGTTAAAGGTGAAACTAAAACCATCGGGGCGGCACTGGAAAATTCCACTGCAAAAAACGGTTTTATGTGGAGTGTAACCGGTAAATCCGGCATAGTCGAAGCAACAGGTAATGCGGGGGGAACCTGCTACCTGGAAGCACTTGAGGCCGGAATGACAGAGTTGACAATACGGAATACAAATGCCGATTTTGAAAAAACTGTCCTGGTAGTGGTCGCCAATTCCCCGGAGGAACTGGCGGAACTCAAATACCTCACCACTAAACAGAATGTGGTAACAATCGGGGAAACTTACAATGAAACTGTCACCGTTTCTGTTAAAAATGCTCCTACGGATATAATTGACGGTTACCACTGGGAAAGCAGCGATCCCACTGTCATAAAGGTTGTGGAAAGCGGCAATGTGGCTGTCTTGTACGGACAAAAACAGGGGACGGCGAAAATAACCGTTACAAACGATTATTGCGATTATCCCCTGGAAATAATCGCCAACTGTGTGGATCCGGTTCTTGCTGCAGAAAATCCTTATATCTCCTGTGACAATATCGTAACCCTCACAGTAGGTGACGGCTATAAAAATCTTTTTGCGTCATTGGTCGGGGGCAGTCCTGCTGACAATCTGAACTTTTCATGGCATTGCCAGAATCCGGAAATTTTAAGTCTTTATTCCAGCAACAATACTGCCCAGGTAAAGGCCATTAAAGAAGGTGTTACCCAGATCGTCATCTCCCACCCGAAAGCCCAGGGCATAGACAGGACTGTACTTGTTATATGTGAACCTGAAACAAAAACGGATTGTTACATTACCCTGACAGAAAGCATAATTAAAATGTCCCCCCAGGATCCCACAAGGACTATTACGGCAACACTGGTAAACGGAACCGAAAGTGATAAATATAATTTTAAGTGGTGGGCTGACAGTTACGAAATAATCGATATGAACTATACGGGGGAAAGCTGTGTCGTCACACCCATTTCCACTGGCTTTACCACAATCCACTGCTCACATCCAAAAGCCGCATACCAGAAAGATATAATCGTAAATATTTCACAATATTCCGAATTCGCATTTGCAAAGGATGCTGTCAGTGTCACAAAGGGCAAACAGACATTTGTCAATATGGAAGTACCCACCCTGGGTACAACAACGACAAAGGTTGTTTACAAGGCCGTTTATCCGGACGGAAGTTCCGCATCGGATATAATGGGCGTCAGCGGCACAAAATCCGTATGTATTCTTGATCCCAAGGCAGCCGGCACCTGTATCATCCAGGCAGACCTGGTTGCTGCAATTTCCGGTATCATACAGGGTTCCTGCCAGCTGCTCGTCAACATCGAAGACTCATCTGAAGCCGTCACCTATATTGACTACTCCGGATCAACTGTAATTACCCTTGAAAAAGGTGAGACCCGCTCCCTTAAAGCCATGCTGGCAGGTGCTTCTGCGGTTACAGGGGACGAGAAATACCTCAAATGGAAATCCTCCGATACAAATGTGGTGTCAATTTCCCCGTCCCCCACATCGTCCGGGTGGACAATGAACGATGAAATCCGGATAACAGGCCTTTCAGCCGGCAAGGAAGCTACCGTAACCATTTCCTGTGACCGTTATGACGGGATAAGCAGCGTGATACTGTACATAATAGTACCCGGGGAGAATGTTGCCAACATTCTTCTTGACAGGACGGCTTTAAATCTTGTACAGGGGGACGGGGCACAGAGTATAACCGCATCAATAACAAATCCCCTGGAGGGTGATTACGACAACCTGGTGTGGGAAGTCGAACAGGACGGGGAGAATCCTGTAATCAAGCTCAGCGGTTCAGGGAAAAAAGTCAGTGTATTCCCCCAGAACACAGGGACTGCCCTGGTAAGGGCAACAGTCCCATCCTCGTTGAGGACAGCAGAATGTACTGTTACTGTGGAACCCCCAAAACAGATAATTCTGAACCGCCAGACCGTAAACTGTTATCCCGGTGAGGAATTCAAGATAACATATACAGTATCACCGGAAAACGAAGCTGCGGATATTACCTGGACGACAAGTGATTCAAGTTATATCGGTTTTACAGATGACCATGCAGGAACACTGACCTGTTACGGCAAATTCAGGGAGGGAACCTGTACAATTACAGGGACAACCCCCTCAAAGGCAAAGGCTTCGTTCACCGTTACCAACGGTTGGGGAAACACCCTCAGCCTCTCCAAGACACTGATAAAAACTGTCCCGGTATACAAAAGCGACGGGACATTTGATATTGAATATGAATTAAAGCCCTCCTGTGCCGAACTCCATATTCAGGCAACCCAGTTTACCGGTGCAAACGGTTCCGTACCGCCCCTTAAACTTGCAGAGGGAACATACACCTCTTATGATGCAGGAACGGGACTGTACACGGTGACAAAAAAGGATTTTGAGTCCGTAAATACCGAAAGCGGAACTGCCGGAGGAACCCTCCGTTTTATTCCTGTAGGGGAATCCAACGGCCCGGTTGTGGTAACCGCCTACAATCCTGTAAGCATAGACGGCGAAGCCCCCCTGGGAGCCTTTGCCGAACAGACCATAGATATGCAGATATGCTACACCTCCCTTGATTTCACCCTGTCGGATTTCCGGACAGACGGTGCCTATTCGTATTATGACACTTCTTCAAAGGTTCTCGTCATAGGGGACGGCGAAACCGTAACATTCCGTGCCGCGGCTGAAAATAAAAATGCCTCCCCGGTCATCGATACCGTGGTATTCACCAAATATGCCGGGAATTATAACAGGGAAAAGATTAGTTGCGGTAAAAATCCAGCTTCTGGGGATTCTATGATTGACCGGGAACCATCAGTAACATACGGCACTGTTTCAGGAGACCCAAAAAGCAGCAGCCGTCTTGCTGCCTGTAAGGATTTCAACATGACAAACGGTTTTTACAGGGCTGACAACACCGACGAGGGGGATAAACTGTCCAATGAATACAACGACAGGATAATGGAACACCTCTACATCGGAACCCTGGATATTAACTATACAACCTACTTCGGGACTAAAGACAGTTACAGCATCCCGGTTTACCTGGATATAAGGAACTGTTGTTTCGACTATAAAAAATAAAGGATTTGTTATGAGAAGAATATCAAAATACCTGTTTTTAAGCATCTTGATTATGTCACTTTGTCTGTCCTGCCGTTTCTGGGCTTCCTTTAAGGACGAGGGACAGAACAATATCAGTTCCGTAACCTTTGACAGGAACAAACTTGAGTTGTCCGTTGGGACAATGGAGATTATCAATGTCACTGTAATTTCCGATAAGGGAACCAACAGGGAAACTGTTTCCTGGTCTTATGATAAAAAGCAGATTTCTGCCGTAACCGATGACTATTCAATCATTATTACCGGTACCGCACCCGGTACATCCGTTATTAAGGCAACCTGCGGAAACAGGACTGCTTCCTGTGCCATTACCGTACAGGAGGCTGCCGGGAATACAAAAGTGGAAAACCCCTATGTATATGTTTCTTCTGACTATGTATCCCTTTCCCCCGGTTCTACAGACAAGGTTTTCGGTTCGGTTTTCGGATTAAGCCAGGCGGACAAAAACGGTTATACATTTACCAGCGACAAACCATCTGTGGCATCGGTTTATACCGAGGGGAATTACTGCTGGATTACCGGAAAAAGCGAAGGTGTCGCAAAAATCACCTGCCGCCATTCCAATTGTTCATTTCCGTACAGTTTCCTCGTGGGGGTTTATGCTTCTGATTCAAAAATTCCCTATATAACATCAAGCAGCAATATCGTTACGCTCAATAAAACCGGAGGTGATACTGCCTCCGTAACTGTGGATTTACAGAATCCGACATACACAACCTATGCTGATGATTTTACATTCTCTGTTACTGATTCCGGAGGAAATGCCATGGCCGAACCTCCTGTTTCCCTGGAAACCAGGGGAAACAGAATAACAATTACCCCTGTCACAGGGGGCAGCTGTTATATTAAAGTAGAACACCCCCTTGCAGCCTATGCTTTTAATATCCTTGTCCGGGTGGTGGAAAACATTGATGCAGCATATATAGAACCGTCCGGAACAGACATAATGGTGGACGGGATTTCAAGTGAAACCCTCAGCTTCACAATTAAAGGACTTCCGGAAGGTACTGCTGTAGACCCTGATAAATACGAATGGGTATTTTCGGATTATGCCGGAAATTATCTGGATTATAATATTTTCAACGGAACTGAACCGGGTAAAGGGGATTCAGTCTGGCTGACCGGCAAAAAAAACGGAACGGTGAAAATAACGGTATCCCATCCGCTTTGTCCGGTCTCAAGGTCGGTAATTGTCATGGTACGCAATATTCCGGAGGAAGCAGGTTCATCCAAAATTTATATTACTACGAGCCAGAACTTTCTTGAAACAAAGGTTGGAAATGGTGAAAGCATAATTAATATAACTGTTAATAACCTCACTCCCGGTGAGGAATCAAATTTAAACTGGGCAATCGAAAATAATGCAGCAGACGGGTCGGCGGATCCGGTCATCCAATATTCGGGTGGAACCGGTACATCTACATCCGTAAATTCCAGGAGTGTATTCCAAATGGCAAAGGGGAAAGCGTATATTACTCCGTTGAAAGAAGGCATGGCGACAATAACAATCACCCATCCTAAAGCGGCATATCCGGCCAAAATACTTGTTAATGTCCTTCCGGAAGGGATTATTACATCATATCCTGTTGTCCTTTCCACTGAAACACCTTATTTATTAATCAAAAACGGAGAAACCGGCAATATAAAAGTTTCATTATCAGGAAGTTCAAATCCGGAACTTGATGCAACCGATTTGAACTGGACTTGTTCGGCTCCGGATAAATTTACCGTAAACTCATCCGGACAGGAAGCCAATATTACGGCAAAAGGAACAGGTACAAATAAAGGAATCCTGACAGTAACCCATCCCAAGTCGGAATATCCCCTTTCCATTGTTTTGGTATCCTATGATAATCATGAAGAATTGGCTGGAATCAAAACAATTTACACAGGACAGAATGCTTTTACCATGTATCCCGGGGAAAACCAGACCTTATCAGTTGAAACGGTGGACTATACGGTTTCGGAAAATGACGGAGGTACAGTAACTGACTGTGCTGTGGTATGGACGGTAACAAAGGGCTATGAAACCGTTGCCGGAATTTCCGAAAACGGTACCCTGGCCCTTGTAACCGCCGTTTCCCCGGGAGTTGCTGAAATCACCTGTTCCCTCGCTGATTATCCGGATGAAAAGGTTGTATTTTACATTAATGTCAAACAACCGGGGGTTATTGAACCTGATAAACCTTGTTATTTAACAACCGGTTATAATGTAATTACGACAGATACCGGTAAAACAGCTGATATATCGGTGGAACCGGTCAATATCCAAATGTCCGAATACTACAAAATAACCTGGGAAAACAATAATCCGGATATTTTCAGTCTCTCTTACAACGGTAATACGGCATCTGTAATGCCACTTGCAGAGGGAAACGGTACGATAACGGTTTCCCATCCTCTTTCAAATAATACGCTTGAAATTACCGTTCATATCGGCAGTGAATATGTATACAATAACACCGATATAGGATACATATCCTGTAATGATACCCTCGGGTTAAAAACTGACTCAGGGGAAACAATGTTTTCCGCAGTAGTTGCATTCACCGAAAGCAGCAGAACTGAAAATTCCGGATTCGTTTTTTCAAGTTCGGATACTTCTGTTTTTACGGTTTCATACAGCTCAGAAAACAATTATTGTTATGTGACTCCGGTCAAGGCTGGCCAGGCCGTACTTAAAATCCACCATGACAAGGCAGAATTTGACAAGGAAGTCATCGTTATAATACAGAAAACAGCCCAGGAACTTTCCGATATACCTTATATTTCTACCAGACAGAATGTTGTTACCGTTATTCAGGGGGAATATACCAGTATTAGTGCAACATTGGAAAATGCTGAAAGTTACGAACCTGCAGACTGGACTTGGACATCTTTGGACGGGAATATATGTGATGTTGCATTGAATTCCGGTACTACTGCGATGATTTCGGGTGTAAAGCCGGGTACAACCAAGATAAGGGTATCACATACAGATTGTATCTACCCGCTTGATATTATTGTCATTTGTCTTGACAAAGATTCAGTTTCGGAAAACCCTTTTATCCAGACAAGCACGAATATAGTCACCCTGTCTCCCGGTAAATCCGAAACCGTAACGGCTGCAATGGCAGGGGGAAAACAGGAGGATGGGGCGGCCTTTATTTGGACAATTTCCGACCCGTCTGTTGCTATTATTTCCACTGGAACAGGTTCCTGCTATATCAGGGGGCTTGCATCAGGACAAACCTACATAACAGTGCGTAATTCAAATTATCCTGACGCATATACCAAAACAATTCTTGTGAGGGTTGAAGACACAGTTGTCGAAGATTGCTACATATCTGTATCAGGAAAAGTAATCAAACTTAATCCCTCCGACAATAACGGTGAAATAGTCACAGCAACATTGGAGAACGGAGACCCGCTTGATGCCCAGGATTTTGTCTGGTGGGCTGATGATTATAATATCGTCACATTGTCATCCATTACTGATACTGCCAGGATTTATCCCACGGGTATAGCCGGTACCACCTATATCCATGTTAAACACCCGAAAGTGCTGCATCCTGTGGATATAATAGTAATGTCATCGGAATATACCGAATTTGCCTTTTCTGAAAATTCCAAGACAATACTGGATAAAACAGTCAGCTTTATCCAGCTTCAAATACCGTCAATTGGCGATGATTACTGGGTCGAGTACGAATCCTGGGATACAACTGTCTGCATTGCAACCGGCAGTGACAGGGTATGTATGATAGCAGGGGTTTCACCCGGATCAACAGGTATTACGGCTACGCTCAAAACAAAAAACGGTGTTGTCGGAACTGCCCAGCTGGCCGTAATTGTCGGGGCTAGGGATGAGTCCGTCAACACAATTTCCATGAATTCGACAATCATAAATATGAGGATTGGGGAAAGCCTGACACTGGAAGCCCTGCTTTCAGGGAATGGAATAAATGCACAGGATTATTATAATCTGGAATGGACTGTAACAGGCAATGAAAACAGCTGTGTCACACTCCTGCAGAATGAAGCCGGAAAAACGACCGGAAAAAACGCATATATCACCGCAGAAAGAGACGGGACTGCTGTACTGACCCTATCCCACCCATTGTGTAAATATGACCTGAATGTTTGGATTGTTATTCCGGTAAACGAGGAATCCACAATATCCCTGGATCAGACTTACATCGAAATGTACAAATCTGACGGAGCAGTAACGGTTAATGCAAAGGTTATAAACGGCACTTCATCGGATGAGTCCGGTATTATCTGGACAGCCCCGAAAGTTGGAGGACTGAATATTGTATCAATATCAAAAAGTAAGGGAAAATCATGCAATATCGTGCCTAGAAATGTGGGGAGTACAACCCTCAGAGCTCAGCTTCCCAACGGAAACTATGCAGACTGTGTTATTACAGTTTTGACCGATGCAGAAATAATCCTTGAAACAACTACACTCCATGTCAATCCGGGGTTTTCGGAGACTGTTGGATATACTGTAACACCGGAAAATGCCGGAATAAACTGGATTAAAATGATGAACGGAACATCAGGAACAGGTACAGCTGATTATTTTGATTTTTCTGTCAATGAATCAACAAAAACTATTACAGTAACAGGAAAAGAATTGGGAAGCGGTACATTGTACTGTTATTCAGCGTCAGATTCCGGTACAGCAAAAGCACAGCTCAACATTATTTGTGAGTACAATTACGAACTTGAATTTGACGGTGATTCCGGAATTATCCTGATGCAACCAGATGATACAGGTTTGTTAACAACGAAAAACAATCCCCACAATCTTGCCGAAATTCCTTTCCATGTATACCCAAAATCTGGTATGGAAATTAAAGTGGAAAGTTCAACCGATGCCCTCGAAATAACTTCTTATTCATTCGATACTTCAACCGGAACAGGCATTGTGTATGTTAAAGCCCTTACGGAAGAAATCGACGGATATATAACACTTTCTGCAACCAATCCCAATGATAAGGTGAATACTCCTGTCCAAAGGAAAAAATACATTAACTCAAAATATGAGTCCTACACCATAACACCGGTTTTTGACATACACACAGGTTCGTTCACTTCTTTCAAGAATAATAACGGTGTCCCGGTTCTTACCCTGGGAGATGGGGAAAGTTATTCGTTTTATCTCGATATTGCTGAACCTAATGCCAGACTCGAGAATATCAAGGTCACTTATAGGGAAGGAGCTGGATACGATCTCAGGATTGCAGAAAGTGCCGAGTCGGACGGCGAAGATTCCCCCCACATATATTTCAGCGGAAGTTCAGAAGGTTCTGAAATCAAACCTGAATCAGTGTCTCCGGACGGCAGGAATTACTACCGGATAGGGCATAACCATGACTACATAGAAGAAAACGGGTTCCTTGCAAAAGGCGAATTCGATTTGAACGGTTTTGATGTTACAGGATTATCAGGTAGTTTTTCCTTTTGCTATAATATATCTGATTGGCATAATTTTAACGACCATTATCTGAATACCACCAAAGGAAAGTTCAATATGGGAAATACAAAGGATGATTCCCGAAATTTAAACAGTGTTGTAAAAAATAAGATTCAACAATATTGTAACATATATAATACAAGTAATTATTACTATTATGAAACAGATGATGTTTACAGACGTCAATATAAACTCCGGATAGTTTGTAAATATTGTGGTTATAGTTTTGGGTCAAGTTCATATGATTTAAACATACATCCGGGATACATTAAAACTACAACCTCCAAAAACCAGTCGGTAAAAAACATCCAGGATGATGCAGTAATCGAAATTTCTTATTCAACAGTAGAGGGAAGCTGGAAAACCGAAAAAACAAGCATAAAGGTATGTTTTGAAAAAAGACTTTGCCAAAGCAATACAAAAGACCTGTGGCAGCTTACAAAGGACTTGAACGGCATTGACTGCTGGAAATTCACCGGAAAATCCAGTATGCTGGCTCCCAGCTGGGAAAGTGATTTGGTTTTTCATAATAACGGCCAGCTGGTGACATTTCATCCGGACGGTACTTATTCAGCAACCGGAAAAATAACAATAAGTGATACCTACAGTATTAGCAGTGATTTGACAGAATTAACTATCCGGTCATGCGGAATGACAAAAACCATTTCATGTTTTTTTGAACCATCTACCGGGAGTCTGACACTCTATCCGCCTGAAGGAGGTTGGGCATGGAGTGGACCACCCATGGATGTCCTTCTATACGGGGTAAGCGTAAATAACTCCCCGTTTACACTTAAACAGAATTAGCCTTTCCGCGGATTTCCGACAGATACTGTTCGGAAACCTCTTCAGGGTAGATGAACCACCAGTCCGGTGGGACATCTTCCCTGAATTTTGTAATAAACGGAAGCGTTGGTCTGTTAAGATAACGCTTGTCTCCGTTTTTGTGTTTCTTCATGTAAATAAAATTTGCGGCTTCCAACTTATCACAGTTGTGAATTCTACAGAAACTTGTCAAAGTCCTGCGATCCTTTAGAATATCAAAATAAATATTTGCCAGAGTCTGTCTTTGGGCAAGTTTATTCCGTGAATCCAGACTATATACTGGGAATTCCTTTTCAATTTTTGGGGTGAAAGGGGTATTTTCCGGAAGTCTTTCATCTTCACGGTAAAACCATTGGCATGGGGGAATGTACCGTCTGAGTGCAAAAATAATTCCGTAGGTTGCACGGAATAATCCCTTGGTGACATTATACAGTAGTTTCTCTTGAGGCTCGGTAAGTCCAAAATCCTTTGAAATTGCCGCAAATGTCCGGTTTTTTACATGATTTCTAAAAAATCTGACAGCATGACTTGTGATTTCAATTTCTTCGGCTTTTTCTTTTACCTGCCTGAGCATGGCATTCTTTATTTTTGAAAACTGTACGGAGGTAATTTCATATTTCTTTAGGATTGTATTCTCTGTAACACCATTTATGATGTCTACAATAACATCTTTTCCGATTGACTTGGTTAATTTGTCTGATTTATCTTCTGTATTCACACTTGAAGAGTATACCGGTTGCTTTTTATTGTCAATAAGTTTATATAGTACTGTTTACGCTTTTTGTATGGTGCTTTATATTATCCAAGTAAAGCTGTAAATTTATCCAGTAAGAAATTAATAAAAGATTTTATTTCTGCAATTCCCCGGGGGATATTGCTGGTAATAACAGCAATAATAATTAAAATAACAACAATCCGGATAAAATATCTTGTTGAATAAAACATTATAAATCCTCCTGTTTTCGGATATAATCTGAAAGACGTCTATGCCATGCCAGGGGAGGTTCGTTTACCTCCAGTGACAAAACAGCAAATTTATAGGCAGTAGTCCCGGCAGGGGATTTTAAGGCAACGGAGCATATCCTGCCTGTCAGGAAAATCTGTTCGATGGGTTTTACAAAACACAGTTTTAAAATAACCGTATCACCGGTTTTGAATTTTAAATTACCTGTTTGCATCGTAGTTGTATTGGTTCCGCTGAAGGACACATTATTTACAAAGCATGGAAGTTCGGTATTTTTATAAATGATTTTTTGCTTTGAATTTTCGTCAAGAAACATCTTATCTGCTCCGGAAATCCCTACATCATACCGTTTCTCTTTTCTTTTTTCCAAAAAACTCCTGGTCTTTTCAAGATTTTGAAGCCGTTCCTGTAATAATCCCAGAGGTTTAAAATAATTAACCCCGGGAAGCTCGATTTTGTAAACAGAAGGTTCAATTTCCGAAATAGATACCGGTATCTTATGATACTCGCTATCGCTGTCCATTTTTATATTAAGAAAAGCCTCCTTTTCTGTACATTTTTTATCCAAACAGGCAATCCATTTTTTTCCGGAAATTTCGATTAAGGTTGCTAGCCATTTGTCTTTTTCAGTTTTGCCTGACAAATAAATATTGTCAATTCCCAGGTTTTCAATTATGTCCTTATAAACCTTGATCATTTTTTTTCTCCCCATAAATTATATTTGGAACATAGAACTGAAAGATTCGATTTATTGGCCAGGGATTTTTTACCATCTCTCCCATCCAACAGACAGGATACTTTCTGCCAGAATGAAACCGGATATAGGTATATATCCTTGCCGTACATCTTCTCAAGATTGAACAAAGCCTGCCTTGCGTAATCAATTTTCCGGCCATAAAGTAGACCGATTATGGCAACAGGTTCCCTTACATTCGGGAGATAAACCACCCGGAAATATTTGGTATCGGTTGCCGGCCTTACAATATAACCTCTGCGGTGATCCACCCTGCGTTTTCCCAGCGTCCATCCGTACTGTAAGACCACAGTTCCTGTTGTTTCGAACAATGTGCCTCTGCCCGGGTTAAATACGGAAGAAAGAATCTTCCCGTTTACATAGAGATTGAAAACTTCCTGTCCTTTGATTGGAACTCTTATTGTAAGCATGGCGGTATTATATCATAAAAATAAAAAAAAAGTAATTACTATAAAATAAATCTATTGACAACAACTTGTAAACAGTTGTAGTATTCCTTAAGAGCGTTGCTCTGCTTAAAAGAAAGGATAGAAAAAAGAATTCCCGCCGTTCTCATTTTTCACCGTTCCGAAATCATCAAGTAGGTAGGTTGAATATGGAAACAGAAACAACAACAAACCCCTTAACAGATCAGAATACTGCCACTGACCATGTACACAAGGCAGCTTCATTGGACAAAGCCAATCAGGATATGATTATTGCCAAAACAAACCGTAAAAGGTTTGTCAAGGCACTCGAAGACGGCACCCTCCCTTGTCTTCCAGGCAAAAACGGTTTGGCGGATACAGAACCGGTTGAAAATATTGTTAAAGGTACTTCTTACAAAGGAATCACCGCACTAATCCTGAAGAATTTTTCCAGGCAGAATAATTTCACTGATGAAAGGTTTTTTACGATGCAACAATTGGAATTCGTAAATATGAAGATGAAACTTCCTTTTGCTGCCAGGCTGAGAATCAAAAAAGGAAGTCACGGAGTAAATATCCAGTATTCTGTAAATAAACTGGATGAAAACGGCAGTGAAATCAAAGACCCGGTAACAGGAAAGAGTATTAAGGAAAGCCAGACAGTTAAGCTGTTTAACATTGAACAACTGGTAGATCCTGATTTACTTATTGATTATGCAGCTGACCAGAGAGATGCCCGTTATGAGTACATGAAAGAGAAAGTTAAAAACTCCGGCGGAATCTGGCACGAACCCAATCCGGATAAACAAAAGGAAGTACTAACAGCCACTACTTCAGATCCGGTAATGTACCTTGCACAATACTTTGAGGCAATGGATACAGGAAGAGATTTTAAAGTTTCAAAAGAAATTGCGGATGAATTCAAAAACAAAACTAAAGAATACATTTTTGAACATAAAGAAGGTGAAGAACCTAAAAAAGGCCTGAATCCTTTCAGATTGAATATGCTTGGAGCCGAGGCTGCATACCAATACAGTGTAACCAAAAATGACAGACAGGCCGAAATACGCAATAAATATGCCGAGGAAAAATATAACGATAAGCTGAAAAAATTCCATGAGAAAAACAGAAAATCTGTTTCTGATGATTACGAAATGTCGATGTAGCTTGAAAAAATAAAGTTTGCAATAAAGTTTGTTTTGGGGCTGTCGTTGACAGCCTCTTTTATCTGTACTACCGGAGAAAAAGATGTATGAAAATATAATGACCTATGCCGTCAACAGGGATTCAAATTCAAATTACCGTGAAATAAACACCCTGATAAAAGAAAATATAGAAAATGGTACAATGCCGTTTCTAAACAAGCCTTTGCCGCCTGACATGAACATAATTACCGGCAAAACCAGAATGGATGTAAACAAACAAAAAATTGCACTGAAGGCAGCAGCCATAGGAGCCGGTAGTACCATGTGGATTTACGGTGCAGATGCAGCCCAGCTTGGACTCGAACTTAAAACAAATAATCCGGTTGAATTCCGTAATGCTGTCAAAAAAAATCCTAATTTTAACTGCAAACCTATTGTAATGCAAAATGCCAGGGAACGTTTTTCAGACATCAAACTTTTGGAAAAAAGCGATACCCTCAGCGAAAGTCTGTGCATCGACTGCCAGTGTGCATACCTTTTGGATCAGTTTACGGATAAATCGGTTCAAAGGTTATTCACCGAAAAAATAACCGAAAATAAATTACCTTATGCTGCATTTATGGCAAAGGAAATCATAAAAAACCGCACGGAATATAATTCAGGGAAAAAAGCTATGGAACAAACTCGATTGATAAAACAAAACCTGTTCCTGAATTTGCAGAAAAAGTCGCCTGTTTTTCAGGAAATTATCAATACTCGAAACAATTATTTGAAAGATTATCTTCCGGAACAAAAGGTGGTATTTGATTTTTACTATAAATATTACAATGAACAGCAGGCAGGAGGTGAAAACCTTTATAACTTTTCCAGGGAACAAAAAAACGATGTAATAAAATCCCTCCAAGGATTGCTGCAAAAAATTGATGCCTCTAAAGGTGAAAAAAATGAAAAAAAGATTGAAGGTATCATTACACGGACAATTTTTGACGCCTATTCATTCAGCCAGAGGCTGACACATTATAATTTCTCATTGGAGCCAATTTATTCCAGAGACGAACAGCTTAAAAGGGATGCAAACAGAAGAATCCCTGCCGCAATGGAGAAAACGGCACAGTCTCAGAACAAGACTGTTCTTACAGATTTAACGAAAGAAAAATACAAAAGACGAAGTTTCTCCATGCATGTAGGGGAAAACCAGGGAATGTAAATTGGAGGTAAAATGGAAAATTATCAATTGGCATTTATTCCGGCAGAAAACTACATAACAAAAATCCAGCTCCCGTTTGGTACCGGAGTAGTTGCCTGCTACTCCGAAGAAGATGCAATGAGACTTACCGGAAGAAGGAAAAACTTTCTTACAAAAAACGAATGGTATGATATTGAAATACCATCGAGAAATACATTTCTTAATCTGGATAGTCCGATTATGGAAAATTCTGTCAGAGCTATTTCATCATTATTTTCGGACAAGGCTTTGGCTATGTTATTTTATACAGAGGGACAAAAATTCTTTAATGAGGAAATTCCTTTATACTTTAAAAATAGGGAAGTACCAGAACAAAAAAAAGAAGAAATTGTCCGGAAAAAACTGGATTGTTTCTATAAATCAAAAATTGAAGAAATAAAATCACTGGTGACAGTAAGTTCCCTCATACAGTTTATAACCCGTAGAGCAAGAAATAACGATGTTGCCGTAACATCCAGTTTCCTTTCGATGACAGGTATCAACGGAATTATTTACAGCGAGAATAATGAAGAAAGAATTTTAATATTTGATGCAAAAAGACAAATTAAACTCAAATACTTGAATTCTTCAGTTTTGTGGGAAAACAAATGAACGATAACGAAAAAAAAGAAATTCTGGACTCAGGGATAGAAAGTATACAGGTTAATTCTGGTATGAGCAATGCGGCTATCGAAGCTGATTATGAATATGAACAACGCAAACAAATGCCACAAATGGAAGAAATTGAGGAAGAAGCATTTGGTTTTGAAGATTTTCCTGTGGAATCCGTTATGCAACTTGCCCAAGACTTTCCCGAAGAATATGAAAGCCTTAAAAATGAATATGAAAATAGAACAGGATTGTCGGCTGATGAGTTTATCCGGAAGCAACTAGAACAGTTTGAGCCGGTCAAACCGGAGAATGAACCGGTATCATATACTCTTGACGGGAATACTTACAGCGGAGACCTGACAAGTCACCTGAAAAAAACATCGGAACAGATTGATGAATATATTTTTAAAGGAAAACTTCCGGAAGACAGCCGTTTTATACTGCCGCCAACTCCAGATTATCTTCTGCAAACCGGAGCAAAGAACACGAATGTAACGATTGCGGCATCTGTAATAAAGAAAGCGATGAATATTCACGGATTATCTCCTATGCAGATTAAAAATGCAATCTATAAACTTTACGACCCGGTAATCGTATTTGATACAGACAGGACAAAAAGCGAAAACAAAGCAGAATCAAGGCTTATCCTCACCGACGAATGGAAAGAAGGAAAGCCTGTTGCCATTGCCGTGAATGTTAATTCAAGTGTTCAATTTATGAAAAATGGTCACCGTATATTTTTAGAAGTACAGGACATACGCTCAATACATGACAGGGAATTAATTGCAAAAAACGGTACGGATTTGATACAAAAATGGACAAAAGACGGGTTGTGCCGCTATGTTGACGACAAAAAAATATCCGATTGGAGTACAGTCAATAAGGTATACTTCCCTATTGAGGCCCTCCAATCGGACGGTAAAAATGTAATCCTTAAATCAAATATTGTCAACCCCCCTTCGATATCATCATCCGGGAAAAACAATAAAATTTCTTTTGAGAAACAGGATAACAACCAGGAGGATAAATTGATTAATCCTAATGAAGTACCGGCCGAACTTATTTCAAAAATCGAACTTGCCGTAAAAAATATTGATAGCAATATAAAAATCAACGGTATGAAGTTTTATAAAGGCTTGGATTCCAAAGACGGACAAATACTTAATATCGCAATGGAATATGAGGGAGACATTCATGAATACAGTCTGTTCGATATTCTTTCCGAAAATAACTTTGTACACGAAGGAAAAAAAGTTGAAATAAATCCGATTACCCCTGCAAAAAGCGGAACACTTGATGAATATATAGAAAAGGTAAATTCATGGAATAATGAGCAGAAAGAGGAAACCAGGAGGACAATGAAAATGATAGATAATGAACAAAATGATGCTGAAATAAAAATAACATCTGATGATTTAAAATTCGCAAAAAAACTGATTCCGGCAGAACAATATAAAATGATTTTAGAATCAACACGAGGAGAAGAAGGAGAGCATTTTAAAAAGATTATAAAAGAAGTATCAGATAAAGCCCGTGCCATTCAGGGTAAGACAGAAATATATACACCGGAAAGGAAACACCCCCTGGCATTCAAGTATGTCATTGGAAATACCAGTTTTTATATTTCGGAATGGGACGGAGGAGATTCATTATTCGGGTACACTGTTCTGAACGGGGATACACAGAATTCTGAATGGGGTTATATAAGTCTGGATGAAGTCAAAGATTTAAAACTTCCTTATGGAAGTTTACAGATACCTACTGAGATGATATTTTACGGGCTGGAAGATACAATAGAAAAAACAGTTTCAATGGATTATCCGGAACTTTCAGAAAAAATGGGGTTCACATCCCGGTCTGAGTCTAAAGAAGCAAATATTCTAAAAGAATTCAGCAGGGAAATAAATGAAATTCTGGATATGAGAGACCTCACTCACAGTATGTACAATATCAAAGTTGCTTCAGGTTTCTGTCTCCAAACAATGGATACATCCGAGAAAAATGAAATTATACAAATAATGAAAAAATGCGGATGTACAACAAAGGAAAAGACTGACGATTTTTTATACAGCATTACAGAAATGGAGAAACCGATGTATAAAAAATTTGTTGAAGAAAAATATTTAACCAAATTAGAAGAAAATAAGAAAACAAGAAAAAATGATAAAACGGAGGAAATAGGATTTTAATTTCTAATTGTAAATAGGTATATATATAATTTTATTAATATCAACAGGGAGAGAAATATGGCGGAAAAAATCATCTATCAGGCTCAAAACATAACAATAAGACTTAACGAAGATAAAAAAGGAATAGAAATTATATTCCCGGAAAAACCAAATGAAATAGAAAGAACAAACCTTAAAAAGGCAGGCTTCAGATGGTCAAGCAGAAACAGATTATGGTGGGCTAAAGAAAGTCCCTCTGTTAGTGATTTCATTAATAGCAGAGTAAAGATGGAACATGATAAAAAAAATTCGGAAAATATTCAAATGGAAATATTTTCACTGGAAGATTACCTTGTTTCCTTGGAACATGATGGAAATGAAGCTCTAAAGCCTGTTGACACTGAAACTGATAAGCCTTATTATGTAAATAATAATATATATAAAAATATACAAACATTGTCAATGGAGGAACAAGATGAAAGCAGCAAATCCAGTACCGATAAGACCGGTGAAAGTGAAAACCCTGAAAGGGATGTCAGACGAGGAAGTTCAGAAGACGATGTGGAACAATTCCCTGTACGGAAAGATTCCGGAATGGGAGGAAATACAGGAGGAAGACACTCCGGAATTGGATACGGAAACAATTTTCCGGAGTATCCACCCCAGGGAGCAAAAACCGTTGTTTCTGTATCAAACGACAGTACCACTTCCAATGGACAAGTTTTCGGCAGTACTGAAAAAAATGACGGCAACCCAAGCCTTCGACTACATAACAGCCATTTGCCGCAGGGAGAAGTGGACAATGGAATTTCCAAATCTTATGGCAGTGTTGAACAATCTGGATATGGAAATGAGCGGGGGGTTGGATTAGATCAGCCTCTTTCAAATGTACAATCCCGCAATATCAGGAACCGGATTAAAGAAATTTTATCTTCATATTCCGACGATGAAATAAGGAATAATGCAGAATTTACCGCCTTACTTACCCAATATGAAGGAGGCGGGGGACTACAGGAAGATAATGCAACAAGTGCAGAAGTACTCAATGCTTTTTATACCCCCAGGAAAATTGTAAAAGCGGCATGGGAACTTGCTGATTTTTATTCCCCTGATGCAAGTACTGTACTTGAACCATCAAGCGGTATAGGACGCTTTGCAGAAAACAGAAACAACCTTTTTACATTAATAGAACTTGATAAGACATCGGCAAGGATTGCAAGGATTCTTCATCCGGATGCTGAGGTTATCCAGGGAGCTTTCCAGTCACAGTTTTATGACGAAACGGGTACTGTTAAAAATAAAAATTATGAACTTCCAAAATATGACCTTGTTATAGGCAATCCGCCTTATGGCAATTATACCGGAGAATGGAAAGGAAAAGGTGAAGGTTCAGAGCATAACCGGATTGAAGAGTATTTTATTGAAAAAGGTTTGGAATCCTTAAAAGATGAAAATTCATCACTGGTTTTTATTGTCCCATCAGGTTGGTTAAGAAGTGGCCGTGATAAAATTAAAGAATTGATATCAAGTAAAGGCCGTCTTGTTGATGCCTGGAGATTGCCCAATGGAGTTTTTGCTACAACCAATGTCGGAACCGACATCATTATAATGAAAAAATACAAGGATTTGGATCAGGCAAAAATTAAAAGTTTGGAACTGGGCGAAGTAATCACTGAAAGTAAAAAAAATAAAGCCGATGAAATTTCAAATGACTTCTGGTTCAAAAAATATCCGGAAAAGATATTGGGTGAAGAAATAATTAGAAACGGTAGATTCGGACCCGAGCCCTTTGTGAAACTTCCGGAAAACAAGACATTGCAGGATATGCTTGATACAGTGTCAGAAAAAATCAAGAAACAGAAATGCATTAATGCAGTTAAAGCCCTTAAAAATATTAATCTAAGAGAAAAAAATAATTTTACAACATCAATACAAAATATTGAAAATTCATTTTCACAAAAATTTTCAGGATTCAGGCTGGAATACTCGCCAGAGAAAAAAGGTTATTTTTTAACTGCAAATCCAAGCCGGGGGGGGAAAGAAAGGGTATTGCTTTCAAACCTGCTCAATCTCAATGAACAAAATATTCTTGAGTTTATCAATGAAAAAGGGTTTGAATTAGATTCAATAGAAATAGAAAATGGGAAAAAAGTTGAAATAACTAACGAAAAAGAAGTCAAAAATAACAAATCTAATATTTTGCCAACAACCACAGAAGAAAAATCAAATATCGAAAAAGCAGTTTATAAAATCTTAAATACAAAAGATTTGGCTACTGATAAAAATGTGAGAACATTTCTAAATATAACCAGGGATTTTAAAGAAAAAGATTTTGCAAAATGGAATGATATTGATTGGAAAAATACATACCTTAATCCCAAATTTACCACTTGTTTTGACATTGAAACAAAACAGGTTCTTATCACAAGGGAGATTGAAAACAAAGAAAAGGCATTATTTGCTACCATATTTCCGGATGGGACAGTTAAAACTGCATTTGATAAGTATTCCCAGGAATTTAAAAACCTTAAACTGACAAAAACCCGTAATGAAAAGATTGACTACATAATGGATTTTTATAGCAAAGAGTTCCAAAATGTTATTGATGGTTATATAGGCATAAAAGATAATAATGCTTATTTTGCATCAAAAAACTTTAACACAATTTCTTATTTTTTAGAACAAAAAAATCGCCCCGGTTATCGAAATAACAGCGTTGTATTCAATTCTACAGATTTGGAAAAGATAAAAATAGAAAAATTATACAATGTTGTAATGGGTAAAACCAGATTTTATACAAATTATGAGAATACAGGAGAAGATAATGAAGAAATACCTTTATTCTCAAGCATAAAAAATATATTTGATAAAAATATATCAAATATAGAAGATGACAATAATCTTGCCCGTATTTCGGGAGATGAAATTGAAATTCCGGAGTTTAAAGATTTCACTTATTTTGATAAGAAAAATAATGGCAATAAGAACACTGCCTGGGATGAATATTTCAAACAAAAAGAAGCAATAAATGACAAAATAAAAGAAAGATGGGAAAAAGCACTTGATGTTGTTGTAAAGTTAAGTGGATGCGAAAATGAGGACGAATATTTTTCAAAAATTGATTTAATACTTGCAGAAAAAACCAAGGAAAGGAACATAAAATTTAACGAAAACAAAAAGGAAAGAATGTCTGAAGAAGATGCAGACATCATATTGAATGAAATTTTACTTCATGATTTTACAAAACCATCTGAAACGGTTTATCACATAGCCGGCTCTTCAATACAGTTTACACAAAATAAAGATAACCATTCTGCAGTAGATGTAGTTGTTGATGGTAAGTTGTCATTACTGATAAATTCTCCGGAGAATAAAATAAGTTCATATAATAATTATATGGTTACTCCAAATTTCCTGAAAAGAATATCCGAAAGATGGGGTGTTTTTCCTGAAGTATCAGATATTAAGGTAGCAGATGCAGAACGCTCCTTGGAAAAAATACTTAAAAATAATAAAAAAACATATAAAAATCATAATACCGGCAAAAAAATCATAGATTCAATTTATGAAAATAGAGCTATAGGTAATGTTGAAATAGATAACCAGAAATTCCGTATAAAAACATTCGGGACAATCACAAAAGTATTTTCGGATGGCTCGAATTATCCTATATGTGAAATTGACACTAAAATAAACCGTCTTGTACTTAACCAGGACAGTTACCAGATGGGATTAATCTCAGGTATAGAGGAAAGATTTAAAGAAAAAAACAATAAACAAAAGACTTTCATAATGAAAGATATTACCATTGATGGAATCCGCTATATAGATACTGACGGTAAAACTATAATCGCCCCTATAAAAGCACAAAGATACAATCCTGAAAAAGAAAAACTTATGGATAATCAGGAATTTATAGACAGATACGGAAAAAATTGGGATAAAAATGACCGACCGTTCTGGGCAGCAACTGATTATAAAGGATTCGTGGATACCAGTAAGCTAACTGATGATGAAAAACAAAAACTGAAAAAAAGTGCAAATTATTGCAGATTTAAAGATACAGAAACCGGTGACTGGAAATATATTCATAAAGAATTGTACGCTTCCGGTAATATTTATGCAAAACTTGATGAACTTGAAAAAAATAGACCTCAAAATGATGAAGAAATAGAAGTTTATAACAGAAACAAAGCAATCCTATATGACTCACTTCCTAAACAACTGTCATTGGAACAGATTGAAATATCTGTTATTTCTCCTTTTGCACAGGAATTAAAACTTAATGGAGAACCATTAACAGAAAAATTCATAAAATGGGCTTCTGGATATGATATTGAAGAATCAATAAATCGCAGGGAACAAATTTCAGATTACTCTATTGCAGGTATTAACAGGGAAGATATACCGCCTTCAATTACCTGGAGTGATGTAACCAACTATATTGACGGAAAAGCACTTCCTGTTACAAAAGATAAAACACTATCAGAAAATGAAAAAAACCATATCAGAAACCAAAAAATTAATGACAGACGGGAAACTGCAGAAAAACTTTTCAACCGTTTTTTGCAAACTGCCCTTACAAAAGAAGAAGCGGAATATTTTGTTTCTTCTTATAACAGGGTTTTTAATTACAACAGGGATCCGGATTATTCAAAGCTTCCTCTTTATATCGATGGTATGAATTTATACAGAAAAGGAAGCCGCTTCCGGTTGTATGAACAGCAAATCAAAGGTATTTCATTTCTATGCAATAAAGGCAATGGATTGCTTGCCTATGATGTTGGTGTCGGTAAAACTGCAGCCGGAATCGTGGCAACAGTACAACAAATTCAATCTGGCAGAAGTTTGAGACCCCTCATCATTGTACCCAAATCGGTTATCGGCAAATGGGAATCTGATATTCATGAATTATTTCCCGATATACAGGTAAATAACCTGGGAAATTTCTCAAAAGAAGATACTTCCCTGTATTACAACAAAAAGAACCACGGTCTTAATATTCCTGCCGGTTCGATAACGCTGATTACCAAAGATGCATTATACAATACGCATTGGGATAATGAAACTATTGATAAATTCTTGTTTACTGATTATGCAGATTTATTGGGTGTTACTGAAGATTTAGATGACCCGAATCCTAAAGTCAGAGCCAGTGCCAGGGAAAAAATATACCGGGAGGCTAATGGAAAAGTAAGGGATATAAATTATATTGAATGGAAAAATACCGGTTTTGATCATGTTACAGTCGATGAAGCCCACGCTTACAAAAAACTTGAAAGGAACCCTCGCCCTCCAGTTGGAAAAGACAGTGAATTTTCAAGGATTGTCGGGTCCGGTGAACCATCCGGAATTGCAAAAAAAATGTTTAACATAACTCAAATAATACAGCAGGAAAATGAAAACAGGAATGTATTCATGCTTACTGCGACACCATTCACCAATAGTCCTCTTGAAGTTTATTCTATGCTTGTGTATGTAGCAAGAAAAGAATTGGAACAATGTGGAATTAAGAACCTTAATGATTTCTGTTCCCAGTATGCAAAAACCAGATACGAGCGGGTTGTTAAAGCTAGCGGTGATGTTGAAATGGCGACTGTAATGAAAGAATGGGGAGACCTGAAAGGCTTACAGAATATACTTAAACAATATATAGATAAAGTTGATGGGGAAGAAGCAGGTATTATAAGACCTGTAAAAAAGACACACAAAGTTAATTTGGAAGCAACAGAACTCCAAAAGCAAATTTTTGACTTTGCTATAAATTCTGTCATGACATATAAACCAAGAGCAGGTGAAAAGGCTGCCCCTGTACTTGAAGCAATGAATATGTTGCGGACAGCGTGTTTGTCTCCGGCTTTGTTAAAGCAGGAAAAATTTATTAACCCGCAAACAAAAAAAACTGCAGGTATAGAGATTCCACCCATAGAACAGGTTGTAGAATGTTCTCCAAAGTTGAAACTTGTTTGCGATACTGTTGTAAGTAACTGGAAAAAACATAGTAATTGTGGACAGGTTATATATATGCCGGAGGGAACAGCTGCATATCCCTATGTAATCGATTACATGGTAAAAAAAGGTGTGCCTATTAATGTATTCGCTTCGATTGACGGACAATCAGCTAAAATCGGCGGAAAAAATGTTAAAATAACAAAAGATGATGAGAATGAAGATGTAAGGGCTAAAGTTGCCTCAGCCTTTAATGATAAAAATAATCCCTGTAAAATTTTAATCGGTTCGGCAGCTATAAGTGAGGGGATGGATTTAAACGGTAATTCCATTGCATTATATAATACCATGATAGGGTGGAATCCGTCAGAATGTATACAAGTAGAAGGCCGTATTTGGCGTCAAGGGAATGAACAAGGCCATGTACACATAGTTTATCCCCTTATCTATGATAGCATTGATTCATTGTTGTTTCAGAAACATGACGAAAAAGAAAGCCGGATTGATTTACTTTTCAAATATGATGGTAAAAAACTGAATGTTTCAGGATTAGACCCGGAAAAACTAAAATATGAGTTGATTAAAGATCCGGTAAAGAGAGCAAAGATAAAAATTGAAGATGAAGCATTAATTATTAAGAATGAAATAATTTTGCTGGATTCCAGGCTGGGTGATTATGACAGTTTGGTGGAATCAAAAATAAAATACAAAGAAAAATTGACAGAAAAAGAAGCCTCTTTAAAACTTTATAAAGAAAATTATGCAAAATCACTGGCATCAGGAAAGCCGAACCGCTCCGAAGAAGAACAGCAGAAAGGTTTATCGCGATTTGAAAAGGCAATAAATGATTATAAAAGGCAGCTTGAAAATATCAACAGAAAATATGCAGAAATGGGTATAACAAACGATACGGAGAAAAGTGAATATGTGAGAAAAATAAATGCTGAAAAACAAAGCAAACTAAAAGAACTTGAATACATTTTCGGAGAAAAAAATTATAAGAAAATAATCGATGAAATGAAACAAAAAATATCAGAAGAAAAAACCGCTGAACTAGAGGGAAGTCTTCTTAATCCTTTGGATAAAACCATTCAAGAAGATTTAATTCCTTTCGAGAAAATTGAAAGAAAAATCAGGGAAGAACGGTATAACCAGGCATTAAAAAATGCAGAAACAGAAAATGAAAAAAGAGAGCTCACCGAAGAATGGCAAGAATATCTTGATGGATATAATATTAAATTTAAAGATAATATTGTAAATAGAGATATAACTCTTGAAAAACAACAAAATCCGGTATCTGTTCATATTAATACAACACAACAATCTGAAGTAAATCCTTCACTGGATGATATTACAGTAATTATAAACCATGAAATTGAATTATATAATTCATCAAAAACAGAAGAAGCAGTCAAACTAGGCCAGCTTTTCTTTTTTGAGCCAACCGAAATAACAGCAGCTTTAAACAATCCATCTATCGATTGGAAACACTCCGACTGTAGTAATTTTGCCGAAAACATAAAACAATCATTCGCCGGTATTACTGTAACAGATGAAGCACTCTTAAAAGTTGCGAACAAACTGATTTCTGCCATGAACAATGACGAAAAGAAAAAATTTGTCTGTCTTACAAAAGAAATGGGGATAATTTCAAAGGAAAAAACAAAGGAATTTCTAATAAGAATTGTCTCCGGAGAAAAAACTTTACTACCTGATAAAAAAGAATCCATAAGAAAAAATACTTATATAGAGATGGGTATTTAACACGGAAAACGGGTAAAATATGGAAAAAAGAACTGAGAAAACTGAAGATTATATCGACCTCAATGAGAATTTTTTAGATGTTATGCCTACAAAAGAATCTGCTAGTCAAAATATAAAAAATCTTTGTATGAAGAAAATGACATTTGTTACCAAAGATGGGTATCAAATAATAATTCCAAATAACAGGTATAAGCAGCATCATTTATTAACTGGTCACCAAAGAAAAAATGACCACAAACAGAAAAGAAAACGCAGAGCTAAATATATCTTGTCACTGGAAGAAATCATCAGAAACAGTACATTGGAAAGGGTTTCACCAAATAAGAAAATAGAAAAAAAAAGCGACATTAAGAACTACGTTTGCTTCACATCAAATGTAAAAATACACGAAAAAATCTATACATTAAGAATTGTGACAGAAGAGTATATAAACAAAAAGCACGCCACCCCCGGCATCGTAATGAAAGACTCAGAGAATCCTCCTTACGGGATTTTAGACCTTAAACAAAGGTCTGACAGTGTCCAGCGTGCTTATGGACATACTAACACTTTTCCAGAAAAAAAGTCAAGTGTTTTTTACATTTATGATATTTATGAAACTAAAATTCATATTATCCGAGATAAAAACCCGGTGATAACCCCAGTCCCGGAAAAAAATTCTAATACGGCAGTTACCCCAGAAAATTTCACTATTTATTTTCAAAATCTGCTTAATACTGGCAAATATGGTAAAAATCCAATAAAGATAGCTGCTGTTTGTCTCAAAATGGCAGAAGAAAGTGGTGGAAAAGAAAATAAAGAACGGATAGCTGAATGGCTTAAAAAACAGGGGTGTACATCAGGAGAATCTACAAAAAAGTTTTTTGAAGAACTTGCAGAACAAAATATTTCTAAAAGGACAAACAATAAACATCAGGATTATAAAAATCCGGGTAAGGAAAAAGATAAAAACAATGAATATAACAGGGAGTGGTAAATGAAAAGAATTGAAGAACTTGCTTATTACAAATGGCTTGAGGATGAGATAAGGAATTTTAAACGGAGTGGATTCTATTTTCAAAATAATAACGATGAAAAAGATATGGACATTCTTATCATCGCTGAACATATAGTCAGAAAAAATCCAGAAATTCTTAAGGATGTATTTGCCGGAGCCGTAAATGCGGAAAAAATAAGCAAGGATGAGCTGTTTACCATGCTGAAAAGGTCTGAAAAGGGAACTATAGTTACTTGGAAAGATAAAACAGGCAAAGAATTTATTTTTGTTAATTCAGGTACTCGAATAAATAAAAAAAGGATTCTTGTACTTGGAGAAGATTTCCAGATTAAATTATCAGACCTGAAGTTCCTGAAAGAAAGTATTGCCAGGGAAATAATAAAAAAGGATATAAAATTTATCTATGAAAAAATTGCGGGAAAAGAAAAGGTAAGAGAAAAAAAAGCAACAGTAACCGGCATATTAAAGGACGATACGATAGACAATAATGCCGGCAGTTTTGAAAAAAATTTCAAATCAATAATAAAAAAATATGGTGCGGGTATGTCAGCAATGGCAACAGCCTGTTTTATGATTAAAACAATGTCAGCTTCAGAAAAAAAGAATTTACAGAATTCCTTGACTGCATTGGGTGTTAAATCCAGTGAAGATTTAAATAATCTGCTGGCAAAATGGAAAAAAGAAGCCCTGACTCCCGAAGTAAAAAGGACAAGACATCTACACAAAAATAATATGAGTATTGGAATTGAAATATGAAATCTAAATATTTGAACGGAGAACTATGGACAATTTATGAAGATTTGTATGAATCAAATGATATTTTCGAGATTTTGGGGAAGAAATGTCTGATAAAATCAACCGGAAATAAACCGGAGAATTGGATTGAAACAGCTGAGATTGTAAGTGTTTATAACGATAGAAGATTTGAGACTGTAAGATATTTACTCGTTAAAGATGATAAAATTACAGAACAAATTACTGTCAGCTCAGGAATACCGAATTTTACAAATATTTATCCTCATGTATGGATGTTAAATAGATTAAGAAAATACTTGGAATCGACGGATTCCAAGCTGATTCTTGTACATAATCATCCGTCGGGTTTGCCATATCCTAGTGATAATGATATTGAAGTTACTGAGTATTTTGACCAATATTTCATGGATAATAATGGTAAAAACAGATTTTTAGGACACTTCATAAATGGAAATCAATGTTGTGCATTTATTGGGAGTGATAAAGAATATAACCGTTGGAGAGGAATAAAACACGGAAGAATTATATCGCTTTGTGACCTGGATCCGGAGCCGTACAGCATAAAAATGCCCAATATTATGGGCAGCTTAGGTATGTACAATCTGCTTAATTACGCAAAAAAAATCCAGGATAATTGTCTGCAGCAAAGAAAAAAAGATTTAATTTTATGTTTTTATTCAAATGCTTCCGGATATATAACCGGAATTAATTCAATTAATTCAAATGATTTCTGGAATAATCAAAACAAAATAAATATAGAAATTCATGAAAATGCAAAAAAATCAGGAGCAACAAGTTTATTCCTTGTCTTAAATGATTATGAACCTGAATTATTTTTTCAAATTTCTAATTTTTGTATGAAAACAAAGACAATAGCCAATGTAATAATTCCACATAATGGAAACATTATACAACTCGATGAAAAAAATAGGAGTTCGAGTATTTTTCATCCAGGGGAAAGATTTCCTTTGGTTATTTCCGATACACGTGAAATAAAGAAAAAAAATCATATACAACAAAAAACTAAACAAAATAATTATTTAATGAGTTTATAAGACAAATAAAATAATAAGGAGAAAGATTATGTACAAGACAGAAAATGACAAAGTTAATCCAGGTGAGGTTATCATCGTCAGAAAACCTCACAGGAGTCCTGTTCAGGTTCTTTGGTATCCTGATATTGACCATGCCTTTAATGCCTGGAAAGATAACGGAATTTATGCCTGTTATCAGAATTGGGATGATTTTTGTTCTGGAGCCGGAGATGTTGATGAAACAGTGAAAGAAAAACTTGGTATTGCAGGAATAAAGGAAGATCAGCCTTTTATACTCTTTGCACCATCTGTTAATCACGAACCGGAGTATTATCCGGCAGATGTCGATAAAAGGAATATGTTGTCACAAATTATAAGGGATGATATGTATTCAGGGGATTTTTTTGAGGCTGAAAATGATGAATCATATAATGATTTTATTAACCGAATTATTAAATATTCAGGCGGACATAATGAGCCGACAAGAGAAATGATAAAAAAACAACTTTATATAGAAAACCCTGAACCAGAACCAGATGAACCGGTAGAAGATATAAATAGTGATGTTGAAAATACAAAACAGGAAATAACCGGAGAAATCAAATCAATAAATAATAATATTTTCACAGGGGGAAACATTAGCAAGGCAAAACAATTTCAAAAACAAATGGTTGAAAAGGGTGTTGTAAGCCCTGATGAGGACTTTATTCTTGTAAATGAATTCCAGATAGGTTTCAACGGCCAGAAGATAAAGGAAGAATTTAAAGATGATTTTGTTGTTTTGACAATACCTGTAGAAAGTGAAAATTCTACACTGTTTCATACAGCTAAATATTACCATACTTCTGCCCTGGAAAATCTTGAATATGATAAAACACAAATTCAGGGGAAAAAACAATATGTAGAAAAAAACAGCTCTAAAATTGCAGAACCAGAAGAAACCGGGCAAGGCATAATAAATAATGCTTCCCAAAACGATTCTGAACAAATCCCAGGGTTTGGCTTAAATAAATCTGAGATGGAGCAGTTTAAAGATTTTCACTCATTATTTGTCACTTCAGCATTTGAATCCGGTACTCCTGTTCCTGATTTTGGTTATTTCAATCAGCAATCCGGACATGTGACAATAATCAATGGATATGAATTTGCAAGATTAGAAGATGCAGATTCAACAGTTGTATTAACAAAATTAAACTCAGAAAATGAAAGAATATTCATTAAAATACCGGCAGAACAATATCAAACAGTTATTGATAATTCAAAAAAATTACTAAGTGATTTAAATTCCAATCAAACAAACCAAAATTTTGAATCAATAAATGCCGAATACCGGGAAAATTTAAAGCTGGATGAAAGGGAACAAAGAGTTAATACAGCTGCAAATTTCTGGCATAATTATCAAGCCGGTGTATTAAATTATGCAAACAATAAAAAAGAAGCAATGAATTTTGCAAAAAGACTTATCTCGGAAATGATACCAGAAGAAAAAGAAAAATTTTATAAAACAGTTGCAAAGTATGAAAAAATAAAGGATAAGAATGGAAAACATTTATCTTATGACCAACGCATTCTGGAAAAATATGATGAGATCACAAATAACATGACAATTAAAAATACTTCTATATGGAGAAAGTATGCCAACGAGAAGGAAAACACCCTTGAACAAATAAAAATGTATACAGAAGTTTTTGACAAACCAGGTTACAAACTCGATGAAAGTTGTAATCTTAAAATAGGGGACGCCATTAAATTATCAGTTTCAGTTGACGGGCTCAAAGGAAAAAAAATGAAATTTCCCCCGCAAGAATTCAAACTTACATCTTATTCCATTGATACTAATTCTGTAGCGTTGGTATCTGCTGATGGGAAACAAAAAATAATAAAACAAAGGGATGTGTTTATTAAAGAAGTACAAAAACTCGAAAAAAAACAGCTTAAACAAGTAAAAAAATTGAACCAGGAATGTATTGAAATATGATTACTTTAATTATAGACTTTTCCACAATTTTACCACAGAAAAAGGGGGATGCCGCATTTATTTATAATGCTTTATCCCCCTCTGTGGAAAAATCATGGAAAAAGATTTAACGTTCTATTCGTTCATTGTTAATCCAATATTCTTTAACGGAGAATCCCTCTGCATATACGGCTTCAAGTCCGCCATCCCTGTGTAATTTGCCTTCACGCCAGTATTCAATATGGCCGGCTCCTTCTACGGCCGGCTGAACAACCAGCTTGCCATCTTTTGTATAAGAATCTCCGTCAAGAAAACCGTTTCTAAAACGTAAATAAAATTCCTCTCCAGATGGAGTAATAAACAATCTTGTTCCTTCTGCTGGATTTCCGTTTTCATCTTTCGATTGGATAATAGTATCTTTTTTCCAAAAAAGTGATTTTGTTTCCATTATTTCCCCTCTGTTTGTTCAGTTTCGACATTAATTTTAGCAGAAGTTCGGATATAAATCAAATTTCCGTGATTCCACCATTCTTCCCAGTCCCCGAAATCCGAAATGACTGCAGGAAAATTTTCCCTGTGTAAAAATCCGTTTTCAAAAAATTCAACGTGTCCATCTTCAGTTTCAAAAGCAGGAATATCATTCCCGTCGGGGCTTTTACCTCCATGTAGCAATCCATTTTTAAAACGGATTATATCTCCGGATACATTGAATTCACCGTTCATTGGTTTTTTAGAAATATCGTTGAATATTGTTATTCCTTGATATTTTAAATTAAGACATTTAGATAATTTAATATCTGGATTGTTAATTTCCAGGATTTCCATTAATCAGCTCCTTTTAAAATTTCCGATGCAGATGTAACGGCATCAATCATATTATCGATTTCCGGTTGTAATTTTTCGCACTCATTCAATGTTTCTTTGATTACATTATGGAGATGTTGTTTGGTGAAAACAGATAGTTTATTATCAGAAGAAGACAAATCTTCGGCAATAGATAAAATTAAGTCAGGAGAAATATCCAGTTTTATTGTCATATAATACCTCAAAATATATCAAAACTTGGAGGATCAAAAACTTCAGTATTTTCTGAAACGAAGTTTTGAGGTTCTTCCTCTGCCGGCGGTTCATCCTCTGCCGGTTTTAAGTTTTCTGTTTTGCTATTTCCAGGACGGCTTATAAGTTTTATATCGTCAACTGAAATTTCAATCCTGGAAAAGATTTTGCCGTCTTTTTCCCACCTACGCTGTATAAGATGGCCTTCAACTGCTACAAGCTGTCCTTTTATTAGGTACTGGGAAATTGATTCTGCTCTTTTACCGAAGAGTGTAAAATCAAAAAAATGTGCCTGTTCGCTCCATGAGCCGTCCTTTTCTTTTTTGGAGAGATTGTTTGCAATGGTAAAATGGCTTATAAACAATCCTTCACTTGTTGTTTTTATTTCCGGATTTCTTACAATCCTTCCCAAAATAAAAACTTTGTTAAAATCTGACATAAAATGCCTCCTTGAATATTTTTTATCCGGATTTATCCGGTGATTCCATATTTAATATTTAATTCATCTTCCATCTGTTTGATTTTCAATTTTTCTTCAGATGTTAAATGTAACATTTGTGTTAGCGGTTTACAAAAATAGATTTTTTCGAGTTCAGATAAATAATTTTTTTTATCTTCTGGGCTTAGTTTGACAATCTGTTTGTGTTTTTCTATTTGATAAATATCAGTAAAATCTGATACCTGTAAATTACATTCTGGGCATTCAAGGTTTTCAGATAAAAAGAATGTTCCACAGCATGGACAAACTATTTTTCGTTTTTCAAGTTCATCTTTCTTCTTTAGTTCTGTTTGTTTTGATTTAATGAATTCTGCTATAATATCTGGCTCAAAAAAAAGTTTATAAGCCAGTCCCCGGAGATTTATAACTGTTTTTTTAGAATAAAGTATTTTTTTTAAGAAAATAAAATATCCCTCAATGTCGTTAATATCTTGAATATTGTTTTTAATTAAATAGGCTGCTGCTTTTTTATCAAACTCTGAATCAAAAATACTTTGTCCAAAATGTTTTTCGGTACAGGCCAATATATTAGCAGCAGTATCTTTAATTAAATTATCATTAATTAGAGAATTACTTATAGCATGGTAACTGGAGTTACCTTGCGGATGCCTACCGCAGTTACTTTGTGCATGGTAACCGGAGTTACTTTGCGAACTTTCATTGGATTCTGTTTTATCTGCATGGTAACCGGAGTTACCTTGCGAACTTTCATTGGATTCTGTTTTATCTGCATGGTTTAATTTTATAGAATTATCTTTTTTTTCTTCATTTTGCTTTATTGATGTATTGATAAGTGATTCATATAGAATTGTAGTTCTATAGTATGATTTTTTTCCTTTTTGAGTATTAAGAATTTGTCTTTCTAATAAACCTTTTTCAACAAAAGCGTTTAATCGTTTTTGAATTCCTTTCTCACTTGTTATTTCAAGTACTGGTAAATCTTCAATAATTTTAGAGGTTTTAATCCAGCCAAAAACCTTCGAATTCCCGTTTCCATCTTTGAAGATTTGTTTTTCCATTCTTCCGCAAAAGAAATTTGCAAACCAGTTGAGCAACAAAGCGTCTGTAATATCCAAACCAAATGAGATTAATTTTTCTTGCGAATATTCAAAGATACTATATCTCATTTTTTCTCCTTTTATTAATAATTTAATCCCAGTTTGTTTTTTCCTTTTTTTGTATAGTTCATAAACCTTTCTTCTTGGGCTTCAAAATATTCTTTACTGATTTCACAACCAATAAAATACAAATTCATATCATAAGCTGCTATTCTTGATGAACCACTACCCAGATGAGTATCGAGAATTTTATTGCCGGGTTTTGCATAACGGCTGAAAATCCACCGATAGAGAGCTACAGGCTTTTGGGTCGGATGAATTCTTTTTTCATTTAATTTCTTATTACCTTGCATTATATGCCCTTCTTCAATACTCTTACCTTGTAACATACCGTTCCACATAAATCTAAAAATCCGAACACTATTATGGAGATTAGTTGCTGCAATCTCACAATTTGAAAAAGTACTTTTATCATTACACTTATCCCATACAATACGGCCCGGTGGAAAAATAAAATTGAAGTAATTACAGCCCCAAACTATATATTTTTTTGTGACCCTTTTTAATTCTTTAAAATATTCAGAATCGGGGATATTCCATAATGGTTGATTTGGATAATTTCTTTTAACTCCAATTTTACTTACCTTTTTTCCATAGAAACCTTTTTTTTCTGGACCTGAAAAATATGGTGGGTCGACTACTGCTAGATCAAAAGTTTTATCAGGTATTTTTTTCATATAATCCATACAATCAACATTAAAAACTTCGCTTAACATTTTCCTTTCCTACATAACTTGTAAATAATTTCTCCGCAAATACCGGAGGAACTGCATTGCCTATTTGCTTGACAACTTCAGCCTTGGTTCCAGTAAACCGGTACCCGGCGGGAAATCCTGTAGCAGCTGCCAATTCATGGGGCTGCAACATCCGGAAACCGATGTCACATATAGTACTATCTGGAACCGCAAGACCAAACCTATCTCTTGTTGTGATTGTTGACAAAGGGGTAT
>JADIMM010000026.1 GCA_017694795.1 Candidatus Gallitreponema excrementavium
GAATTACATATATTAATAGGTTGCTTTATAATATATGTATGGAACTTACAACTGAAAAACAGAAATTAAGAAAATTTTGGATTGAACGAGCTATTAAGGGGCTTTGCACTAACAAACAATGTGCAATAGAGTTGAATTTGTGTCTAGGTCACATTAAGGCAATAAAACGAAGATACAGACAAGAAGGGGTGTCTTGTTTGATTCATGGTAATACAGGCAAAAAACCTGTACATACTATGCCAGAGTTTGAACTTAAACAAATAATTAGAATTAAAGAATCAACCAATAAACATGGACAAAAAATATTTGAAGAAGTTAATTTTTCGCATTTTTCCAAAATTCTACATGATTACTACCATATCAACCGGAGCAGGAATACAATTGCTAAAAAACTTAAAGAAGCAGGGTATATTTCCCCCAAAAAACACCGTAATAAAAAAATATCTATACACGAGATACGACCGACAAGATTAAGATTCGGTGAACTATTACAAGGTGATGGTACAGCATTCGATTGGTTTGGTAATGGTAAAAAGTATGTCATCCACACATTAATTGATGATGCAACAGACATACCTATTGCAATGTACATGACTAAAAATGAATGTGCATTTGGATATTACGAAATTGTTCGCCAAATGCTGGTTAAGTATGGAATCCCTGAAGCATTTTATTTTGATGGACTACGGCTTTTTTTTAATGATTCTCATAAAATAGGAGAAAAGCAAAATCTTACGCAATTTGCCGTAACGATGCAAAAACTTGGCATAGAAATGATACGGGCATATTCATCACAGGCTAAAGGCAGAATAGAAAGATTCAACCAAACGATTCAAAGCAGGCTTCCTGTTGAATTTAGGCTCCGGAACATTAATACCGTTGAGGAAGCAAATCTTTTTCTGCAACAGTATTGTTCAATTTATGCCAAAGAATTCGCCCGAAAACCTAAAAACCCAGAATCAGCTTTTGTTAAACTTAATGAAACCCAAAAAAAAGAAATTTCAAAACTGTTAAGTGTTAGAATTGAAAGAACTACCGATTCTGGTTGTGCCTTCAGTCTGAATAATTATATTTTCATTGCCAGAAATACACCTCGGCAAAAGATTATGATACATTTATCTGTTCAAGATGGAATATACGGTGTAACCCAAAATGGAAAAAGAGTTGAAATCAAATTATATGACGATGACGATAATAATCCTCATATGCCACAAGTTTGGAAAGATTTAATCGAAAAATACTTTTTCAAAGATGAAAAAGCTGTTTTCAGGGTTCCAAGCTAAAAAATCTTAAAAAAAGATGGTTAAATTAAGGAATTTACAATAAATTGTGGGTAAGATAATCAAAAGTGATTGACACCGGAATCCTTGACCGCCTCACAGGCAGCCGCCACAGCAAACTGGGTAAACCGGCTCATCTTTCTGGCTTCTTTCCTATCTATACCAAAGTCACTTAAAGAAAAATTCTTCACCTCACCGGCAATTTTGACAGCGTAGTCAGTAGTATCAAAAAGGGTAATAGGACCAATCCCGCAACGCTCATTCCTGATTCCGTCCCATGTATCTGAAACAGAATTTCCCAAAGGGGTTACAGCCCCAAGCCCGGTAACAACGACTCTTCTTTTATCCATAAAAAACTCCTAAAAAGTCCCTAAAAAAGACTGAAATACAAAATCATAAAGGGGGAACCACCCTAAAACAAACAAAATAAAAAACGAACCCTCAAATCAAAAAAAGAGGCGGTTTCCCCTCGCTCCAAAGGTTTTGCCAAAGGCAAAACGCTTTTCCGCTACCCCTTTGTCCGGATACAGGGCAAGAGCCCCTCTGCCCGGTAAACAACATTAATTGGAATCCTTTTCCCGGATTTCCACCCTGCGGATTTTACCGCTTATGGTTTTAGGCAATTCTTCAACAAACTCAATAATCCTGGGATATTTATATGAAGCAGTATTTTCCTTTACAAAGGCCTGCAAATCCCGTGACAGCTTTGTATCCCCGGTAAACCCTTCGTTCAGTACTATTGTAGCCTTTACAACCTGGCCCCTTTTAGGGTCAAGAACACCTGTAACGGCACATTCCAAAACAGCAGGATGTTTCTGGAGGACGCTTTCCACCTCAAAGGGGCTTATCCTGTACCCGGCACTTTTAATCATGTCATCGGTCCTGCCTACAAACCAGTAATATCCGTCCTGGTCTTTATAAGCAGTGTCCCCTGTATGGTACAGGTTTCCTTCAAAAACCTTTGCAGTAAGCTCATCATCCTTATAGTACCCGGCAAACATCCCGAAAGGGCGACCCTTTTCCAGCCTGATAACGATTTCCCCAGTTTCCCCAGCCGGGCAGCTGTTTCCCTGGGAATCTACTATATCGATATTGTAGCCTGGGGCAGGCTTTCCCATTGAACCCGGTTTGATTTCCATTCCCGGAAAATTCCCTATCGTCAGGGTTAATTCAGTCTGTCCGTAACCTTCCTTTAATTTATGCCCCGTAAGCTCGTAAAATTTATTGAAAATCTCGTCATTAAGGGCTTCCCCGGCTGTGGCACAGCATTTGAGATTTGACAGGTCAAATTTCTTTAAGTTTTGCCTTACAAGATACCTGTAAACCGTGGGAGGTGCACAGAATGTTGTAACCTTGTATTTTGCCATTTTTTCCAAAAGCTTTGCCGGAACAAATGAATTCATATCATAAACAAACACGGCACTTCCACAAAGCCACTGCCCGTAGATTTTTCCCCAGACAGCCTTTGCCCAGCCTGTTTCTGCAACAGTGAGATGGAGTCCTCCGTTAAGAACCCCTTGCCAGTACTTTGCGGTAACAATATGTCCCAGTGGATAAGAAAAATTATGCTCCACCATTTTAGGATACCCCGAAGTCCCGGAGGTAAAATACAGCAGCATAATGTCGCTGTTCTCCGTTCCTTCTTCTCCGGAAGGCCTTTTAAAAATCGGGCTTTCGGAACCGTAAAAATCGTAAAAAGAAATCCAGCCCTTCCTTTTTTTACCGATTGTTACAAGACTCTCCACAGAGGGGGAGTTTTCCAATGATTTTTCCACCTCTTCCTGCAGACTTTCATCATCTACAGTAACAATCATTTTAACATTTGCGGCCTTATTCCGGTATTCCACATCCTTTGCCAAAAGCATGGTTGTAGCCGGGATTGCAATAGCCCCGATTTTGTGCAGGGCAAGGAGAAAGAACCAGAATTCGTATCTTCTTCTCAGGATAATCATTACCCTGTCCCCTTTTTTTATCCCCCTTTCTTTAAGGAAATTGGCTGTTTTTGCCGAAGCTTCTGCCAGGTCAAAAAAAGAAAAATACCTTTCCTCATCGTTGTCGTCACACCAGACCAAGGCTGTCCTGTTAGGCTCTGTTCCGGCATATTCATCCACAACATCGTAGGCAAAATTAAAATTTTCCGGGATTTTAATGGAAAATTTTTCCCTCATTTCTTCGTACGAAGAAAATTCCAAAGAACCTTCTATATATTTCTTTAACATCGAGACAACTCCCTTGAAATTTATTCCGTTTTGAGAACCTGTACTTTTGGTTATAGACAGCAAAGCCTTAAAATGGTTGCAGGTTTATTTAAAAATCCGTTTTTTTCTTTCTGCCGGAACCGGCGGATAAAACTTTTCCGGAAAAACACATCCTGCAAGGTATAAGATTCTTGCAGACCATAACTTGTTTGATTGTAACTCAAAGGAAAATAAAAAAAAAGGGGATTGAAGCTTTTTTATGACATTTTTTTATATTTTGTAATTTATAAACAGGCTAAACTTTCTGGTGAAGTTCGTAAAGCCCTGTCCCCGGATTCCCGGCACATATCCTGCGGACACCGGCAAATTCTGCAAAGCCCTGTCCCCGGATTCCCGGCACACATCCTTGCGGACACCGGCAAGCTCTGCAAAGACCTGTCCCCCGGTCACGGTAAAGCAGGGCGGCATGACTACGGCTATTCCCTGCAAAAAAAACGGCGGTAAAACCGCCGTCCCGGATACTCTTTGTTTTTTTAATAACCTATGGCGATTCCAAGCCCGAGGGCAATTCCCTTTCCTGTAAAGGAACCTGCAAAGGATGGTGATTTTGAGGTAGCCGCAAACCGGAGGTTTAAGACCCTAAAATCAAGATTAAGAATTCCCCTTTGAATCCAGTTACGGCTTACATAACCTGTTTCATAGGAAAGGGTAAGGATATGGCTTCCCATTTTACCGATTTTAAAGAGATTTAAATCCACGCCCAAATCAAAGTTAAAAATAAAAGGATCATAAAAGACAAAATTCATTCCGCCTCTAAGATACAAAAGTTCATCAAAAGGTTTGTACAATACATCCAGTCCCAGATCCACAGGTCTGTAAACCAGCCTTGGAGTTCCTGTTGTAACGTATTCCAGCTCATTGAATTTAAATTCCTGGTTTATTTTGGAATTCCCGCTTATTACATTAAGTATTGAGTCAATACTGTAGTTTCCGTCCAAGGAAACATTTGTATAGTTGTACACGGCCGCAGCCTTAATAGGTATGTTGTACAGCGTTATTCCTGCTTCCAGATTTTCCAGGAACCGGTACTCCAGCCCTACTCCAAAATCAATTCCCCCGTTCTTTATAAGATCTCCTGCGGAAATCCCCTTGCCGGCAGCAACCAGAAAAGGACTGTATACCGGAATATCCGCCGAAAAATCGCAGTTTATTTCCCCGTTATCCTTTGCACTCACACTTACTGCTGTGCTGTTTCTGGGTATATAAAAGGCGGGAATAAATAATTCCCCTCTTAAAGTTACTCCCAGTTTGTTAAAAAACATTGTCATATCGGTTCCGGCTGAGATGAAAGCCGATCCGTCAGTTTCAAAGGCTCCGTTTACAGACATATTTTCCTTTGAGTTTCCATTTGCAAGAAAATCAATTATTTCCCGGGATATATTGGCCTGTGCCATAATATCTGCATTGGCAAAGATTCTCATTTTAAAATCGTCTGTAAACTTCATTTTCATGTCAAACCCGGTATTCCCGGTCAGGTTCATGGTCAGGCCGTTTTTAAGGCTCCTTGACATTTCGTTAAAATCCACCACCAGGGTTTCCTGTGTAAAATCATTTAGACTGAACCAGTTGTTGGAAATACCCGTATCGTCCCCTACATTTACTTCTATCTCAAAATACCTTTTATAAGGATTGAATTCCCCTGCGGCAAGTCCTGCAAAGAACAAGAGGACGGCACAAAAAACAAGGTTCTTGTTTATTTTTATTTTCCTAAAAAACATCTTCATTTTAAGTTCCTCCTATCTACCGGTTCTTAAATCAAAGGTATAATTTATGTCAGTTGCCGCCGAAGCATAAAGCTTAAAACTTACAGCTCCGTCTTCCGGTATGACAATAGCCCCGTTGGGAAGAAACAGGTTTATATCCGGGCTGAATGGGTAAACTTCCATAATCTTCTTTACTTCATCGCTGTTAAGTTCAATATTTATGGTTCCCTTTGAGGATTTCTTTAAAGTCACTTCCTTTGTAAAAACATCCTTCTGGGAAATTGTTCCGGTAAAGCCCAGGGGAATCTTATTGTCATATTCCACTGTAAGTGTCAGGGATTTAAGGTTGTCAAGAAGCTGGTTTATCGTATCATCGGCGGAAGCCTCTGACCTTCCAAAAAGGTCGTTTCTTTCTTCCCCGTCTTTATAAAGCCCTGCAAGTTTCATTACATCAAGGTTGATACCCTTGTTTTCGGAATTGTCAGGCGAGTCCTCCGTACCGCTGACATTCAAGGCAAGGGGGATTTTTACAAGTAGTTCCATCTTTACCGTTGTAGATTCCATGTTTTCCATTGCTTCTCGGCTGATGACTGCACTGTCCGCAGAAAGGCTGTAATCCACTTTAAGTGCTTCCGGTCTTTTATTGATAAAGTCAGTGAATTTTTCACCCATCGATATGCTGGATTGGGGAATTTCCGTGTCCCAGATATTTGTTTCCGGCAGGGTCAGGGATGTGGAGGGGTTAAGCTTTTTAGGTTCGGCTTTTGTGCCGAGGATTTCCTCTTCATTTGCCTTTATATAGGCATTGAATTCAAGTTTAATGTCCTCGCCAAAGGATGGGGAGCTTAAAAAGATGTCCGCTTCTATATTCCCCAGTCCGATACCTTCCGGGATTTTTTCGTTTATAAAGCTCAAATCGATAGGTTCCTCTCCTTCCAGGGGGAAACTTCCGGAATAGTTACCCTTTCCCTCAAAGGAGACGGTAACATTTTTCCAGTCTGCATTTATTTCCACATTGCCGGAAAGGGAATAAGTATCCCCCGGATTTACATTTTTTATTGTTATTGTATTATCAGCCTCGTTATAGCCGGGGAGGGTAATCCCCATCATAAAGTCAATGGGGCTGTTCACAGGCACTACAACAAAGGGGCCTTTCGATTCAAACAAAAGTGGGGCAGCCTCTCCGTTTATGGCAGTGGTTTTTGTACTTTCCGGAATATTGAATGTATTTGATTCCATTGTTATTCCCAGTTCGTTACCGGTAGGAAGATTTCCGTTAAGTTTTACAGTGGCAGTTACTTTTTCAAAGTCTACCTGGCTTATAAGTCCCCGGGCTTCTTCCGGCCAGTTCTGGGTATAATTCACGTCAAGGTTTGTCCCTTCCGGAAGTTCTACCGTTGCAGAGGCAAAGCCTGCAAGTTCCACTTTAACTGAAACTTTTGCCCCGATTCCCCCGGCAGGAATTTCGTCACCTTCCGCCACGGTGCCGGTAGGGCGTACACCCCCTTTTAACACCATTTCCCCCGGGGTAATTTCCTTTAAGCCCAAATCCGCCTTATAGGAACCGTTTCCCTGGTCTTTAAAGGAAACCTCTGTTCCGTCGGTAAGCACCAGCTTTATGTCCGGGACGAATCCAACCCCGCTGCTCTCTAGTGTGGAGCCTATTGTAAGGGTTATTGCACTGTTCTCTGCTAGGACAAGGCTTTTAAGCCCCTCGCCTTCGATATTTATGGTTCTTTCTTCCATGCTGAGGTTGCCGGCATCATTGAGAATGCTGTTTACAAGTTCTGCCGTTGTGCCGTCGATTGTACTTCCTGCAAAGCTTTCGGAACCGGGAACCGTAATTGTTTGTTCCGGAACCACAAGCCCCTCCAATTCCGGCACTGTAAATTCCACCTCCGGAATTGCCGCATTAAACGAAGAAAGGTCAATGCCCTCGATGTATTCCCCAAGGTTAAGGGGAAGTTCCATTATGGGATAATAAATCATAAAGGTCATGGGGGCATTTTCATCTGCAGCAACCCCATCCTGGTTTTGTGGGTACTGGAAAACAAGGGCCTCGTTATCGGTTCCAATCAGGTTTTCCATTTTCTCCAGGGAAACAAATTCTTTTATCTCCAGGGTTTTTTCCCCCAGGGGGGCATAGATATTAGGGGCAGCCTTTACTTCCACCTTTGAAAAAAGACTCATTTTACAGGAAATGAGACTTCCTGCAACAATCAAGATAAGAAAGGATGGAATAAAGGTAAAAGTTTTCAATTTTTTACTCATGTAAAACCTCTTATAAATATCAATATAATGTGGTTATAACGGAAGTTTATAGCACAAAAAACGGAATTTCAATATATGGTTTTGATATTTTGGATATATACCTTGATAAAGTTAAATATTTTTCTTTTTTCTATTTGTGTTGATTGTTATTTAGTGTTTTTTATATTAAAATCTTTTGTGATAAGGTTTTTGGGATTCTGCCGGGATTTTTATCCTGCCGGAAGTGTTTTAACAATTATTTTCCCATGAAAACATTCGGGAAGTTTGGGGATTTTGATTTAAAGGTTTTTTAAAAATAGCTTTACGGATTGTGCCGGGATGTATCCCGGGAATACGGCTTTTTTGAGAATGGTGCAGGGGTATGCAGACAGTTTCCCGGAATGCAGAATGACAGCCCCGGGGCAGTTTATGATGACAGGAGAATTGATATGTTGTTTTTTAAGAAAATTATGTCTGGTTTATCTCCCAAATTGATTCCTTCCGGTTTGGCAGCCCTGACCCTTTTTAGCATTTTTTCTTCCTGTCATATTTACAATCTGTCCCTGGAAGATTTTTTAAAGGAATGGACCGAGACAGCCCGGGTTGCAGAAAGCAGAATTTCCCCGGAGCCGGTTTATAAAGATTCCTATGCCCATATAGCTTCCGGGGAGGACACCCTGATAACCTACAAGCTGGTTAACCCCCAGAACTACGATTTGGATGAAACTCTTTCCTGGGAAAACGAAAATTCTCCTATTTCCGGAACGGATTATTATCTTGAATGGGATGCTAACGATAAAAATATTCTCAATCTCACCCTTAAAAAGGACTTTTTGGAGAGACTGGATGGTACAGGGACAAAAATTTCCCCCAGCCTTACCCTTAAAGAACGAAAATCCGGGAGGATTTTCGGCACTTATTCTGTCCCTGCCTTAGTAAACTCTGCACCGCCTGCGGTTATTTATCCTGTGGTTCTCCGTACAGATGTGGTTCCTGGGAAGGATACTTATGTAATTTGTTTTAACCTCCCCGAGATGACAGGTATCCACCGGGATGTTAAAACCCTGGAGATTAGCAGTCCCTACAAAAAAACCTATACCATTACCCCGGATGGAAACCTTTCCGGCGGCGGAACTGAATTAACAGAAATATACGGTGATACCTGGAAGCCGGTAAAGGAAGATGGTGCCGAATTTAACGGTGACAAGAATAACCGTTTTGTGGGGATAGTGACGGATGTGCTCCTTTCCGGGGATTTGACCAGCTTTACCCTTTCCCTTGTAGATGAGTACGGTTTGTCTACCTCTGTAACCGCATCCACCCAGGCATCAGAGCTGCCCTCCGTAATTGCAAGCCCCTCTGGGGGAATAATTACAATTAACGGAACTGTTGATTTTTCAAATCTTGTACCCGGGGCAACCCTTGTGTTGGCAAGTGATAACTGGTACGGGGTAGAAAAAGAAGACGGCACACCGGTTTCCGGGAATATTGAAGGAGCCGGCCCCATAACCCTTACATTTACCGAGCCCGGCACCTATAACATTACCGCCTATGCCCAAATGAACGGGGCTGCAGATTCCGACAAGGTAATCTTTACATATAAGGTAGTGGATGATTCCCCCGTGTATGTCAGCGATACCGGCAATGACAACAATCTGGGAACAGAAGATAAGCCTGTGGCTACACTGCAGAGAGCCTTAGACTTGCTTAATGGTGCCGGTTTTACCGAAGGCAAAATTGTTGTTATGGGAACCGTCCAAACCAAAGAGGTGAAAATCAATGCACCGGACGGCAGTACCACCGGATCTGTAACGACACTCACGGTGATGGGCGGCAGCGGCAGTGCCGGCGGAACACTGGAAAATAAAAATGGCAGGGTGTTCACAATAGGTACCGACGGAAGCCTTACCTTGGGAGAAAATATCACCTTAACGGGAACAAATGACGCTGGTAATGGTGGTGCGGTATATGTAAACGGCGGTACCTTTACCATGAAAGCCGGCAGTAAAATAACCGAAAGTAGTGCCAGATACGGAGGTGGAGTATATGTGGACAGTAATGGTACCTTCACTATGGATGGCGGTGCTATAACCAAAAACAGCGCAAATATCGATGAAAGTGGTAACGGTAATAGTGGTGGCGGTGTGTGTATTTCCTATGGTACTTTCACCATGAGCAAAGGTGCAGTCATAAGCGGAAACAGTGCCACTGGTAGCGGTGGAGGTGTGTTTGTTTCTGGGAGTGGCAAGTTTACTATGGAAGGCGGAACCATCGGCGGATTCGATGGGGATAGTTCCAATTCTGCCCAAAATGGTGGAGGCGTGTATATTTTTGAAGGCACTTTCACCATGAGCGGCGGTGCAGTCATAAGTGGAAACTCTGCCACTAGTAGCGGTGGCGGCGTGTATGTCGGTGGCGACAGCCCAGGTACTAGCACCTTCACCATGAGCGACAGTGCAGTTATAAGTGGAAACAAAGCAAGTGGCATTAGTAGTAGCGGTGGAGGTGTGTACGTTTATGAGACTGGCAAGTTTACTATGGAAGGAGGAACCATCGGTGAAATCGATGAGGCAAGTGGCAACTCTTCCAAATCCGGTGGCGGTGTGTGTGTTTATAAAGGCGATTTCACTATGAGCGATGGTTCCATAAGCGGAAACATAGCGACTGAAAGTGGTGGCGGGGTGTTTGTACAAGAAGGCACTTTTACCATGAAGAGTACTGCCATAATACAGGAAAACGAAGCCACCGGTGGAAGTAGTCATGCCTGTGGTGGCGGGGTATATGTAAATGTCGGAGAGTTTACCATGAATGGCGATGCCATAATACAAGGAAACGAAGCTGCTGGTATAATTGAATATGCCGGTGGTGGAGGTGTGTATGTAAATGGTGGGGGAGAATTTACCATGAATGATTCTGCCATAATACAAAAAAACAATGCCAGTACTGATGAGACATCAAAAGCTGCTGCTGGTGGTGGCGTAGTCGTGTATGGAAATTGCACCTTCACCATGAGTGGTGGAATCATAAGCGGAAACTCTGCAAATAACGGTGGCGGCGTGTATGTGGATAGCAACGGCGAGTTCACCATGAGCGGAGGAACCATAAAGGGAAATACAGCTACTCAAAACGGTGGCGGTGTGTATGTGGCCGGTGGTACCTTTACCGTCAGTGGTAGTAGCCCGGTAATTACAAGTAACACGGCAAATAACGTGTACTTAGCTAACGGAAACACCATTACCATTGGTGAGGATGGTCTTACCGGCGGCAGTATCGGAGTGACGGCAGAAGAAATGACACCAGGAACTGCGGTGCAGATAACGGATAAAAATGTTAATAATGCGGCGAGCATATTTACTTCGGATGTGGAAGACTATAGGATTGTAGAAAATGTTAATGTTAGCTCTGGTGGCACTGCTGTATTCCTGTCGGACACAGAGACTTCATACAGTACAGGGGGAAATGGCGGTGTTTCACTTGGTGACTTTGGAGAAGTGCTGGACGCTATAGGAGACACTGGTGGTGATATTACGGTTTTTAAGCCTGTAGAGATTACTGAGCCTACGACAATATCCCCTCCTAGTGGTGCAACCATAAATATTAACGCTGACGGCGCAACAACCGTCTTTGAGGTGCAAGACGGCGGCAGCCTGACCCTGGGCGGCGGTGACGGGGTGGTTAACGTGTCTGGAGACCCAAGCGCTAGCTCCCCGACAGCCGATGGAGAAGAAATATCACTGATAAATATATCTAATGGTGGAACTGTGACTATAGCGGACAATGCCAACATACAAAACAACCAAGCCGGAAGGGGCGTAACTGTGGATAACGGCAGGCTGATAATGACCGGCGGTTCTATCAAGGGCAATACCGGGGGGTATTCCTATGGAAGCGGTGTGTATGTTAGCGGAAGTACTGCGGAATTTAAAATGTCCGGAGGAGAAATCAGAGGTAATGAACTTAAGCTTGGTAAACAACAGAATCGACAGGGAGCAGGTGTCATGGTTTGTAATGGCGCAACCTTTACCTTGTCAAATAATGGTAAAATTACCAATGGTAAGCAGTAAAATATAATTCCCCATAAAAAAGGTTTCCAACCATCTGTTATAATGAAATTGCAACATACCAAAAAACAGGAGGAAAGAAACCTATGGAAACTATACCACGAA
>JADIMM010000027.1 GCA_017694795.1 Candidatus Gallitreponema excrementavium
AATAATACCTGCTGTGCTGGTCATTGAGACGCAATTCCCTTGCATACATCAGCTTATGAGTTCTGGAAAATAATTTTTGAATCTCGCTGAACGGATACGGCTGCCCTATTGCAGAAAACACCAATAACAGCAAAAACAGTGTGCATACACAGTTTCTTTTCATGTTTCCTCCGCTTTATATAGTCCGCAGCGTATCTCATTCCACTTGGACATATCTTTCTGAAACATCTGCCGGGAATTATAATAATATTTGACAGTATCAGTCTCTATAAAGGCATCATGAACAGTCATAACTTCGTTAACATCTCCCACATTTGCCACCGAAACATCCTCTATAGTATAATGTATAACAGCGGCATTCGGTCGTATGGTTGCAAAATGGGGGGAACCGGTTTGAAACGAAGGTTTTTTTTTGCACGCAATAACCACATACCCCTGATTGGCTAATTTTTGTGCCTGTTCCAAATTCACCTCTTTTATCCCGGTTGATTCATTCTTACTCGCCGCTGCAAGAATATCGCACCAATAGTTGCTTGCTTTGTAATAGTAAAAGTAATCCGGTTCATGTGTTTTCTCTATCTCTTTATTTTTTACGTTATCTTTCTCCGAATCAGCTTCTGGAAATTGGGTTCCGTTTCTGTTTGTAAAAGCGGTATAGTTGCTGTCAGCAGCAATAACTGTTAAAAAAACGGCATGATTACAATATGTCTGCTTTGTATTATTTGTATTACCTGAGTAAATCCCGGTATTTCCCTTTTTCAAACATTCCAATGCAATAACGTAATTCTGTATCTCAATCAAATCTGCTGCTTCTTTCGGTAAAAATTTTTTATCTTCTTCTGCATCACCTTCATCTTCATGAACTTTCTCCAAAAAATATAATGGATGCATAAAATAGAATATGTTTTCTAAAACGGCTGCAGATTCAGCGGCTTCTTTGCAAACTGCATGTTTAAATCCTTTCTCAAAAACAGATAGTTTTGTCAGTTTCTCTGAGAGGTTCTTTGCCCATGCTTCTATAAAGTCCTTCATACATGGTTCCCCAAACACTTTTTCATAATCTTCTTGTATTTTCTGTTGACAAAACTGTGCATCCCATTCAAGCGGATGTTCACAAATTAATTTGTAAAAGTTTTCCCGGCTTTTTTTTACGTCCTCTTCTTGTGATGTAAAGAACTGCAGCAGTTCTTTTTCACTTATTTTTCCGTTCTTTCCAAAACATAAAAATATATTTTGGTCTATCTGAGAAATTAATTTATAGTCTGTGCTGTCATTAAAAAAGTTCCGGAATTTTTTCGGCTCAACAAACAAATCTTTTTTATGTGAGTCTTCATCTTTATTTGAACCTTCTTTATATTTCACAAAGTTCTTCTTATAAAAAGACGATTCACCGTCTTCAAAGCAGGATAAATCCTGTGTTGAAAACACAACAAGGTCAAAATACGTTTTGTTCGTTTCTTCACACAAAGCCGGATACCCTAACAAATCTTCTGCTGTGATATTTACTCTGTTTCCGTCAGGTACATTTGTGTTTTCATTTATCGTATATCCATTTTTTACAATCAGTTTTGCCTGCAGCATTTTGCCTGCCGGTATATCTATATAGTAATATTGATCGGAATCAAACCGGACATACCCTGAATGTGTTGAGTCTATATCCCGGAAATACTGTGAATCCTGTGGAATAAACTCAACTCCGCCCGTTTTTATTTCTGCCGGGTTTGATTTTGTTCTATCAGTATAGCAGACCAGACAATCTGTTATTTTAGTAAAATTAGTTGCATTTTCCTCTGTTTTTTTCAGTTTCCCTTCCAGAGCAATCTTAATGTCATCCGTTGCTTTTATTTCATATATTTCAGATTCCTTGACTTCAATAGACGCCTGGCAACATTCTATCCCATTTATGATTACTGTATCAGTATTATTCTGTATTTTAAAAAAATCATTTTCATATGCTTCATACATGGTACCAGCAATATCCAGAAAAGGCCGTGTATTTTCATAATCTGTGCTTGCATATCTATAATATCCATCTCCTACCTCATACGCCGTATCAATATCTGCGCATCGTATATAACAGATTATATTACTTGTAAAATCTAAAATATTTGAAAAATTAAATCTGAGATATCGGACAATATCTTTTCCTGATGTATCTGTTGCTTCTAATTCTTCGTCAGCAATAAAAAGGAGTTTTTTAGAAAAACGCAGCGTCCCTATCTTTCCTCCAAGATGCCCGTTTCTATACACTTCAAATTCGGTTTCTGCTGGAATAATGATAACCTCGTTCCAAAGCTCCACATCTGAAAGCGGAATAGTATCTGTACAACTGGAATTGGGCGCAAGAAATGTTATTTCAGCTGCCGGAAGCTGTTGATTCTGTAAATCTGACGCTTCTGTAAGGTTTTTATACACTGTATATGCAAATGTCTGTTTTGCAATCTTAAATTCACTGTTTGCAAAAAGATTTGTCCCTTTATTGTATTTGTATATGCTTCCCAAACCGTTTGTATCAGTAAGCTTAAATTTCCACTCTGTATAAAAAGGTTCCTGCTGAAGATCTGACTGTATCTGTGTATATGTATTATAATATTCACAGAGTTCTGAATTACCTTTCAGCGGCATGAGGTTCATATATAATGTAAAAAATGAAAATTCTTTTTTGCTATTGTTCCTCGTATGTAACAGAACAGTATGTTTTAGAAGCACAAAACTATTAGAACAATGCTCAATTGCCTCATCAATCAGTTCGTATCCCCCAAATAATTTTTTCCTGAACAGTTTTTTATTATCATCAGACAATTTATCATAAATGGTTGAAGTTATATATTTTGGCCAACTAGTTTGTACATATTCCTCGCAAATATTATATGCAACTAATTCTCCTGGACGAAAAGGGAAAATTTTCTTCATGTCGTTTATATGAATTCCACTGTGCCATGTATTATTTATCCCTACTGGAAAATAACCGCCATATCCGCTTTCATTATCTGAATAATACTCTGTTAATGTATTAACTGTTTGGTTTGTATTATAAAGCATATCTTGAATTCTCTC